>NZ_MUMF01000832.1 GCF_002155905.1 Streptomyces tricolor | reverse complement strand
GGCGGCCCGTGCGGGTGCGTAGGGGTGGCTGTCGCGCCTGCGGTGGGGTGGGGTCGGGGCCGCGCCGGGCAGTGTCCGTCCTCGGTCCGGCGCCCTGTTTCCGGTGCGTCGCCGGAGTTCTCGCCGGCCGCTGCGGGCGGACACAACCCGGCACGTCCCCTTCCCGCCGTGCGCGGCTGCGGGTCGTCCCGGGTGCTCCGGTCCCGTGGGGGCGGGTGCGGGTCGTCCCGGGTGGCCCGGCGGTCCCGGTCCGTTCCCGTGGGGGGCGGGTGCGGGTGCGCTTCGGCTCCTCTACGCCGCCGTGGGGAGCGGGTGCGGATCCGCTGCGGTCCTCGGGTCAGGGGGGCGTTCGGGTGGTGGTGCCTCGTTGGTGCGGGACCGTCGTCGCCAGGAGGCCGTGCATCGTCTCGGCCGCTTTCGCAGCCGCGTCGCCGCAGCAGTTGTTGAAGAGGATGTGCAGTTCGTCCGTGGCCGCCGCCAGGGACCGGATGCGGGGGAGCCAGGACCTGAGTTCCGGCTCGGTGTAGGTGTGGCGGAAGCGGTCCTCTTTCGTGCCCGTGCCCCAGTGGGGGCTGCGGCCGTGGAAGCGGATCAGTGAGAGACGGGGGGTGGTGGAGGGGGTGTCCGGG
>NZ_MUMF01000831.1 GCF_002155905.1 Streptomyces tricolor | reverse complement strand
CAGCTCCTGCGACTGCTTGAGCAGCTGTTCGGTCTTGGTGTTGACCGAGATGGTGTTGACGCTGGTCGCGATCATCTCGGCGATCTGGTTGAGGAAGTCCTTCTGGATCTGCGTGAACGGCGTGAAGGACGCCAGCTCGATCACGCCGAGCACCTTGCCCTCGAACAGCACCGGCAGCACGATCACCTGCGCGGGCGGCGCCTCGCCGAGCCCCGAGGAGATCTTCAGGTAGCCGCTGGGCGCCCGGTCCACCAGGATCGTGCGCTTCTCCTGGGCGGCCGTGCCGATCAGGGCCTCACCGGGCCGGAACGACGTCGGCATGGAGCCCATCGAGTAGCCGTACGAGCCCAGCATCCGCAGTTCGTAGTCGTCCTCGCCGGTGCCGACGTCCTTGCCCTCCATGAGCGGCATGGCCAGGAAGAACGCGCCGTGCTGCGCGGACACCACCGGCGTCAGCTCGCTCATGATCAGCGAGGCCACGTCCTCCAGGTCCCGGCGGCCCTGCATGAGGGCGGAGATCCGGGCCAGGTTGCCCTTGAGCCAGTCCTGCTCCTTGTTGGCGATCGTGGTGTCGCGCAGGTTGGCGATCATC
>NZ_MUMF01000830.1:662-972 GCF_002155905.1 Streptomyces tricolor | reverse complement strand
CCCGGGCGGCGACACGTTCGACGTCACCCGCGGCGAGCGCGCCCACCTCGCCTTCGGCCACGGCATCCACCACTGCCTGGGCGCGCCGCTCGCCCGCCTGGAGGCACGCATCGCGGTGCCGCTGGTGTTCGCGAAGCTGCCCGGCCTGGCCCTGGCCGGCGAGCCCGCCTACCGCCCCTCCACCGTCTCCCGGGCGCTCTCCTCGCTGCCCGTGACCTTCCGGAACGTAGGCTGATCGGCATGAAGATCCTCGGACTGTGCGGAAGTCTGCGCTCCGGGTCGCTGAACGCGGCCGTGCTGCGCGCGGCGG
>NZ_MUMF01000830.1:0-622 GCF_002155905.1 Streptomyces tricolor | reverse complement strand
CCCGAGGTGGTGGCGGAGCTGCGGGCCGCGGTCGGCGCGGCGGACGCCCTGCTGATCGTCACGCCGGAGTACGCCCACGGCACCTCCGGTGTGCTGAAGAACGCGCTGGAGTGGCTGGTCGGCGGCGGCNNNNGGACCTGCGCATCCCGCAGGCCACCCTGAAGATCGCCGACGGCCGGGTCACCGACGAGCCGACCCGCGAGGCCCTCGCCGCCCTCCTGGACGACCTCGCCCACGCCGTGGCCGAGGCCCGCGAGGCCAGCGGCACGTTCGCGTCCTGACGACCGACGCGGGACGGAGAAGCGAGAAACGGCAGGGGGTCCCCGGAACACTCCGGGGACCCCCTGCCGTCACTCTCCGGGACCGGCTAGAAGTCCTCGTACCAGGTCGCCGTGGAAGGCACCGTCGACCTGGACGAGGACTTCTAGCCGGTCCCGGAGAGTGACGGCAGGGGGTCCCCGGAGTGTTCCGGGGACCCCCTGCCGTTTCTCGCTTCTCCGTCCCGCGTCGGTCGTCAGGACGCGAACGTGCCGCTGGCCTCGCGGGCCTCGGCCACGGCGTGGGCGAGGTCGTCCCGGAGGGCGGCGAGGGCCTCGCGGGTCGGCTCTTCGGTGCCCCGGCC
>NZ_MUMF01000829.1 GCF_002155905.1 Streptomyces tricolor | reverse complement strand
GCCCGCGCCCGGGCCCGAGCGCGGGCCCGGCTTCCGACGCGGCTTCGGACCGGGCTTCCGGCGCGCCTTCGGATTCGGCTTCCGGCGCGGCTTCGGATCCTGACGCGGGCTCGGGCCCGGGCGCGGGCGCAGGCACGGGCTCGGGCGCAGAGACGGGCTCGGGCGCGGACGCCCGTTCGTCTCGCGCCGGTTCAGGTTCCGCCCCCTTCCTCCCCCGGCCCGCGTCCGCCAGCACCCATCTCCGGTGGAGCTCCACGAGTTCCCGGGGCGTGGCCTTGCACAGTCGCGCGAGGCGCTCCACGGGCGCGTAGTCCGTCGGTACGGCGTCCCCGTTGCAGTACCGGTGGAGCGTCGACGTACTCATGTGGAGCCGCTTGGCGAGCGTGCCGTAGCTGTGCCCGGAGCGGTTCTTCAACTCCCGCAGCAGCTCGGCGAAACCGCTTCCATCCGTGCCGTCCGACACCGTACCTCCGCCCCCTCGTCCCATCCCGGCGTTCCAGGGACAGTCCGTTTCCGCTGGTCAAAGCCTGTGTGGGCGTTCCAGCGTCCCGGATCTCCGGTGGCTGCTGGCCACCGGGACGGGCCGGCCCACAGGCTGTGGTCAATCCAAGCACGCCAACCGGCCCAGCCCGAAAGAGGACTTGCTATGCGTATGCGCCATATTCGTCTGCTCGCCGCCACCGGCACCGCCGTCGCCGCCCTCGCGCTCACGGCGTGCGGCAGCGGGACGGGGACCGAGGACGAGGGTGCCTCCCGCCCGTCGGGGACGGCCGGTTCGGCCGCGTCGAAGACCCCCGAGGGCACGTCGACGACGCCCGAGGCCGCCGAAGGCACCGGCGGTCGCGCCGCGACCGGCACGCCCGCGGCCCGTACCCACGCCCCCGGCACCCGGCCGAGCGCCACTCCCGCCCACAGCGGCGGCACGCGGGCCGGCGGCTCGGTGGTGCTGTGCAACGGGGCGAACACCACCGTCACCGCGCAGCCCCTCAGCCGCCCCCTTAACCACATGCTGATCACCGTGAAGAACACGGGCGGCAAGACCTGCGAGCTGCCGTACTACCCGGTGCTCCGCTTCGACCAGATGCAGTGGGTGCCGCAGGCCGACGAGAGCACCCGGCCGCAGGCCGTGGTGAGCCTGGCGCCCGGCGAGTCCGGGTACGCGGGCGTGCTGCTGTCGGCCGCCGACGGCAGCGGCACCGGCGGCACGACGGGCCGCAAGCTGACGGTGGCCTTCCAGGGCATGACCCCGAACAGCAGCGGCGGCGCGTCCGCGACCCCGTCGCTGCCCGCCAAGGGCGTCTACTACGACAGCACGCTGAAGGTGACGTACTGGCGGCAGGACCTGGACGCCATCAGCAACTGGTGACGCCTCGCCGGCTAGCGCAGCTTCTGGGCCACCTCGGTGGCCCAGTAGGTGAGGATGGTGCGCGCCCCGGCCCGCTTGATGCCGGTGAGGGTCTCGAAGACGGCCCGGTCCCGGTCGAGCCAGCCCTTCTCGGCGGCGGCCTCGATCATCGCGTACTCGCCGGAGATCTGGTAGGCGGCGACGGGCACGTCCACGGCGTCCGCGACCCGGGCGAGGATGTCGAGGTAGGGGCCGGCCGGCTTGACCATCACCATGTCGGCGCCCTCGGCCAGGTCCAGCTCCAGCTCCCGCAGGGACTCGCGCCAGTTGGCCGGATCCTGCTGGTACGTCTTCCGGTCGCCCGTCAGCGACGAGCCCACGGCCTCCCGGAACGGGCCGTAGAAGGCCGAGGAGTACTTGGCGGTGTAGGCGAGGATCGCGACGTCCTCGCGGCCGATCTGGTCGAGCGCGTCACGGATGACGCCGATCTGACCGTCCATCATGCCGCTCGGTCCGACGACGTGGGCGCCGGCGTCGGCCTGCACCTGGGCCATCTCGGCGTACCGCTCCAGGGTGGCGTCGTTGTCGACGCGGCCCTCGGCGTCCAGCACGCCGCAGTGCCCGTGGTCGGTGAACTCGTCCAGGCACAGGTCGGACATGACGAGCAGGTCGTCGCCGACCTCGGCCCGGACGTCGCGCAGGGCGACCTGGAGGATCCCGTCCGGGTCGGTGCCGGCCGTGCCGAGGCCGTCCTTCTTGGCCTCCTCCGGCACACCGAACAGCATGATCCCGGAGATCCCGGCCTCCACGGCCTCCAGCGCGGCCTTCTTCAGGCTGTCCCGGGTGTGCTGCACGACGCCGGGCATCGCCGTGATCGGCACCGGCTCGCTGACGCCCTCCCGGACGAACGCGGGAAGGATGAGGTCGGCGGGGTGCAGCCGGGTCTCGGCGACCATGCGGCGCATGACGGGGGAGGTGCGCAACCGTCGGGGACGCGTACCGGGGAAGGATCCGTACTTCGTCATGTCCTCTACGCTACGCCCGCCCGGCCGGTGCCTTTGCCGACGCCGAGTCGGCCCCGGCAGCGCCGAGGACCCGTGCCGTGAAGGCCGCGAGCCGGGCCCGCAGTTCGTCCCCGCCCAGGCCCCGGTCGCCGGCCAGGTACTCGACCAGGTCGGCGCGGACGGCGGCGAGCAGGGCGTGCGCGGTGAAGTCGCCGTCGTCCACTCCGGGGACCTGTTCCAGCACCTCGCGCAGCAGGCGGTGCCAGCGGTCGTAGTGGTCGGTCCGGTAGGGGCTGTCGCTGCCGGTCGCCTCCAGGGCCAGCGCCAGGTGCCGGTTGTCGAGCTTGAAGGCGAGCAGGGCGTCCAGCAGGGCGGGGACGCGGACCGGCGCGGGCGCGGCGGGCCCGAGCGGTGCGGGACCCTCGGTCACGGCCCGCTCGATCGGCGCGAGGCGTGCCTCGTACAGCTCGCGGATCAGGCTGGTGCGGTCACCGAAGGCGCGGAACAGCGAGGCCTTGCCGACGCCGGCCGCCGCGGCGACGTCGGCCATCGTGACGTCCTCGGGGTTCGCACAGCGCGCGAAGAGGTCGTCGGCGGCGGCGAGGAGCGCCGCGCGGTTGCGTACGGCGTCCTTGCGCGGCTTGCGCTCGGCCATGAGTGGTCTCCCGGTTGCAATCCGGACCCGGGGTCCGTATTTTCGGTGAAGCAAGAAGCGGACCCATGGTCCGCATTTGCCATCGTACGAGATTCCACGGGACGGAGACACCATGCCCGCGACAGCTCCGCTCGCCCCCGGCGACCTCTACCGCCACGGTCTGCGCCTGCTGCTGGACAAGAAGATCGAGGACTGGGTCGGCCTGTGGGCCGAGGACGGTGTCATGGAGTTCCCCTTCGCGCCGGACGGCTGGCCCCGGCGGCTGGAGGGCAGGGCGGCCGTCGCCGCCTACATGCGCCACTACCCGGACCACATCGACCTGCACGACTTCCCCGAGCTGCGCGTCCACGAGACCACCGAGCCCGGGACCATCGTGGTGGAGATGCGCGGCGTCGGCCGGCTGGTGGCGACCGGCGCCCCGTTCGACATGACCTACATCGCGGTCGTCCAGATCCGGGACGGCCGCATCACCTCCTACCGCGACTACTGGAACCCCCTCGCCCTGCAGGACCCCGCCACCGACTTTGCCGGGAGCACCCGATGAGCCCCGCGACCGGCTCCGGCACCACGCTCGTCATCGGCGCGACCGGCACCACCGGCAGCCGTACCGCGGCCCGGCTGGCCGCGGCCGGACATCCCGTGCGGGCCGCCTCGCGCCGCGCGGTCCCGGTGGCGGGCGCCGACCCGGTCCGCTTCGACTGGTACGACCCCGCGAGCTTCGACCCCGCCCTGACCGGGGCCGACCGTGTCTACCTGGTGCCTCCCGTGGGCGACCCGGCCCCGGCCGCGGTCATGCTGCCCTTCCTGGAACGGGCCCGCGCCCACGGGGTGCGCCGGGCCGTGCTCCTCAGCTCCTCGGCCATTGCCGCGGGCGGCCCGGCCGTGGGCGCCGTGCACGAGGCGCTGCCGGGGCTCTTCGAGGAATGGGCGGTGCTGCGACCGTCATGGTTCATGCAGAACTTCACCGGCGCCCACGCCCATGCCACCGCCATCCGCGAGGAGGGCGTCATCCGCTCCGCCACGGGGACCGGCCGCGTCGGCTTCATCGACGCCGACGACATCGCGGCGGTCGCCGCCACCGTCCTGACCGACGACCGGGCCCCGGACACCGACCTGATCCTGACCGGCCCGGAAACCCTCTCCTACGACGACATCGCCCGCATCTGCACGGAGACCACCGGCCGCCCCGTGACCCACCACCGGCTGACCACCGAGCAGCTGCGCGACCACCTGACCGAGACGGCGGGACTCCCGGCCGCGTTCGCGGCGATGCTGGCGTCCCTGGACCACGCCATCGCCGACGGCGCCGAGGACCGCGTCACCACCACCGTCCACGACGTCACGGGCCGCCCCCCGCACACCTTCCGAGAAGTCCTGCACCGCGAAACGGGAACCCGGACGCCCGCACACCCCTAGGGTCTGGCGTCCGGATCAGGTCGGCTGTGGGGCACGTTGCCTCTCGGCCGGCCCGAGCGGGGCGTGGTGCGTGCAGCTGCAAGGCGAGGGACGACAACGCGGCAGATGCGCGTGCCACGCCCCGCGACG
>NZ_MUMF01000828.1 GCF_002155905.1 Streptomyces tricolor | reverse complement strand
TATAAGAGACCGGTGTCGCCGGCCTCGCGGGCCCGGTCGGGTTCCTCCTTGCCGCGCAGCGCGCGGTGCACGAGGGCCAGGGCGAGGAGTGCGGTGGCGTCGGCGGAGCCGGGCTCGGCGGCCAGCCAGTCGCTCGCCCAGGCGGCGGCGTAGGGGTCCTCGGCGAGCACGGTGAGGCGGTGGCCGCGGCGGTCCCAGTCGTCGCCGGTGTGCACCAGCAGGGAGCGGGCGGCCTGCCGCCGGCCCTGCGCCAGCGCGGCCCGGGCGGTGCGCAGTTCCACGTCGTCGAGGGCGGCGTCCAGGGGACCGGAGTCGTCCGGGGCGGTCGCGCCGGACGGGTCCGTGGGGGCGCGGCGAGCGCCGAGCAGAGGCGGGAGAGGGGGCACCGCGGGGCTTCCTGTTTCTCGGGCTGCCATCGACCGATCACGCACAGCAAACCCTCAGCCAAGGGTCGCGTCAAGCGGAACGGCGGTCTTATCGACTTCAACTTCCCTGCTGGCAGCGGTACTTGAGCGCTCCGGTGCAGGTGACCGGGGCCGGGGGGCGGCCGGGCGGGAGAATTTTCCACTGGCCTATGCCACCGTGTTCCGGGCCGCCCGCCCCGACTTCCGCGGCGTGCGCACAGGGCCCGGAGGCACCCGGGACCTCCGGCGCCGCCGAGGGCGCCCTGCTTGGATACCGGCATGAACCCTGCTGAGGAGATCCTCGACATCGTCGACGAGCACGACCGGGTCGTCGCCCGGCACCCGCGCGGCGAGGTCTACGCGCGCGGGCTGCGCCACCGCTGCGTGTTCGTCCAGGCCCGGGACGCGGCCGGCCGGCTCTTCGTGCACCGGCGCACCGCCACCAAGCTGGTCTTCCCCTCCCTGTACGACATGTTCGTCGGCGGGGTCGTCGGCGCGGGCGAGTCGTACGACGAGGCGGCGCTGCGGGAGGCCGAGGAGGAGCTGGGCGTGCGCGGACTGCCCCGGCCGGCGTTCCTCTTCAAGTTCCTGTACGAGGACGGCGCCGGGAACAGCTGGTGGTCGGCGGTGTACGAGGTGCGCTGCGAGCTGCCCGTGCGCCCGCAGCCGGAGGAGGTCCAGTGGCACGCCTTCCTGACCGAGGAGGAGGTCGAGCAGCGGCTCGACGCGTGGGAGTGGGTGCCGGACGGGCTGGCGGCGTACGAGCGGCTGCGGGCGTTCCGGGCGGGCCGGTGACCGCCCGGTAGGGTCGGCCGGGTGAGCGAATTCGTACGGAACATCCGGCTGTGGTTCGCGCCGGAGCGGGTGCGGGACGAGGGCGG
>NZ_MUMF01000827.1 GCF_002155905.1 Streptomyces tricolor | reverse complement strand
GGAGGCGGCGGAGGCCGGGGAGACCGCGCGCATCGCACTCGCGGTGGAGCGGGCCGGCGGCCGGGACTGGGCGCAGGCCGAGGCGGCCGACCGGATGGCCCGGGCCATGCAGGAACTGGCCCGCGCGGTCCCCGACCCGGAGGCGGCGGGCGGTCTGCTGGCGCTCGCCGAGTTCGTGACCCGGCGCACCAGCTGAGGGCCCCCTCCCGGCGCCCGACAAGGACCCGGAGTCCCCGGCCCGTGCGGCTCCTGACCCCGCACGGTCACCGGGGGCTCCGGTCAGGCGGCCCCGCACATCCCCACAGTGTGCGGGGCGCCGCTGCGCCTCGGCCTCACGACCGAACCGCCGGAGACCGGGACCGGCTCGCCCGGCCCGAACGGGGAGCACCACGGTCGACCTGCTCGACCGCGTCCGCGGGTCATCGAGTCCCGCCCCGTCGTCTGCGGCAAGGGCATGCCGGTGTCCGCCGCCGGCCCGGGCATCCGGGACGTCACCTGTGAGTCCGTGCGCTCCTTCGGCAACGGCGAACCGGCGCGGACGTACGGCAGGGAGCGCTGAGGCTGCCGCCGACCTACCCTGAGGGCATGGACAGCGAGAAACACGTCTGTCCGGTCTGCGGACAGGCCGTCGACACGGTCGTCAAGCGGCACAAGACCCTGGGCGCCTGGGTGCCGGTCTGGGGTCCCGGCCCATGCCACGACCCCGGCTGCGCGGCCTACGCCGGACCCGGCCGGCCCGCCGGATCCGGCCGCCACGCCGATGCCGACCGGTCCGCCGAGTCCGGCCGATCCGCCGGTGCGGAGAACAGCGGCGTCTGAGCAGGGGCCGTCGGGCCAGGTGCCGGGGCCGTCCGGCCAGGGGGCGGGGCGCCGTAGCGTGGGCGTATGCCGAAGCTTCCGTACATCCTCCACATCACCGAGCGCTCCCTGTGGGAGGCGGCGCGCGCACGCGGCGCGTACGAGATGTCCACCCGGGGCCGCACCCTCCAGGAGGAGGGCTTCATCCAGTGCTCCACCCGCGACCAGCTCCCGCGCATCGCCGACTTCCTCTACGGCGGCTACGACGGCCCGGACCAGCTGGTCGTCCTGGTCGTGGACCCGGCCCGGGTCGGCGTACCGGTGAAGTACGAGTCCGCCGAGCCGGGCGGGGAGGAGTTCCCGCACGTGTACGGCCCCGTACCGGTCGGGGCCGTGGTGGACGTGGAGACCTGGGGGTGACGCGGGCGCGCGCCTACCCGGCGTCGGCCGCGCCCCGAGCGGGGCCGACGCCGGGCAGGCCGCCCGTCTCCGGGTCGCGGCCGGTCAGGCAGTACAGGCCGCCGGCCGGGTCGCGCATCACCGTCCAGTGGGCGCCCTCCGACGCCACCACGGCACCCAGCTTCTCGTGCCGTGCGCGGACGGCCGGGATGTCCGCGCAGGCCAGGTCGAGGTGCGCGGAGGCCGGGCGGTCCTCGTCGAGCCGCTGGAGCAGCAGCCGGTGCGGGAGTCCGGCGGGCGGGCGCAGTACGGTGAACTCCGGCCGTGAGCCCGGCAGCCGCTCCCACCCGGTCAGCCCGGCCCAGAACGCGGACTCGGAGTCGTACCGGGACGGCGGTATGTCGAGGCACACCTGGTCCAGGCGGCTGCCGGACACCACCGGCGGCCGTACCGTCTCGCCGTGCCAGGGCACGGCGCAGAACAACAGCCCGGCGGGGGAGCGCAGGACGGCCCAGTCGCCGTGGTCCGCCACGAGCGCGGCGCCGTGTTGCCGGGCGCGCCCGGTCAACTCCCGTACGTCCTCGGTGCACAGGTCGATGTGGGCGCCGCCGGCACCGTCGGTGACACCCTGGAGCTTGCCGCTCGGGTCCGCGCCCTCGGGCAGCAGCGTCACGAACTCGCCGCGGTCGCCGCGGAACGCGGACAGCCGGGTGCCGGTGACGGCCGTCCAGAAGGCGCACGCGTCGGCGAGGCGTGCGGCGGGGCGGTCGGCGAAGGCGTACGTCCAGCGGATCGTCATCCGGGGAGTGTAGGCCGGGCGGCCCCCGAACAGGAGCGGATGTGGCGCGAGTTCAGGCGGTGGGGCGTTCGATGAAGCGGAGCTGGTTGCCCGCCGGGTCCCGGAAGGCGCAGTCGCGGACCCCGTACGGCTGGTCCATCGGCTCCTGGAGGACATCGGCGCCGGAC
Organism: Streptomyces tricolor; assembly: GCF_002155905.1. Classification (GTDB taxonomy): domain Bacteria; phylum Actinomycetota; class Actinomycetes; order Streptomycetales; family Streptomycetaceae; genus Streptomyces; species Streptomyces tricolor. The sequence continues at coordinate 495 of NZ_MUMF01000827.1, read as the reverse complement.
CGGCGCACCCGCTCGTAGAGCGCGTCGCAGTCGGGGGTGGTGAAGATGACGCCCCGCAGCAGGCCCTTGGCGAGGAGTTCGTTGAGCGCCTGCTTGTCCGCGGGGGAGGCGTCCGGGCTCGCGTCCGGCGGCTCCAGGACGATCTCCACGTCCGGCTGGAGCGGGGAGCCCAGGGTCACCCAGCGCATCCCCTCGAAGCCCACGTCGTTGCGGACCTCCAGACCGAGCACATCGCGGTAGAAGGCGACGGCCTTGTCGTGGTCGTCCACGGCGAGGAAACACTGCGCGAGTTTCACGTCCATGGACTCACCCTAGATCCGGCGGGCGCGCCCCGCCTCAGTACGGGCGGCGGCGGGGGCGGGTGGGATCGCCGCGCTCTCCTCGTGGTCGCGGGCGCGGTAGGCGCTCGGCGTCTCGCCGACCAGCTCGGTGAAGCGGGAGCTGAAGGAGCCGAGCGAGGTGCAGCCGACGGCGAGGCACACCTCGGTCACGGTG
>NZ_MUMF01000826.1 GCF_002155905.1 Streptomyces tricolor | reverse complement strand
GCACCGCCGCCCGGGTCCGGGCCGCGGGCGGCACCGTCGTCGCCGCGGGCGGCTGCTTCGACCTGCTGCACGCCGGCCACGTCGCCCTCCTCCAGGCCGCCCGCCGGGCCGGCGACTGCCTCATCGTGTGCGTCAACTCCGACGACTCGGTACGCCGCCGCAAGGGCGACGGCCGCCCCCTCGTCCCGGCCGCCGACCGGGTGCGGGTGCTGCGCGCCCTGGAGTGCGTGGACGCCGTCGCCGTGTTCGACGAGGACACCCCCGAACGCATCCTCGGCGAACTCCGCCCGCACATCTGGGCCAAGGGCGGCGACTACGCCCGGACCCGGCTGCCGGAACAGCCCCTGGTGGAGAGCTGGGGCGGCCAGGTCCTGCTGCTGCCCTACCTGGACGGCCGCTCCACCACCGGCCTCGCCCGGCGGGCGGCCCTGGCCCCCGCTCCGACCGGAGGACACCGGAGGTGACGTACGAGGTGACCGACCGCGATCAGCACGGGAGCGAGCCGGCCGGCGGGCACCGACCGCGCCGGTGGCCAGGGCGAGTTCGGTGAGGCCCCGCGGCTGGGCGAGGACGACCCGGTGGCCGGGGAAGGCCCGGCGGATGCCGCGCAGCGCGGGCACGCCGGCCAGCAGGTCGCCGAGGCCCAGCGCGCGCAGGACCAGGACGCGCGGTCGGTGCCCGCCGG
>NZ_MUMF01000825.1 GCF_002155905.1 Streptomyces tricolor | reverse complement strand
CTCGCCGACGCGCCCGCGGACTTCTTCCCGTCGCCGTCCGCCGACCCCGCGCAGCCGCCGAGCATCGCGGCGAGCGCCGCCGCGACGACCATGCGGCCTCCGACGGTCCCCACCCTGACCTGCACTGTTGCCTCCCCTTTGATGCGGAGCGGCAACTGTAGCCGAGAGCACCGACAACGCCGAACGTGATGTCGCCCACCGACCCGCGGGTCAGTCGGCCCCGCGCCGGGCGAGCACGAACAGGTGCGGCTCGGGTACGGCCTCGGGATGGGCCGGAGTGAACACCTCGTGCTCCTCGGACAGCACGGTCAGGCCCGCCCCGGACACCAGCCCGGTGAACGCCTCGGCGGCGAAGCTCGTCACCCGGACCGGCTGCCCCATGAAGACGGCCTCGACGTCCTCCACGTCCAACGGCACGGTGGCCAGCGCGACCAGGCCGCCGGGCCGGACCGCCCGGGCCAGCTTCGCCACGACCGCCGCCTGTTCGGCGCGGGTCATCTGCAACAGCGAGAAGTAGGCGCACACGGCGTCGAACGAGGCGTCCGCCAACGGCGTCTCCCGGATGTCGGCGAGCCGGAACTCGGCGGCGGGCACCTGCCGGGCGGCCAGGTCGACCATGACCGGCGAGACGTCCAGGCCCAGCACCCGGTGACCGGCCCCGGCGAGGGTCTGCGCGGTGGGCCGTCCGGTGCCGCTGCCCACGTCCAGCACCCGGCTGCCCGGCGCCAGCAGCTCCAGCAGCCGGTCGAGCGACGCCCGGTGCGGTGCGGAGCCGGCGAACGCCCGCTCGTACGCCGGGCCCAGTGCGTCGAACACCACGGCGGCCGGTGGCCGGCCGTCCTCCTCGGTCACGTTCGACTCCTCCCGTCCTCCTCGGCGGCGCCCGCCGCGGCCCGCCGTTTGCCAGGGGTGGCCGGCGCACGGCAGGGTGCCGGATGTGCCTACCCTCCTGATCGTCCATCACACCCCCTCGCCGCACTGCCAGGCGCTGTTCGAAGCCGTCGTGTCCGGTGCCACGGCACCGGAGATCGAGGGCGTGCGCGTCGTCCGCCGGGCGGCCCTGTCGGCCACCGCCTCCGACGTGCTCGCAGCCGACGGCTACCTGCTCGGCACGCCCGCCAACCTCGGCTACATGTCCGGTGCCCTCAAGCACTTCTTCGACCAGATCTACTACCCCTGCCTGGACGAGACCCGGGGCCGCCCGTTCGGTTTCTACGTCCACGGCGGCAACGACGTCACCGGCGCCGTCCGCGCCGTCGAGACCGTCACCACCGGCCTCGGCTGGCGCCGGGCGGCCGAGCCGGTGACCGTCACCGGAGACCCGGGCAAGGCCGGCGCACAGGCCTGCTGGGAACTGGGGGCCACCCTCGCCGCGGGCCTGATGCCCGGCACCTGAGCGCCCCCGGCGCCCGAGGCGCGGCCCCGGGTCCCCGCGGAGCCCCTCGCGCGGCCACCGGAGTGATCTTCGTACGGTTGCGCCCGGCGACCGGCGTGGACCGAAGCCCGCCCCCGGACCGCTCTGTTAGTCCTTTTTGTGTGTTCATAGGATTACCAGGGAGGTGTGGGCGAACCCTCCGGACACGTCTTCCCGCGGTGTTGCCGCTGCTCATGGCCGTGTGCGGCGCACCGGCGCAGCGTGCCGTCGCCGACGGCGCGGGAAACCACGGGCTCGCCCTCCAGGTCGCCGTCAACACCCGACCGGGCACCGGGGCGACCGACCCCGGCATCCGCGTCGGCCACCCGCTGGTGAAGACGTATCACCTGATCAACCGCACCGGGGCCGACCTGTACGACGTGCGGGTGAACGACCCGGGCCTTCCGCACGCCGACATCCGCTGCCCCGGCGGCGGCGATCACCTTCCGATGCTCCGCGGCCTGGACTCGGCGACCTGCACGGCCTGGGCCACCGCCCGCCCGGGCACCTGGATCGCCGACGTCACCGCCGTCGGCAGCGTTCCCTCCCTCGGCACGGAGTCCCGGGCCGTCGCCCGGTCCGGGTACGCGGGCGTGGGCGGGGCGCTGTCCCTGACCGAGACGGTGACGACCGGCGCCGGATCCCTGGGCCGGGCCCTCACCCTGGGCCGCGCCACCGTCTTCTACGACGTGACCAACACCGGCAACCGCACGGTGTACGACCTCCGGCTCAGCGACCCGGCCCTCCAGCCGCCCGCCATCGTCTGCGGGTCCGGCGGCGACGTCGTACCGAGCCTGGAACCGGGAGGCTCGGCGCGGTGCGTGGCGACCGTGGAGCGGCCACCCGGCCACTACCTCAGCAAGGGGCGCGTGAAGGGGAGCGACCGGATCAAGACCCTCGGCCCCGACGGCTGCCCCAAGCCGCCGCCGATGCTCAAGGACTGGGCGATCGGCCACTTCACCGTGGACGAGCCCACACCGCCGCCGGTCCCGCCGCCACTCCCCGAACCGCCGGCGCCCGAACCGCCGACCCTCACACCGGCCCCCGTCC
>NZ_MUMF01000082.1:207-2253 GCF_002155905.1 Streptomyces tricolor | reverse complement strand
GATGCTGCGGGGGCGGGTGCTGCGGGTAGGTGCCTGCGCCTAAGGGGGTGCCGGGACCTGCCGTCCGGCGGGTGCGGCGCCGTCATGGCCTGTCGCGCGGTTCCCCGCGCCCCTTCAGGCCGGCTGCCGTGCCGCTCTCAGGAACTCCCGCAGGATCCGCTCGCCCGCCAGCACCCCCCGCTCGGGGAGGGCGGTGATCTCCGGGGCCGTCCAGTCCGTGTCGGCCAGTTCGCCGTGGCCGGGGCGCCAGCCCCGGTCGGCGGCCAGCAGCAGGTCGGCGTCGAGGAGGGAGTCGCCGGCGGCCAGTGTCAGCTCCGCGCCGGTGCGCCGGGCGACCTCACGGACGGCCGCGCTCTTGGTGAGCGGCTTGGGGACGGCGTAGATCTTGCGGCCCTGGAGCGACACCGTCCAGCCGCGGTTCTCCGCCCACACCGCCAGCTCCTTCACCCAGTCCTCGGGCAGCAGCTCGCGCTCCACCACCAGATAGGCGAAGAGATCCTCGGCGACCCGGTGCTTGCGCACCCACACCGGGTCGGCCGAGCGCAGCAGGTGCTCGCAGACCTCCTCCAGCGGCGCGCACTCGTCCGCGAGCCGCGCCAGCACGCTCGCGTGCCAGTCGGCGTCGGTGACCCCGTCCACCAGCAGATGCCCGCCGTTGGCGCAGATCGCGTACGCGGGCGGCGGGCCCGGCAGGTTGATGCGCTGGTACTGCTTGCGCGTCCGGGTCGTCGTCGGCACGAACACGGCCGCGTCGCCGAGGTCGGTCAGCAGCTGGGCCGCGGTCTCCGTCATGAAGGAGAGCGGCCTGGCCTCGTGCACCTCCACGCACAGCAGCCGGGGCGCCCGCGCGTCCGGCATGGTCAGCGCGAGGGCCGCCGAGGAGTAGATCAGCGTACGGTCGAGGTCGCTCGCCACCAGCACCGGCATCAGACGTTCACCGCCTTGCCGTCGGCTCCCGTGGCACCCCGCGTGTACCGGGGGTGGATCAGCCCGACGCAGGTGTACGGCAGGTCGCCGACCTCCTCCACCGGCACCCCGCGCTGCTCGGCGAGCAGCCGCACATGGTCCAGGTCGGCGCCCGCACCCGCCCGCGCGAGGATCTTCCAGGGCACCCGGCGCAGCAGCACCCGGGTGGTCTCGCCGACGCCCGGCTTGACGAGGTTGACGTCGTGGATGCCGTACTCCTCGCTGATCCGCTCGACCGCCCGCCAGCCCGCCCAGGTCGGGGTGCGGTCCGCGGCCAGCAGCTCCTTGACCGCGCCGTCGACGGCGTCGGCGACCTCGGGGAAGCGGGCGGAGACGGCGTCGAGGAAGGCCACGGAGACGTCGGCGCCGGCCAGTTCGCGGTAGAACTTGGCGCCGTGGAAGTCGTGCGGGCCGACCAGGTCGGCCCGCAGGACCGTACGGGAGATCAGCCCGGAGACGGTCGAGTTGAGGCAGGCGGAGGGGATGAGGAAGTCCTCCCGGGTGCCGTAGGTGCGCACGCAGGAACCGGGGTCGGCGAGCACGGCGATCTCCGGGTCGAACCCGGTGACGCCCTCGGCTGCCTCGAACTGCGCGACGGCCTGGGCGAGTTCGCGGGTGATCGCGCCCTTGCCGGTCCAGCCGTCGACGAAGACGACGTCCCGTGGGTCGTGGTGGGCGGCGAGCCAGCGCAGCGCGTTGGCGTCGATGCCCCGGCCGCGGACGATCGACACGGCGTAGTGCGGCAGGTCCAGGCCGTGCCGGAACTGCGCCCACCGGCGCATCAGGATGCCGACCGGGGTGCCCGCGCGGGCGAGGGAGACCAGCACCGGGCGGGGCGACCGCTCGGCGATCACCGTCTCGGTGACCGCGCCGACCGCGTGCGCGATCCGGGCGGCCGACGCGTCGAGCGCCGCGTGGAACAGCTCCTGGTACTGCGCGGTGGGCTGGTACTCCACCGGCAGGGACTCGGCGTAGTGCGCGCCGCCGCTCTGGATGGCCTCCTCCCGCTCCTCGGTCGGCGCCTCCAGGGTCACCGCCGACAGGTCCTGGAGCAGCCAGCCGACCTCCTCCGGCGCGTAC
>NZ_MUMF01000082.1:0-150 GCF_002155905.1 Streptomyces tricolor | reverse complement strand
GTAGGCGTAGCGCTCGCCGGGCCCGTCGGCCGGATCGTCGTGAGCGGGGAAGACCAGCCGGGTGCGGATCGCGTACCCGGGGTCGTCCACCGCGAGGACGGGCGACCGGGTGGTGGTGGAGAACCGCACCTCGGCCTCCCCGCCCCGCTC
>NZ_MUMF01000824.1:266-536 GCF_002155905.1 Streptomyces tricolor | reverse complement strand
CCAGGCCGAAGCCGAGCAGCACGAAGCCGGCCAGCAGCAGCGGCGGGTTGTCGGCGGCGCCCATCGCGGTCAGCGTCAGCACCGCGGCGGCCGTCAGACAGAAGCCGAAGCACACCATGCGGCGCGGGCCGAAGCGGCGCAGCATGCGCGCGCCCGCCAGGCCCGCCGCCATGGCCGCGACGGTCAGGGGCAGCAGCCGCAGGCCGGTCTCCAGCGGGGACAGGCCCAGCACCAGCTGCAGATACTGCGCGGCGATCAGCTCCAGGCCGA
>NZ_MUMF01000824.1:0-239 GCF_002155905.1 Streptomyces tricolor | reverse complement strand
CGCGCCGGTCAGCAGCGGCAGCACGGTGACGGGGCTCGCCGCCGCCTCGCCGCCGCCGAGCCGCTTCACGCCGAGGACCACGCCGAAGAGCCCGGCCGCCGCCATCAGCGCGCCGGTCACGTCCCAGGGGCCGTCGCCGTCGCCCCGGGACTCGGGCAGCAGGGCCCGGCCCACGGGGAGGCTCACCAGCATCAGCGGGATGTTGACCAGGAAGACCGCGCCCCACCAGAAGTGCTCCA
>NZ_MUMF01000823.1 GCF_002155905.1 Streptomyces tricolor | reverse complement strand
GAGGCGGGCACGGCCGGGGCGGGCGCGGCCAAGGCGGGCACGGTCACGCGGCGGCGGGCAGTGGTACCCGCATCCCCCGCCGCTCCAGCTCCCCCAGCGCTTCGCGCAGTTGGCGCAGGTGCCGGGGGGTGAGCCGGCCGGTGTCGTCGAGGTGCACGGCGCAGGCCGTGGTGGTGTCCACGAGCCGTTCCAGCGCCTCGGCGACGGCGTCCGTGCCCTCGGTGTGCCGGGCGAGGGCGGGCAATTCGGCGGCGGCGACCGCGATGGCGGTCCGGGCCTCGGCGAGGGCGCGGTAGGCCTCCCGGCGCAGCACCCACCGTTCGGCGCGGTCGCCGGACTCGCCGAGGACGTGGAGGAGGTAGGCGTGGGCGGCGCGGCCGGCCGTCGTGAGCCGGGCCCGTACACCGCCACCGCGCTGCCCCGGCATCGGCAGATGCCCCACGACCAGCACGAGCGCGCAGGCCAGCAGGGTCTCGCCGATCCGGCTGACCGAGGCCTGCGGCTCCCCGCCGGCCATGACCAGGGCCAGGACGAGGACGGTGACGACGGCGGTGAGCGCCGCGAAGTGCCGGGTGGCGACCGGTACGAGGGCGCCGCACACCGTCACCAGCGCGATCAGCCCCTCGGGGCGGGGCAGCAGCGCGGCGAAGCCGGCGAACACCAGGGCGCCGAGGACGGTTCCGGCGGCCCGGCACAGCACGCGCGAGGCGAGCGGGCCGAGGTCGGGCTTGACGAGGAAGACGGCGGTGGCGGGCAGCCAGTACCAGTGCGCGTGCGGACCGTACCAGCGGGTGTGGTGCAGGGCCTGGGCGATGGCGGCGCTGGCGCCGAAGCAGAGGGCGACGCGCAGCCCGTACTCGCGCCCGCCGGCGCCGAGTGCGGCCCGCAGCGCGTGCCGGACGTCCCGGCGCCGGCCGAGCAGTCCGCGCTGGGCGCCGTCGCCCCGGTCGAAGGCGTCGGCGGCGCGCAGCAGCGCGTCGTCCAGGGCGCGCAGGGCGGGGGCCGACCGGTGCGGGGCGGGCAGCGGGCCGGTGCCGGTGTCGCCGCGGACGGCGGTGGCGAGCCGCCGGGGCCCCTCGGCGGCGCGCGCCGGCACGGGCTCTCCCGCCCAGTAGAGGGCGGTGGCGGCCTCGGCGAGGGGCAGGGCCGCCGCGAACCGGGCGTGCAGCCGGCGTTCGGCGGCCGAGCCGGTCTGGCGGCGCAGCCGGGGTCCGGCGAGGGCGTCCTGGGCGTGGTCGAGCGCGGCGGTGAGCGCGGCCCGCCGGGCGGTGGCGTGCTCCCCGCCCACGGCGGCGACGAGCGCGGCGATCGCGTCGTACACGTCGGCGACCGCCTGCCGTTCCCCGTCGAACCGGAAGTCCCCGGCGAGCGAGCCCGGGGTGGGCAGGGCGAGGCGCAGCACCAGCAGCCAGCCGGCGCCGGCCAGGAAGGCCAGGGCCTGCTGCCAGCCGCTCTCGGCGGTCGGCATCCCGGCGCCGACGGCCGCGGCGACGAGCAGCTGGGTGCCGGCGGCGGAGGCGACGGGCCCGACGGCGCTGACGCCGCCGGCGACCAGTCCCAGCGCGGTGAGCACCAGGGTCAGCGGTACGGCGGCCAGTCCCTGCCCGGCGTACGTCCCCACGAGCAGCCCCAGCGCTCCGGCCGCCGCGGGCACCCCGAGCCGGTGCACGGAGGCCCGCCGGCTGCCGGGCCGGTCGTTGATGCCGGCGAGCATGGCACCGATGGCGGCGAGCACGCCGAGGGCCGTCTGCCCGACGAGCATCCCGGCGAGCAGCGACGGCCCGGCGGCGAGCGCGCCCCGGCAGACCGCGCTCCAGGGCACGGGACCGCGCTGGGCACGGAAGGCATGGGCGAGCCAGAGGGGTATGGCGGGCCGTGACACAGGGCTCCTGTTCATACGAGGGCGGGGTGGGCCTTCGGACGACGGTGGCCGGTGGATGTGGTCCCACGGTAGATCGCGTTCCCTGTGCGAACGGTGCGCTCACGTTTCAGACAGATGAAAGGTGTCGGGACGGCCGCTTTCTTTATGAACGCAATGCCCTGGCGATGATCTCCTCGGCTTCGGTCACGGCGGCGGCGAGCGCGCCGGGCTCGGCCCGCAGACCGGCCACGACCGTGTCGATCCCGCGCAGCCCGGCCCGCTCCAGCAGGCGTTTCTCGTTCGTCACCCACTCACCGCGGGCCGCGAGGACGGCGTGGGCGGACTGGGTGGCGGCTGTGGCGAGGGCGCCGGCGGTTTCGGTGAGGCGGCCGTGCGGGGCGTGGTTGGCCTTGGCGTAGGAGAGGGTGGCGTGGGCGGTGCCGGACCAGCGGTCGAAGGCGGTGCGGCGGAGCTTCGGCGGGTAGCCGTCCGGGCGCGGGAGGTCGCCGCGCAGGACCTCATTGAGTGCCAGTTCGGCCACGATCAGGTAGGTGGGGATGCCGGCCAGGTGGAACAGCAGCGGCTCCACCCGGAAGCGGCCCTCCGCCGCCTCGGCCAGCTCGTGCTCGACGACGTCCAGGTCCCGGTAGTGCACGTCGACCCGCCGCCCGTCGATGGTCAGCCAGGCGCCGCCGTTGAACACTCCGCCGCCCCAGCCGCCGATCTCGGAGACCTCGCCGGGCCAGCCGAGGGCGCGCAGGTCGTCCGGGTCGAAGGGACCTCGGTAGTAGACGGCCAGGTCCCAGTCGCTGTCGGGGCGGTGGGTGCCCTCGGCGCGGGAACCGCCGAGGGCCACGGCCCGCACGGTGGGCAGGGCGGCCAGGCGGTCGGCGGTGGTGGCGAGGAAGTCGGCGTCGGAAGAATGCGGCATGCGCTCAGCCTGGCGCAGCCACGCCGAAGGCCGCTCCCGAAATTCCGAGCCCTCTCTGCGTGATCCGCAGCAGCGGCTCCCGCAGGGCGCCGAGTCCGCGCCGCATCTCCTCGGCCATCTTGAGCTGGCGACCCGGGTGCCGGTGCAGGAACTCGACCGCTCGGGCCGCGCAGTGGAGCGCCCGTGGTCCGCAGGCCAGAGGGGTGCTGACGACGGAGACGGCGACGGCGGCGAGAGCGGTGACGACGACGGCGCGCCACCGGGGGTGGTGATCGGGACGGTGGCGGCCGGGGCGGCAGTGATGACGGGCGCCGGATGCCGGGGCGGCCGTGCTGACGATCGGGGCGGTGCCCGGGACGGCCGTGCTGACGGGCGCAGCGGCGAAGGCGTCCGAGCACGCACGCCGCGCGCGGTCGCGGCAGGCGCCTGATGCTCTCTGGGCCCAGGGGGTCGAACACCCGCCGCAGCCCGGGTAATTCGGGTGCGCGCAGGGGTCAGGTGTCCGATCATCGGACAGTTGGTCACCGACCCTGGAGGAATCGCAGCCATGATCCGGCGCGTCACCGCCCCCGCTCTCTTCCCGCCGCCGACCTACTCCCACGCCTCCGTGGTCGAGGCCGGCACGAAGCTCGCGTTCCTCGCCGGGGCGGTGCCGCTCGACGAGCACGGGGCGGTCGTCGGCCCCGGCGACCCGGTGCGGCAGGCCGAGCAGGTGATCGCCAATCTGCGGGAGCAACTGCGCGTTGTCGGCAGCGACTTGGCGCACGTGGTGGCGACGGATGTGTACGTCGTGTGCAGCGAGCCCGCGGTGCTCACCTCGGTGTGGGAGGTCGTACGGGCCTCGGGGCTGAGCACGGGTCCGCACTCCTCCACGCTGCTCGGCGTGGCCTGCCTCGGGTACACCGGTCAGCTGGTGGAGATCACGGCCACCGCCGTGGTGCCGGAGCAGGCGGGCGGCGACCGATGACGGAAGCGGTCGTACTCCGCCGTGCCGGGCCGGCGGACGCGCACGCCACCGCCGACGTGTATCTGCGGTCCTTCGCCGCCGCGCTGCCGACGGTCGTCCGGCCGCACACCGACGACGAGGTCCGGGAGTACATCCGGGAGGTCGTGGTGCCCGCGCGGGAGACCTGGGTGGCGGAGGCGGCCGGAAGCGGGGTGGTCGGCCTGATGGTCCTGCAAGGGGAGTCGCTGTCCCAGCTGTACCTGGATCCCGAGTGGCGTGGGCGGGGCATCGGGGACCGGTTCGTCGCGCTGGCCAAGGAGCGCAGCCCCCGGGGCCTCACCCTGTGGACCTTCCAGGTCAACAAGCCCGCCCATCGCTTCTACGAGCGGCACGGCTTCACCGCCGTCGAGTTCACCGACGGCAGCGGCAACGAGGAGCGCGAGCCGGACGTCCGTTACGTCTGGCGTCCGTGAGCGGCCGCGGTCGCGACGTCGGCCGTGCCGTCCTTGAGCACGCTCCCGGCCGGCCTGCCGGGCCGCACACCGCTGCCGGGCCGCACACCGCTGGCGGTCGGCGGCAGGCTGTGCCGGGTCGAGCGCCCGCCACTACGGCCGCCCCGCCACTACGGCTGGCCCGCCCCGAGTCGTCATCGCCCGCGCCGTCTCCGGCTCATCCCGGCGGCCGTCCCCACGCCCTCGCCTTGGGCAGCGGCTTCGCGTAGCCGCCGGCGCGGCTCGTCGTCAGTCCCAGCCCCACCAGCGACTCCGCGAGCTTGACCGCCGCCCCGACGCCGTCGACCACCGGCAGCCCGAGCTTCTCCCCCACCGTCCGCTCCAGTCCCGTCATCCCGGCGCACCCCAGGACCAGGACCTCGGCGCCGGCGTCGCGGGCGCGTTCGGCGGCGGCCAGGAACGCGGACTCGGTCCGGGCCGGGTCCGCGGCGAGGTCGAGAACGCCGAGGCCGGTGCCGACGACGGCGGCGCAGTTGCGGGCCACGCCCGCGGTCTCCAGGCTGTCCTCGATCAGGCCGCGGGACCGGTCGAGGGTGGTGACGACGCCGTAGCGACGCCCGAGGAGACAGGCCAGGTGCGCCGCGGCCTCGGTGATGTCCACGACGGGTACGTCCACCAGTTCCCGTACACCTTCCCGGCCGTGCTCCCCGAACCCGGCCAGCACGACCGCGTCGTAGGCCGGTCCGCCGTATGTCCGCAGAGCGTCGAGGACGGCCGCGGCCGACAGATGGCTGTCCAGCCAGCCCTCGGCGGACTCGGGGCCCCAGGCGGGGGTCAGCCCGGCCACGGTGGTGCCCGGGCCCGCCGCGCTCCGGGCCCCGCGGACGATCTCCTCGGTCATCTCCGGCGTGGTGTTGCAGTTGGTGACGACGATCCGCATGTCCGTCAGCCCTCCCGTCCCGCCGCCGCGCACTCCCGGCGGCACAGCGCCGCGTACAGGCCGGCGGCGAGGGCCGTACCGATGAACCAGGAGTACGGCGAGACGTCGCTGAAGCTGTGTACGAGCGCGAGGACGGCGGCGACCGCGGCGGCGGGCAGGAACGCCCAGAGCGCCTTGGGGTTGACTCCCCCGCGGTAGTGGTACGGGGTGCCGGGCCGGGCGTCGAACAGCGCGTCGACGTCGATCCTGCCGCGCTTGACCCAGTAGTAGTCGACCATGATCACGCCGAACAGCGGACCGAGGAAGGCGCCGAGTCCGCCGAGGAAGTAGTTGACGACGGTCGGGTTGGAGAAGAGGTTCCAGGGGGTGACCACCAGCGCCGCCACCGTGCTGATCATGCCTCCCACCTTGAAGGTGATCTTCTGCGGCCAGACGTTGGCGAGGTCGTACGCCGGTGAGACGAAGTTGGCGACGATGTTGACACCCATGGTGGCGATGGCGAAGGTCAGCGCGGCGATGACCAGCACCCAGGTGTCGCCCACCTTGGCGACCAGCTCCGCCGGGTCGGTGATGGCCTGCCCGAACGCCTCCAGCGAGCCCGCCGTGACGATCACCGAGACGACCACGAACGCGGTGGAGTTGATGGGCAGCCCCCAGAAGTTGCCGCGCCTCACGGTCCGGTCGTCGGGGGCGAAGCGGGAGAAGTCGCAGAAGTTGAGCATCAGCGTGCCGTAGGTCGCGAGGATCAGCCCGATCGCGCCGAACCACTGCCGCCACTGCTCGCCGGCCGGGACCGGGTGCGGGGTGGAGGTCAGCGAGATGCTCCAGTGGGCCTTGGCCAGCACCCACACCGCCAGCGCGATCATCACCAGCCAGATCGCCGGACCGCAGAAGTCCTGGAACTTCCGCACCGACTCCATGCCCCGGCTGATGATCAGCGCCTGGAGGAGCCAGAGCGAGACGAAGGAGATCCAGCCGAGCGCGTCCAGGCCGAGGAAGGAGGGACGCGTCAGCGACTCCAGACCCGGCCAGGCCGCCAGCAGCATCACATTGACGGCGACGGAGGCCAGATAGGTCTGTATGCCGTACCACATGATGGCGATCACGGCCCGGATCAGCGCCGGGATGTTGGCGCCCCAGACGCCGAAGCTGATGCGGCTGACGACCGGGAACGGCACGCCGTGGCGCTGGCCGATCCGGCCCATCCGGTTCATGCCGAAGTAGATGAGCACGAAGCCGACGAGGAGGGAGGTGAAGACCTGCCAGACGTTCATGCCGAGAACCAGCAGGCCCGCGGCGAAGGTGTAGTTGCCGAGGTTGTGGACGTCGGACATCCACATGGCGAACAGGTCGAAGACCTTCCAGTTCCGCTGCCGGGCGGGAGCGAGGTCCTCGTTGACGAGGCGGGGATCGGGGACGGACGCGGGGGCGCCGGTGGCTGCGGCGCGGTCGGCGAGGGACACGGGGCCTCCATGGACGAGGGGACGGAGGACGGCGGCCGTTTGGTATACCAAACTGTCGCCATGGTGCCGCCGTCAAGCGTCCGGACCGATGTCGTTGCCGTTACGGCCCCGTAAAAGACCCCCGTGTTCCGCGAAGATGGGCCCATGAGCGGCACGACGAGCCCCGGACGGGCGAAGACCGAACCCTTGGGCGCGGTGCGCGAGCGCGTCCTGGCGAGCCTGCGGGAGGACATCATCGCGGGGCGCCTCGGCCCCGGTGACCGGCTCGTCGAGCGGGAACTGGCCGAGCGGTTCGGCGTCTCGCGGGTGCCGGTGCGGGAGGCGATCCGCGCCCTGGTCGCCGAGGGCTTCGTCCTCTTCGAGTCGGCCCGCCGTACGGTCGTCCGCCGGCTCACCCCGGCCGACGTCCGCGAACTCTTCGAGCTGCGCGAGGCGTTGGAGGTGTACGCGGCCGGCCTGGCGGCGTCCCGCGCGACCCCCGAGGCACTGGCCGAGCTGCGGGACCTGCTCGACCAGGCGGCCCGCGCGACGCAGGCGGAGGACGCCGAGACGATCACGGACATCAACACCCGCTTCCACGACCGCGTCCTCGCCATGGCCGGCAACGGCCTGCTGATCTCGGTCATGGAACCGGTCGACGGCCGCCTGCGCTGGCTCACCCGCCGGAACGAGGAGTGGCCCCAACTCCTCACCGAACACCGCGCGTTGTACGAGGCGATCGCCTCCGGCGACCCGGCCCGGGCCCGCGCCCACGCCCTCGACCACGTCCGCGCCAACTACCGCTCGACGGTACAGCACCTGTTCGGATCGGAACCGACGGACGCGCCCCGGGCCGACCCCGGTACCGATGAGGGTGCCGGTGCCGGGGCGGGCTGAGGAGCCGCGGCTTCCGGTCTACCGCAGCCCGGCCGCCTCCGCCGCCGTGCGCAGCACCTCGCGCAGCATGCCGGCGGTGAGCCGGCCGGTGAAGGTGTTGCGCTGGCTCACGTGGAAGCAGCCGAACAGGTCCAGGCCGTCGAGCGCGACCCGGGCGCCGTGGGCGAAGGCCGGGCGGGGGCGGGGCACGGTCCAGCCCGCCTCCGCGAACGCGGGCAGCGCGGCCTGCCAGCCGAAGGCGCCGAGGACGACGGCGGCCCGCAGCGTCGGCCGGAGCAGCGTCAGCTCCTGGACCAGCCAGGGACGGCAGGTGTCACGCTCACCCGGGGTCGGCTTGTTGGCGGGCGGCGCGCAGTGCACCGGCGCCGTGACCCGCACGCCGTACAGCTCCAGTCCGTCGTCGGCGCTGACGGAGGTGGGCTGCGAGGCGAGCCCCACGTCGTACAGCGCCTGATACAGCACGTCTCCCGAACGGTCCCCGGTGAACATGCGGCCGGTGCGGTTGCCGCCGTGCGCCGCCGGGGCCAGCCCGATGATCAGCAGCCGGGCGTCAGCCGGGCCGAAGCCGGGCACCGGCCGCCCCCAGTACTCCCAGTCGGCGAACGCGGCCCGCTTCGTACGGGCCACCTCCTCACGCCACTCGACCAGCCGGGGACAGGCCCGGCAGTCGGCGACACGTCGGTCCAGCCGGGCGAGAGCACTGCGGTCGTCCATACCGCCACGGTATGCCCCGTCCGCGACCGTACGTCCGGGGCCCGGGTCCACCGCGGCGGGCTGTCGGATGAGACCCACCGAGGTGGGCGCACCCCCGGGTCAGGCCCGCCATGGTGCACCCCCCGGTCAGGCCCGCCATGGTGC
>NZ_MUMF01000822.1 GCF_002155905.1 Streptomyces tricolor | reverse complement strand
GGCACGATGAGCCGCCGGGGGAGCCCCGCGACCCGCGCGCGCACCTGGCGCAGGGCCAGCCGCACCGCCTCGTCGAAACCGAGCGGATGCCCGGGCGGCGCGGGCACGTACCGGTCGATGTCATGCTCGCGGCAGACCACCTCGTGCCGCAGCGACTCGGTCAGGGGCCGCGCCAGGGACGCCGGGACGGGCGTGACGAGCCCCACCCAATGGCTGGACAGGCCGGGGGTGAGGACGGGGACGGGCACGATGAGCCGCCGGGGGAGCCCCGCGACCCGCGCGTAGCGGACCATCATGTCCCGGTACGTCAGGACGTCCGGACCGCCGATGTCGAAGGTCCGGTTCACCCCGTCCGGCAGGCCCGCGCCGCCGACGAGCAGCCGCAGCACGTCCCGCACGGCGATGGGCTGGATCCGGGTGCGCACCCAGCTGGGGGTGACCATCACCGGCAGCCGCTCGGTGAGGTACCGGAGCATCTCGAAGGAGGCCGAGCCCGAGCCGATGATCACGGCGGCGCGCAGCACGGCGGTCGGTACGCCCGAGGCCAGCAGGATGCGGCCCACCTCCGCCCGGGACCGCAGGTGCGGGGAGAGCCGCTCCTCGGGCACCCCCGGCGGCGTGAGACCGCCGAGGTACACGATGCGCCGCACGCCGGCCGCCTCGGCCCGCTGCCCGAAGACGCGGGCGGCGCGGCGGTCGGTCTCCTCGAAGTCCTTGCCGCTGCCGAGCGTGTGCACCAGGTAGTAGGCCACGTCGATGTCCCGCATCGCCTCGGCGACCGCAGCGGCGTCCGTGACGTCCCCCCGCACCTCCTCCACCGCGCCCGCCCACGGGTGGTCGCGCAGCTTGCCGGGGGAGCGGGCGAGGCAGCGCACCCGGTGCCCGGCGGCCAGCAGCTCGGGGAGGAGACGGCCACCGATGTAGCCCGTGGCGCCGGTGACCAGGCAGTGGAGCCCGTCGGTCGGGTCGTGGTGGTTCATCGCACCCAGGTCCTTCGTGTCGGCGGCGCTCTGCACCGGCCGGCTGGCCAGGCCCTCTTCGCCGGACTTCTGAGGAGACTTCCCGCCGGAGCGGGCCGGCGGACGCGGCCCTCACCGGAACGGCGGGGGCGGGCGCGCGGGAAGGCGGGCGACCCGGAGGACGGCTGCTGCGGGTGTGCCGGAGTGCCGGGCCGCGGCCCAGCGGGTGTGCCGGACAGCAGGCCTGCGGCCGTGCGGGTGTGCGGTGACATGTCCCCACCGATCCGGGGCAGCCGGATCAGTACAACGCGTACATTCCGTCCGGGTCAGCGACGCAGGAGGTGGCCGCCGTCATGCGTACGAAGGTGTTGGAACGTTTTCCCGCCGGGGCTCCGCGCGGATCGTGGCCCGCGGAGGAGTACGCGGCCGCCCGGCGCGCCGAGGGCGAACCGGCGACCGTGGTCATGGACCTGAAATCGGACGCCTTCCTCGTGGTGGTCGAGGGCCAGGAGGAGGACGGCCGCTCCTGAGGGCCGCCAAGGGGCCGCTAGCCTGGGCTTTCTGTGACAGCGCCGTGAAATCCGGGGGACCCTCACCAGGCCGCCGGGATTTCCTTGACGGCTGTCACCGGCTGCTGCCACGATCGACGGCATGCTGATGCGACTGGACCTCACGCGGCGACGCCATGTCGACCTCGCGCGCGTCTCCAGCGCCTCCTGTCGCCGCGCGGTCTGATTCCGCCCGCAGCTTTCACGTCCCCCTTCCGGGTCCCCCCGGCGACGGCACGCCTGCATTCCGTCCCGCTTCTCCCGGCGGGATCGCGGAATTCCGCCTGCCCGGGATGCGTCGCGCACGTCCCGCGGGCACGCGTTCCGCGTGCCCGCGGCCAGGTGACGTCCGGTCCGCCCGCGGATCCGGCGCACCGGTCGCCCCCTGCCCGGCGGGACCCGGCCGTCCCGGCACGGCCTGCTCTGATCGGAGACCCCACGTGTCCCTCACCTTCCACTGGTTCCTGCCCACCAACGGCGACAGCCGCGACGTCGTCGGCGGCGGCCACGGCACCCCGGCGACCGCCTCCGGCCGGGACCGGCCGCCGACCGTCGCCTATCTGAGCCAGATCGCCCGGGCCGCCGAGGACCTGGGGTTCGTCGGTGCGCTCACCCCGACCGGCGCGTGGTGCGAGGACGCGTGGCTGACCACCGCCATGGTCAGCCAGAACTCCGAGCGGCTGAAGTTCCTGGTCGCCTTCCGGCCCGGCTTCCTCTCCCCGACGCTCGCCGCCCAGATGGCGTCCACCTTCCAGCGGCACACCGGCGGACGGCTGCTGCTCAATGTCGTCACCGGCGGCGAGAGCCACGAGCAGCGCGCCTACGGCGACTTCCTCGACAAGGACGCCCGCTACCGTCGTACCGGCGAATTCCTGTCCGTCGTCCGGGAGTTGTGGGACGGCAAGAGCGTCGACCTGCACGGGGAGCATCTGCGGGTCGAGGAGGCGCGGCTCAGCCGTCCGCCCGAGCCGGTTCCCGAGGTGTACTTCGGCGGCTCCTCCCCGGCGGCCGGCGAGGTCGCGGCCCGGTACGCCGACGTGTACCTCACCTGGGGCGAGCCGCCCGCGCAGGTCGCCGAGAAGACCGCCTGGATCCGGAAGCTCGCCGCGCGGCACGGCCGTACCCCGCGCTTCGGCATCCGGCTGCACGTCATCACCCGGGACACCGCCGCGCAGGCCTGGGCGGAGGCGGACCGGATGCTCGCCGGCTTCGACGCGGAGACCGTACGGGCCGTGCAACAGGGCCTCGCCCGCAGCGAGTCGGAGGGGCAGCGGCGCATGCTCGCCCTGCACGGCGGCAGCCGGGAGAGCCTGGAGATCCACCCCAACCTGTGGGCCGGCGTCGGGCTGGTGCGCGGCGGCGCGGGCACGGCCCTGGTCGGCAGCCACGACGAGGTCGTCGAGCGCATCAAGGAGTACCACGCCCTCGGCATCGACGAGTTCGTCCTCTCCGGCTATCCGCACCTGGAGGAGGCGTACTGGTTCGGCGAGGGCGTCCTGCCCCGGCTCGCCGCGCAAGGCCTGTGGGCGCACCCCGACGGCCGGCGGACCGCCGCCCCGGCGCCGGTGCCGTTCGCGGGCTGACCGGCGGCGGCCTGGCCGGCCCTGGCAGACTGGGCGCCGATGCGAAGCGAGACGAATGCCGTGACCGGGGCCGTCACTTGGGGGCTGCTGGCCGCCTGGGCGGTGCACGACACCGAGGAAGTCGTCATGGTGCAGCGCTGGCTGCGGACCCGGCTGCCGGAGCTGCGCGGGCGGCTCCCCGGGGTGCCCGAGCCGGTGTGGCGGGGCCTCGCGGGCATGGACCGGCGCCGGTTCGGCACCGCGGTCGCCGCGATGGGGGTCGTCGTCGCCGCGGCGGCGGCCGACGGGTGGCGCACGGGCGGCCGGTCCGCCGTCTACCGGACCGCGCTGAACGGCTTCGGCGCGCACGGCCTCGTGCACCTGGCCCAGGCGGCGGCCGTCCGCGGGTACACCCCCGGCTCCGCGACCACACCCCTGGTCGTCCTGCCGTTCACCCTGTGGGCCCGCGCCCGGCTGCGCCGCGCCGGCCTGCTGCGCCCCACCCGCCCGCGGGACGTCGTCCAGGGCCTGGCCTTCGCGGCGGCGGCCCGCTCAGGGCTCTCGCCGCAGGCGTTGGGCGATGGCGTGGGTGCGGCCCGTGGCCGCCGCCGCGAAGGCCCGGGCCTGGACGGCGTCCCGCGGGCG
>NZ_MUMF01000821.1 GCF_002155905.1 Streptomyces tricolor | reverse complement strand
GCCCGGCTGCCGCAGCGGCGCGAACAGGCCGAGGTCGACGCCCAGCCGCCCGGCGACCTCGTACGACCAGTCGCGGGTCCGGGGATCGATCAGCTGGGTGGTGGAGGCGTTGGTCAGCTCGGTGCCCTGTTCGCCGGTGAGCCAGTACGTCAGCAGGTCCGGGACGAGCAGCGCCCGCCGCGCACGGGCGAACTGGGCGGTCGAGCGGGCGGCGGTGAGCTGGTAGAGGGTGTTGAACGGCGCGTACTGGATGCCGGTGGCCGCGTACAGCTCCGCCGCCNNGTCGGCGTCCAGCAGGCCGTAGTCGACGGCCCAGCCGTCGACGCCCACGGAATCCACCCGGCCCGCCGCCCGCAGCCCGTCCAGGACCCCGCCGTACAGCGCGAGCACGTCCCAGCGCAGCCCCTCCGGCACCCGCACCGGCCGGTTGGGGAACCGGTGCGCCTCGCTCAGCTGCACCGAGTCCGGGCCCACCCGGCCCACGATCACCCGCCCGCTGGAGGCACCGAGGTCGACCGCGGCGTACGACTTCACCCCGGCGCTCATCGCAGGAACGCGGCCGCCACACCCGCGTCGACGGGCACGTGCAGCCCGGTGGTGTGGGTGAGGTCCCCGCCGGTCAGCGCGAACACCGCGTTCGCGACGTGCTCGGGCAGCACCTCCCGCTTGAGGATCGTGCGCTGCGCGTAGAACTCGCCCAGCTTCTCCTCCGGCACCCCGTACACCGCGGCCCGCTGCGCCCCCCAGCCGCCCGCGAAGATCCCGGACCCGCGCACCACCCCGTCCGGGTTGACGCCGTTGACCCGGATCCCGTGCTCGCCCAACTCGACGGCCAGCAGCCGCACTTGATGGGCCTGGTCGGCCTTGGTCGCGGAGTAGGCGATGTTGTCCGGCCCGGCGAAGACAGCGTTCTTCGACGCGATGTACACGATGTCGCCGCCCAGCCCCTGCGCGATCATCACCCGGGCCGCCTCACGCGAGACGAGGAAGGAGCCGC
>NZ_MUMF01000820.1 GCF_002155905.1 Streptomyces tricolor | reverse complement strand
ATGTCTACGAGGGTGAGGGAGCGCACACGGCGTGAGTCCCTGAGACGGACAGGGCTACACCGAGACGGGCCACACCCGCACCCGCCTCCCCGACCCCGACCCCTACGGGGGTCGGGGAGGCGGGTGTGGGTGTGGCCCGTCTCGGTGTAGCCCTGTTCGTCTCCGGGACTCATGCCGTGTGCGCTCCCTCACCCTCGTAGACATACGACGGTAGCCGTGCTGGTTCCCGCGCGGGCGCGGTGTGGTGACTCGACATCAGGGAAACGCAACCTCAGCCGGTGGGCACGACGGACGGGCGGGAGGGACGGGGCTACACCGCCATGCCGTACACGATGGTGAACAGGGTGCCGAGGGAGCCGATGATGAACACCCCGGTGAGACCGGCGATGATGAGGCCCTTGCCCTGTTCCGCGCTGAAGGTGTCCCGGAGGGCCGTGGCGCCGATGCGCTGCTTCGCCGCACCCCATACCGCGATGCCGAGGCAGAGGAGGATGGCCACGGCCATGACCACCTCGATCATCACCTTGGCCTCGTTGCCCAGGCTGCCGAAGGGGCCCCAGTCCGGAGCGATTCCGCCGATGATGGTGTTGATGTCTCCCTTGTCGGCCGCAAAGAGCATGTAAGTCACCGCCCCTGGTGGGTAGTTCCGCGTGTGCCCCTGCGGTGTGCAGAGGTCAGGCCTCATTGTCGCCGACAACGTCGCCAACGTATGTCGACTTGACGTCATTGACTGGCGGGTTTCGTACGAATAGCACGTATGGTCACTCTGTGTATCACGGCAGGTCACGCCGGGCAACGAGATCCGACCGGAACCTGTCGTGTGGTTCTGTCGTTGACCCCCTTTACGACCTGGCACGGTTTCTGACGGCCGGTCGGGTGAACTCTCGCGTCGATGTTCTCACGGGGGGACGAGGAAACGGGCCACGGCGGCAGTTGCCGGCGCCGAGGAGGGCGTTGTGGGCGGAGTCCCGCGGCGGGGGTCAGCGCGGGCGCAGGCCGACCAGGAGCAGGTGGATGTGCTCGTCCAGGCCGGCCAGGGTCTCCTCGGCGTCGAGCGCGCAGCCGGCGATCAGTGCGGCCAGGCCGTGCAGGCTCGCGGCGGCGACGGTGGTGATGCGCTCGGGGTCGCCCGGGACGATCTCGCCCCGCTGCTGGGCGTCCGCGACCATCCGGGTGAAGGTGCCGAGGGAGCGGTCGACGGCCGCCGCGAGCTGTGCGGTGCGGTCGGGGTCGTGTTTGCGCGCGAACATCAGCTCCAGGAGTTCGGGGTTCTCCACGGCGAAGCCCAGGTAGGCGCGGGCGAGGGCCGTGATCCGCTGCTCCAGGGAGAGGCCGGGGCCGTCGGCGGCGGCGTCCAGGGCCTGGTTGAGGCGCTCGTACCCGTCCAGCGCCAGGGCGTCGAGCAGGGCCTGCTTGTCCTTGAAGTGCCGGCCCGGGGCGGCGTGGCTGACGCCGGTGTCCCGTGCCAGTTCGCGCAGCGAGAGTGCGCCGACCCCCTTCTCGCGCAGCGTGCGCTCGGCGCTCTTGAGCAGGGCGGCGCGCAGGTCTCCGTGGTGGTAGGGGCGGCTCGTGGGCATGCGCATCATCGTATCTCGATGTTGTCGTTGACAGCATTGTTGGCGCTGCCTACATTGAGGGCATGGCTGATACGACCGAGACGCGCGGCAAGCGCGCCAAGTGGAACGCGACCCGCATCCCCGACCTGACCGGCCGTACGGCCGTCGTCACCGGCGCCAACAGCGGCATCGGCTTCGCCGCGGCCCGGGCGCTGGCCGGGGCCGGGGCGCATGTGGTGTTCGCGGTACGGGACCTCGCCCGGGGCGGCGCCGCCGCGGCGCGGGTGAACGGCAGCACCGAGGTGCGCCGGCTGGACCTGGCGGATCTGGACTCGGTGCGGGAGTTCGCCGCCGGCTGGGACCGCCCGCTGGACCTGCTGATCAACAACGCGGGCGTGATGATGCTGCCGGAGCAGCGCACCAGGCAGGGCTTCGAGATGCAGTTCGGCACCAACCACCTCGGGCACTTCGCGCTGACCAACCTGCTGCTGCCCCACGTGACCGACCGGGTGGTGACGGTGGCGTCGAGTGCGCACCGCATGGGCGGGGCGATCCACTTCGAGGACGTCAACCTGCGCGGGAAGTACAGCCCCGCCCGTGCCTACGCCCAGTCCAAGCTGGCCAACCTGCTCTTCACCCTGGAGTTGCAGCGGCGCCTGACCGCGGCCGGGTCCGCCGTGCGGGCCGTGGCGGCCCACCCCGGCTGGGCGGCCACCAACCTCCAGAGCCGGGCCGGGAACCCGCTCGCCCGGGTGTTCATGCAGGCCGGCAACAAGTTCCTCGCCCAGGACGACACGGCCGGCGCCCTGCCCACCCTCTTCGCGGCGACCCAGGAGCTGCCCGGCGCGGCCTTCGTCGGCCGACGTCGGCCTCGCCGGGCAGCTCCTGGGTC
>NZ_MUMF01000819.1 GCF_002155905.1 Streptomyces tricolor | reverse complement strand
CCGCGGCGAGCGCGCCGGGCACGTCCCCGCCGAACCGCGCCGACGCCACCACGGCGGCCCGTGCGTCACCGAGTCCGCCGGAGTCCCGCGCGGCGCGCAGCAACGCCTCCCCCGGCTGCCGTCCCGCCCGCACCTCGCCGGCCAGCGCACCGCACAGGGCGATCACCGCGTCCGCCCGCCGCTCCCGGGCCTGCCGGGCCTGGCGCGCCAGCCGCATCCGGCGGAGCACCGGCACCCCGGCCGCCCCCGCGACGACCGGAATCACCGAGGAGCCCAGCACGGCGACCGCCAGTCCGGCGACGAGCGCCCACCACTCGGCTCCCCCTTGCCCGCGCCGCCGCCGCAGTTCGGCGAGGACCCGCTCCCAGACGGGCGGCCCGGTCGCCACCACCCCGCCGCCGGCCAGCAGCAGCCGTGCCCGCCGCATCCCGCAGTGCCGCCCGCCCAGCAGCCGGACCAGCGCACCGAGACAGACCAGCGCGGCTCCCATGGACGTCTCACCGATCACGTCGCTCACCGCTCCCCTCGCCCCCGCACATCAGGCACTCCCCACACCGCACGCACTCCCGCACCCCACTCGCTCCCGCACCTCACTCGCTCTCCCACTCATCGGAGTCACCCAGCAGCTGCCGCAACCGCCCCCACCCCCGCTCCCGCACGAACGCCCGCTCGCCCCAGCGCAGCGCCGGTACCGTCCGCACCAGCCCGCTGGTGTCCCGCTCCAGCACATGCACCTCGGCGATCCGGCGCCGCCCGGACCGGTCCCGTACGAGGTGCACCACCACGGAGAGGGCAGCCGCCAACTGGCTGTGGAGCGCGGCCCGGTCCAGGCCGGCGGCCGTGGCCAGCGCCTCCAGCCGGGCCGGCACGTCGGCGGCGGCGTTGGCATGGACCGTGCAGCAGCCGCCTTCGTGACCGGTGTTGAGGGCCGCGAGCAGGTGCACGACCTCGGGGCCGCGCACCTCGCCGACGACCAGCCGGTCCGGCCGCATCCGCAGCGCCTGCCGTACGAGGTCCTCCAGGGTGACCAGGCCGGCGCCCTCCTGGTTGGCGGGCCGGGTCTCCAGCCGGACGACGTGCGGGTGGTCCGGCCTCAGCTCGGCCGAGTCCTCGGCGAGCACGATCCGCTCTCCCGGTCCGACGAGCCCGAGCAGGGTGCTCAGCAAGGTCGTCTTGCCGCTCCCGGTCCCGCCGCTGACCAGGTACGACAGCCGGGCCGCGAGCAGCGCCCGCAGGATCCGGTCGCCGCCGGGCGGCACCGTGCCGGCCGCCACGAGTTCCTCCAGGGTGAAGGCCCGGGGCCGTACCACCCGCAGTGCCAGGCAGGTGCAGCCGACGGCCACCGGGGGCAGCACCGCGTGCAGCCGGGTGCCGTCGGGCAGCCGGGCGTCCGCCCAGGGCCGGGCGTCGTCCAGGCGGCGTCCGGCCACCGCGGCCAGCCGCTGCGCGAGGCGCCGTACGGCCGCCGCGTCGGGGAAGGTCACCGGGGTCAGCTCCAGGCCGCCGCCACGGTCCACCCACACCCGGTCCGGGGCGGAGACCAGCACGTCGGTGACGTCCGGGTCGGCGAGCAGCGGCTCCAGGGGGCCGGTGCCGACGAGTTCGGACCGCAGGTGTGCGGCCGCGCCGAGGATCTCGGCGTCGCCGAGCACCCGGCCCTGTTCGCGCAGCGCCTGGGCCACGCGCGCGGGGGTGGGTTCGGCACCGCTCTCGGCGAGCCGGCGGCGGACGCCGTCGAGCAGGGCCGCGCCGTCGGCCCGGTCGAATCCGGGCAGGGTCATCGGGCGCCTCCCGCCTCGACCAGCGCGCGCTCCCAGAACTGCGTGCAGAAGCGGGCGAGCGGGCCGCGTCCGGTCGCTCCCGGCGGCTTCGCGCCGCCCTGCGGGCGCAGCAGCCCCGGCTCGACGGGCACCTCGCCGGCCAGCGGCAGGCCGAGCAGCCGGGCCACCTCCTGATCGTCCAGGCCGGGCGCGTAGGGCCCGCGGACGGCGACCCGCAGGTCGCGAACGACCATGCCGACCGCGGCGGCGACGCGGCCGGCGGCGGCGAGCGCCCGCAGTTCGGCCGGGACGACGAGCAGGGCGAGGTCGAGCTGGGCGAGGGCTTCGGCGACGCCGTCGTCGAGCCGGCGGGGCAGGTCGACCACGACCGTGCCGCCGCGCCGCCGGGCGGCGGCCAGCACCGCGCGGACCGCGGGAGGCGGAACGGCGACGCAGTCACCCCGGTCCCAGCTGAGCAGCCGGAGCGAGTGCAGTTCGGGCAGCGACTCCTCCAGGGCGCCGCCGCCGACCCGGCCGCGGGAAGCGGCGAAGGCGGGCCAGCGCAGCCCTTCGGCGCTCTCGCCGCCGAGGAGTACATCGAGTCCGCCGCCGAGCGGATCCGCGTCCACCAGCAGGGTGCGCAGTCCCTCACGCGCGGAGGTGACGGCGAGCGCGCACGCGAGCGTGGACGCACCGGCCCCGCCCCGCCCGCCGATCACCCCGACGGTGAGAGCCGGGCGGCCGATGCCCTCGGCGACGTCGGCGATGCGGTCGACCAGCCACGCCTCGCCGTCGGGGAGCATCAGCACGTGGTCGGCACCGATCTCGACGGCTCGTTTCCACACCCCCGAGTCGTCCTGATCGCGGCCTACCAGCACCACGCCGGGCCGGCGCACGGCCCCGCGCACCCGGCCGACGGCATCGTCGCCGACGAGCACGAGCGGGGCGGCGGCCCAGCCGTCGCCGGATTCCGGTACGCCGTGATGGACCTCGGGGGTGGCGCCCGCCGCCGCGCACAGGCGCAGCAGATCGTCCAGGAGTACGGCGTCCTCGGTGACGATGAGCGGCCGTCCGGGCCGGTCCGCAGGGCCGGGTGGCGGGTCGTGGGTGACGGTTCCGGTCACGGGTGCTCCCCCTTCGCTGCACGGGCCGCGCAGCCCCTGCGGCCACGCGATTCCCAAGGTGTGAAGAACCGCCGAGCGGCCTCCATATGAACAGCCGATAGGAACCGGCCATACGCGCTCCGGCAATCGGAACCGGCCATGAACTCGCCCCGGCCGGAGTGCGCTGGAATCACGGTGCAGCGATCCGCGAAATCATGTGGATCTTGGTCGAAAACTGTGGACGACCGGGAGCCTGTGAATATCTCCGTCACCCATACCGGTGACCGCTGTACCGATCGTGTGCGACTTCCCCAGAGCAGTCCGACGATTACCGTCGGTAACCGATCATGAGCGCGCCGAAGACGCGGACACGGCGGCGCGGTGCCGGCCGTACGGCCGCGTGAAGAGAGGGGAGATGCGAGAAAACCCACCCGGACATGCGACGACCCCCGC
>NZ_MUMF01000818.1 GCF_002155905.1 Streptomyces tricolor | reverse complement strand
CGGTCAGCGCGGGCAGCCGGACCGGACGGTCGGCGGCGAACAGCCGCCGGTACTGCTCGGTGTTCTCCGCGCTGGCGGGCACCTGCCGGCCGAGGATGCCCTGCCGGCGGTCCTCGTCCACGGGCTGGCCGGGGACCGCGGAGTAGGCGAGGAGCCGCTGGCGCGGGTCCTCGATGGCGGTCGCCCCGCCGGTCGCCGTCGCGATCGTCACCGAGCCCGGCGTCGGCGGGGACGGCGGCGGGCCGGGCGGCGATCGCGGAGGCCAGCAGCAGATGGACCCGGTGCCAGGGCGCGTCCTCCGGCACCGACAGCAGGGCCGTACCGTGCGCCTCGGCCACCGCCGCCGGCCCGTCCGCGCCGCGCACCACCACCCCGGTCAGCCCGGCCTCCGCCGCCGCCTCCAGCAGCGGGCCCGCGTCCGCCGCCCGCACCCCGACCGCCAGCAGCAGCGCGCCGGGCTGCCGGGGCAGCGGGGTGCCGCCGTCGTGGAGGACGGCCTCGGTGACCGGGGCCGCGAGGCCGGCGGGAGCGGTGTGCAGGCGCAGCGCGGGGCCGCCGACGACGTCCAGGAGGTCGCCGAGCGTGCACGTGTCCATGGGGTCCGTCCTCGACGGGCTGCTTGGCGGATGGTGCAACGAACGTACGTCCGTCTTGGCCGCTCCCACAACACGCGGCGGGCCGTCGGCCCTGAGACTCGTGCCATGAGTCCCACCGGAACCGTCCTCCGTACCGTCCACGACGTCGCCGGGCTCTCGGCCGTCGCCGACCACTTCAGCGACGTCTGGCGAACGCCCCGCACCGCCCCGCCGTACCCGGCCGAGGTGCTGCACAGCCTGGTGCACGCCGGTGGCGCCGTGCACGCCGTGTACCGCGAGCGGCGGCTGGCGGGGGCGGCCGTCGCCGTCCTCGGCCCGGACCGGTCCACGTACTCGCTGGTGGCCGCCGCCGAGCGGGGCCTCGGTCCCGCCCTGAAGCGGGCCCAGCGGGACTGGGCCCGCACCCTCGGCGCCCGCACCATGCGCTGGACCTTCGACCCGCTGGTCGGCCGCAACGCCCGCTTCAACCTGGTCAAGCTGGGTGCCGTCGGCACCGAGTACCTGATCGACTTCTACGGCCCCATGGCCGACGGCGTGAACGACGGCGACGAGAGCGACCGGCTGACGGTGACCTGGGACCTGACGGGCACGGGGACCCCGTACGACGTCCGGCCCGAAGGGGCCGTCCTGCGCACCGCCCCCGACGGCGGGCCGCTCGCCCGGCGCGCCGGCCGGTCCCTGTGGTGCCGGATCCCGGCGGACGCCGTCGCGCTGCGCGCCGCCGATCCCGCGCTGGCCCTGCGCTGGCGGCACGCGGTGCGCGAGGTCTTCCTGGACGCCTTCGCGGAGGGGTTCCGGGCCACCGGGATGTCCCGCGACGGCTGGTACACGCTCGCCCGGACCGAGGAGGCCGCGTGAAGCTGGAGCGCGTCGAGATCGTGCACGTGGCGATCCCGCTGGTCACCCCCTTCCGTACGTCCTTCGGGACCATGACGGCGAAGGACACCTTCCTCCTGCACGTCGTGACGGACGAGGCCGAGGGCTGGTCGGAGTTCGCCGCCGACCCCGAACCCCTGTACTGCCCGGAGTTCGTCGCCGGCGCCGAGATCGTGCTCCGCGACTTCCTGCTGCCCCGCCTGGCCGCCCTCCCGCACCTCACCACGGCCGCGCTGGCCCCCGCGCTGGCGCGGATCAAGGGGCACGAGCTGGCGAAGGCCGCCCTGGAGACCGCCGTGCTCGACGCCGAGCTGCGCGGCTACGGCATGCCGCTCGCCGCCTACCTGGGCGCGGTACGGGACCGGGTGCCGGCCGGGGTCTCCGTCGGCATCAAGGACTCGGTGCCCGAGCTGCTGGACGACGTCGAGCGCCACCTCGCCGAGGGGTACGTCCGCATCAAGCTGAAGATCGAGCCCGGCTGGGACGTCGAACCGGTCCGGGCGGTCCGCGAGCGCTTCGGCGACGCCCTGCCCCTCCAGGTCGACGCCAACACCGCCTACACCCTCGCCGACGCCGAGCACCTGCGGCGGCTGGACGCCTTCGGGCTGCTGCTCGTCGAGGAGCCGCTGGAGGAGAACAACCTGCACGGCCACGCCCGGTTGCAGCAGCGGCTGCGCACCCCGGTCTGCCTGGACGAGTCCCTGCACAGCGCCCGCGACACCGCGTCGGCGATCGCCCTGGACGCCTGCCGGGTGGTGAACGTCAAACCGGCCCGGGTCGGCGGCTACCTGGAGGCCCGCCGGGTGCACGACGTGGCCCACGCGCACGGGGTGCCGGTGTGGTGCGGCGGCATGCTGGAGACCGGCATCGGGCGGGCGCCCAACCTCGCCCTGGCCGCGCTGCCCGGCTTCACCCTGCCCGGGGACACCTCGGCGTCCGGCCGCTACTTCGCCGAGGACATCACCGAGCCGTTCGTCCTGGACGAGGACGGCCACCTGCCCGTGCCCACCGGCCCCGGCATCGGCATCGCGCCCCTGCCGGACGCCCTGCGCCGGTTCACACGGGAGCGGCGGGACCTGTACACGGCATGAGGGGCGCGTGGCGGTCACGTTAGATTGACCCCGTGCTCTCACGTCTCACACGCCCCCAGGCCCTCGCCGTCTGCGCACTGCCCGTCGTGGCCCTGCTCGCCACGGCGGTGTTCGCGCCGCTGCCGTTCTCGGTGGCGCAGCCCGGCCCGACGGCGAACGTGCTGGGCGAGAACAAGGGCACCCCGGTGATCACGGTCTCCGGCGCGCAGACCCGGAAGACCAGCGGGCAGCTGCGGATGACCACGATCGTCGCGACCGGCCCGGACGCCCGGATCTCCCTCGGCGACGTGCTCGGCAACTGGTTCCGCACCGACCGGGCCGTCATGCCGCGTGACGCGGTCTACCCCAGCGGCGACACCGTCAAGGAGATCGAGAAGCACAACCTGGCGCAGATGCGGCAGTCCCAGGACGCGGCGACCCAGGCCGCGCTGACGTACCTCGGACTGAAGCCCGGCCAGGTCGAGGTGGACCTGAAGCTCGCCGACGTGGGCGGGCCCAGCGCGGGGCTGCTGTTCACCCTGGGGATCATCGACAAGCTGGACGGCGACGGCAGCGGCGGCGACCTCACGGGGGGCCGCACCATCGCCGGTACGGGGACGATCGACGCCTCCGGCAAGGTCGGCGCGGTCGGCGGGGTGGCCCTGAAGACGCAGGCCGCCCGCCGGGACGGTGCCACCGTCTTCCTGGTGCCGAAGGCGGAGTGCGCCGACGCCAAGGCCGAGCTGCCGAAGGGGCTGCGGCTGGTCCCGGTGACCACGCTGAAGGGCGCGGTCGACTCCCTGGTGGCCCTGGAGAAGGGCAAGGGCACCGTCCCCAGCTGCTAGCCCGGCCCCCCCCCGAACGTCACCCGCCGTGGCCCCGGGCGGTCAGGTCTCCCTCGCCTCCCGGTCCCGGGCGGCCTGCTCCACCAGCGGGATGATCCGCAGCGGGACGGGGTTCTCCATCACGATCGCCGTGGAGGCCCGGACGATGCCGTCGAAACCGACGACGCGGTCGATCACCCGTTGCAGATCGGCGTTCGAGCGGGCCACCAGCCGGCACAGCATGTCCCCGCTGCCGGTGGTGGTCAGCAGCTCCAGCACCTCCGGCACGGTCGACAGGTGGGCCCGCACATCGGCGCCCTGGCCCTGCCGGATCTGGAGCGTGGCGAACGCGGTGACGGGGTAGCCGAGGGCCGCCGGGTCCACCTGCGGGCCGAATCCGCGGATGACCCCGTTCGACTGGAGGCGGTCGAGCCGCGCCTGCACCGTGCCCCGGGCGACGCCCAGCCGCCGGGACATCTCCAGCACCCCGATGCGCGGTTCCTCGGCCAGCAGCACGATGATCCGCCCGTCCAGATGATCGATCGCCACGGGACCCCCTGAGATGGTCATCCTGTACAGAAAGACCGCCGAGGCGGTCGTACCACTGGTCAGATTGCCCAGCGATGGAGCGAACTATTGCGCACCTTGCAGAGCAGAGCCACCCTTCCGCTATGACGCAGACCACACACCACACTCCCGACACGACCGCCCGGCAGGACGACCCCTTCCCGGTCAAGGGAATGGACGCGGTCGTCTTCGCCGTGGGCAACGCCAAGCAGGCGGCGCACTACTACTCCACCGCCTTCGGCATGCGGCTGGTCGCCTACTCCGGACCGGAGAACGGCAGCCGCGAGACCGCCAGTTACGTGCTGGAGAACGGCTCCGCCCGCTTCGTCCTCACCTCGGTCATCAAGCCCAGCAGCACCTGGGGCCACTTCCTGGCCCAGCACGTGGCCGAGCACGGCGACGGCGTCATCGACCTCGCCATCGAGGTCCCCGACGCGCGCGCCGCCCACGCGTACGCCGTCGAGCACGGCGCGACGAGCGTCGCCGAGCCGTACGAGGTGAAGGACGAGCACGGCACCGTCGTCCTCGCCGCCATCGCCACCTACGGCAAGACCCGCCACACCCTGGTCGACCGCTCCGGCTACGACGGCCCGTACCTGCCCGGCTACACCGCCGCCGAGCCGCTCGTCGAGCCGCCCGCCCAGCGCACCTTCCAGGCCATCGACCACTGCGTCGGCAACGTCGAACTCGGCAGGATGAACGAGTGGGTGGCCTTCTACAACAAGGTCATGGGCTTCACGAACATGAAGGAGTTCGTGGGCGACGACATCGCCACCGAGTACAGCGCGCTGATGTCGAAGGTGGTCGCGGACGGCACCCTCAAGGTCAAGTTCCCGATCAACGAGCCCGCCATCGCCAAGAAGAAGTCCCAGATCGACGAGTACCTGGAGTTCTACGGCGGCGCGGGCGTCCAGCACATCGCGCTCAACACCAACGACATCGTGCAGACGGTCCGCACCATGCGCGCGGCCGGCGTCGAGTTCCTCGACACCCCCGACTCGTACTACGACACCCTCGGCGAGTGGGTCGGCGACACCCGCGTGCCGATCGAGACCCTGCGCGAGCTGAAGATCCTCGCCGACCGCGACGAGGACGGCTACCTGCTGCAGATCTTCACCAAGCCGGTCCAGGACCGGCCGACCGTGTTCTTCGAACTCATCGAGCGGCACGGTTCGATGGGCTTCGGCAAGGGCAACTTCAAGGCACTGTTCGAAGCGATCGAACGCGAGCAGGCCAAGCGGGGCAACCTGTAGCCGACGGGTCCCCCGCCGGACATTCCGAGGGGGGACCGTGGCCGAGCGCATCGACCTCACCGCACCCGCCGTCCGCTGGCTGCGCGAGAAGGCCACCCTGCGCGAACCCACGGTCCTCCAGTCCTTCGCCTTCGACGAGGTCCACCGCCACCTCTACGTCCTCCAGCTCACCCGGGGCGGCCGGGCCGCGGGCGACCTGTGCCTCAACCGCCTGGACCTCAAGGGGAACCGGCTCGGGCACATGTACCTCAAGGGCTTCGGGCACGGCGTGAGCATGGGCGTCCAGCACTCCGCCGACGGCACGGTGTGGATCTGGACCGAGACGGACGCCGTGAACGGCTACGGCCGCGGCGTCACCCGCTTCCGCTTCGCGCCCGGCGCCACCCGCACCCCGCGCGACGTCAAGGTCCGCCACCCCGTCGAGGGCTCCCGCACCAACCAGCCCGCCGTCTGCCCGGCCACCGGCCGCATAGCCGTCCGCTACCGGCTGCGCGGCACCCCGCGCTACCGCGTCTGGGACCTGGCCGCCTTCACCGCCCGCGACTACGGCGACCCGCTGGCCGACCTCGCGCAGACCGGCGCCCACCCCGACCCCGACGTCCCCTTCCAGGGCTTCGCCCTGCACGGCGACCACCTGTACCAGCTCGCGGGCTCCGCCTACCACCCGCGCACCAACCCGCCCGCCGGCCACGGCGACACCCACCTGTCCTGCCTGGACATCCGCACCGGCGAACTTCTCGCCCGGCACCGCACCCGGGCGGCGTACTCCCTCGACCACCGCGAACCGGAGGGCCTGGCCGTCCGCCACACGGGCACCCCGCGCCTGTACATCGGGTTCGCGTCGGGGGAGGAGGGCGCGCGCAGGTTCTCCCTCTACTACAAGTGATCCCGCGCTACTACAAGTGATCCCGCGCCGAGCGGCCCGCACCGAGCAGCCCGCGCCGGGCGGTCTACAGATGGTCCTCGGGCAGTTCGTCGGCCGGCGGCTCGCCCAGCGTGCCCAGCGCCTCCCGGGCCAGCGGCGCCAGCAGCGGGGAGAAGTACGGGTTGATCCGCAGCGCCTCCTCCAGATACCGCCGCGCGGGCCCGTACCGCTCCAACTCCGCCTCGATCATGCCCCGGTGGAAGGAGTACAGCGCGCTGCGCACCCCGCCGCCCTTCGCCTCGTCCGTCGCGGCGGTCGCGTAGGTGAGCGCCTCCTCGTCCTCGCCGGTGCGGTGCAGCGCCCAGCCCAGCGCGTCGGCCACCTCGATCCCCGGCTGCCGCCGCCACTCCGCCCGCAACCGCTCCACGGCCTCCCACGCGTCCCCGTGGTCCGCCTCGAACCGCCCGATCAGCAGTTCCTCGTCGACCCCGCCCGCCATCGACTGCCGCACCGCCGCCCGCAGCCGCTCGTACTGCTCCTCGGCGGCCTGCGGCTGCTCCAGCGACTCGTACAGCTCGCCCAGTTCCAGCAGGACCTCGGGGTCCGGCCGCCG
>NZ_MUMF01000817.1 GCF_002155905.1 Streptomyces tricolor | reverse complement strand
CGGCGGCACCGGCCTGGCCGCGCCGGCCGCGGCGGACGAAACGATCGCTGCCGTCGACGAAGTCGATCACCTCTGCGCTGTGCACGAGTTCCGCTCCATGATCAACCAACAGGGCAGGTCGCTCACAGTAGTACACCTGTCACGCATGGCTATCATGAGGCGGGTTCGCACCGTACCGAGCAGGAGGCCGACTTGGCCACAGCACCGCCCGCCACCGCAGTCCCGGAGTTGCCTCAGGCCGAAGTCGCCCGATGGCGGGCGGCCGGCGCACCGCTCATCGACCTGCTCACCCGCGCTCACCGGCTCGGCCCCGTCAGCGGCGTCCCCCTCGCCGACCGGCCCATGGTGCTCGTCACGGACCCGGCCGCCGTCCACCATGTCCTGGCCCTCCACCCGGACCGCTACGTCAAGCGCTCACACCGCATGAGGCATCTGCTCGGCGACGGCATCATCACCGTCGACGGCACACCGTGGCGCCGGCAGCGGCGCCTGCTCCAGCCCCAGTTCACCGTCCAGGGAGTCCACCGCTACGAGCGGCTGATGCGCGACGCCGCCGCCCACACCGCCCGGGCCTGGGCCGACAGCGCGCGCACCGGCCGACCCAGGGACCTGGCCGCCGACATGCGGCGCTTCTCCCTCGACGTCATCTGGCGCGCCACGACCGGCCAGGCCCTCGACGACACCACGCACCGGCAGTTCCTCGCCGCGGGACGCATCGTCGCCGCGACCGCCGCGCTCGGCCCCTCGACCGGAACCACCGCTCCGGACCTCGTCGACGACCACGCCGACGTGGAGGCCGTCACCGCACGTGCCATCGCCGCCGCCCGCGCCACCCGCACCCCCAGCCTCCTCGAGGCCCTGCTCGGCGCCGCCGGACTCCCCGGCGG
>NZ_MUMF01000816.1 GCF_002155905.1 Streptomyces tricolor | reverse complement strand
TGGCGCGGCGCAGGGCGCCGGGGGGTTCGGGGAGCCAGGGCGCGTCCTCGCGCGGAGCGGCGTGGTCGAGCGCGAGCCAGACCGCGGCGAGCAGATCGACCGGGTCATGGGCCTCGGCGTGCTGCTCCGCGACCACCGTGAACCCCAGCTCGTTGAGCCGGCGGCGCAGATTGGCGACCGGCATGAGGTGCAGGTGCTGCGGCTGGAGCCAGGGCAGCCACCAGCGGCCGAGGAGCCGGGCGTAGCGGCTCTCCGGATCCGGTACCTCGATGAGGAGGTGGCCGCCGGGGCGTACCGCTCGGTGGGCGGCGCGGAGTTCCCGGTCGGGGTCGGTGCTGTGCTCCAGGTAGTGGAACATGCTCACCACGTCGTAGCGGGCGGTGAGTCCGGGGGCCAGGTCGGGGAAGGAGCCGCGGTGGGCATGGTCCACGCGGCCCTCGCGGGCGGCGAGTTCGACGCCGTCGGTGAAGTCGAGCCCGTCGAAGGAGGTGCCCGGCAGGACGGCGCGGGCCGCCGCGCAGAAGTGGCCGTGGCCGGTGCCGACGTCC
>NZ_MUMF01000815.1 GCF_002155905.1 Streptomyces tricolor | reverse complement strand
GCCACCCTCGTCACCGACGCCACGGAAGTCATCGAACTCGTGGGCGAGATGGGTGATCTGGCGCCGACCCGCCGGGGCCCGGTTCTCCCCCGTGACCTGCTGGAACCGGCCGCCCGGACCGTCCTCGCCGCCCTGCCCGGCAACCGCGCCGCACCCGCCGAGGAGATCGCGCTCGGCGCCCGCACCACACGCGACGAGGCGATCGCGAGACTGTACGAACTCCGCGCACTTGGCTACGTCGAACGACACGGCGATGGCTGGAAGTTGACACGCCAGGCGGTGATCTCGGTCCGGGGCGGTCGCGCGCCATGCTGACCCACCGTGTTCGGCCGTCCGGGGGAACTCCCGACGCCCTTGGCGTTTCCCGGAGTTGGCGCCCCGCGCCGGTCACGGAGAGCGAACCACGGCACGCGGTCACCCACCCGGCGCGAACGCCCCGCGCACGGGTGGAGCCACACTGTTCGCACACCGCGACTCCTCAGTCACGCTACGCTCACGAAGGCGGCGGCGCAGATCGCGCCAACCCGACATCCGACATCACCTTCCCCAGGCAGCCCACTTCCCCGCACGAACCCCACTCCCACCCACTCCAGAGCACTTCACGGCACTTCACGGCAGAACGGCACAAGGCGACGAATGCCCCAGCACACCTCCGGGTCCGACCGGGCGGCGATCCCCCCAGCCGCCCGCGACGGCGGCAGCGTGCGACCGCCCGCACCCTCGACGCTCGACGAGCTGTGGCGGTCGTACAAGGCGACGGGGGACGAGCGGCTGCGGGAGCAGCTGATCCTGCACTACTCGCCGCTGGTCAAGTACGTGGCCGGCCGGGTCAGCGTCGGGCTGCCGCCCAACGTGGAGCAGGCCGACTTCGTCTCCTCCGGGGTGTTCGGGCTGATCGACGCGATCGAGAAGTTCGACATCGACCGGGAGATCAAGTTCGAGACGTACGCGATCACCCGGATCCGCGGCGCGATGATCGACGAGCTGCGGGCGCTGGACTGGATCCCCCGCTCGGTCCGGCAGAAGGCGCGGAACGTCGAGCGGGCCTACGCCACCCTGGAGGCGCGGCTGCGGCGGACGCCGACAGAGGGCGAGGTCGCCGCCGAGCTGGGCATGGAGGTCGACGAACTGCACGCGGTGTTCAGCCAGTTGTCGCTGGCCAACGTCGTCGCCCTGGAGGAGCTGCTGCACGTCGGCGGTGAGGGCGGGGACCGGCTCAGCCTGATGGACACGCTGGAGGACACCGCCGCCGACAACCCGGTGGAGGTGGCCGAGGACCGGGAGCTGCGGCGGTTCCTGGCACGGGCGATCAACACGCTGCCCGAACGGGAGAAGACCGTGGTCACCCTGTACTACTACGAGGGCCTGACCCTCGCCGAGATCGGCAACGTGCTCGGCGTCACCGAGAGCCGGGTCAGCCAGATCCACACCAAGTCGGTGCTCCAGCTGCGGGCCAAGCTGGCGAGCTTCGGGCGCTGAGTCCTCCCTTCCGGGAGGGCCTGTCCGTAAAGTGGTCGACGTGCCAAGGATTCGAGCGGCCTCCGTGGCCGAACACCGGTCGATGCAGCGAGCCGCCCTGCTGGACGCGGCTCGGTCCCTGCTGTCCGAGGGCGGGACGGACGCCCTGACCTTCCCCGCGCTGGCCGAGCGGACGGGACTGGCGCGGTCGTCCGTGTACGAGTACTTCCGGTCCCGGGCCGCCGTGGTCGAGGAGCTGTGCGAGGTCGACTTCCCGGTGTGGGCGGCGGAGGTCGCGGCGGCGATGGAGCGTGCCGCGTCGGCCGAGGGCAAGGTCGAGGCGTATGTGCGGCAGCAGCTGGCGCTGGTGGGGGACCGGCGGCACCGGGCGGTCGTGGCGATCTCCGCGAGCGAGCTGGACGCCGGGGCCCGGGAGAAGATCCGGGCGGCCCACGGCGGGCTGGTCGCGATGATCGTCGAGGCGCTGGAGGAGCTGGGGCACGAGCAGCCGCGGCTGGCGGCGATGCTGCTGCAGGGCGTGGTCGACGCGGCGGTGCGGCGCATCGAGCTGGGCGCCGCGGAGGATCCCGCGGTGGTGACGGACGCGGCGGTGGGCATGGCGCTGCGGGGTGTGACGGGCTGAGCCGGGGTGCGCCCGCGCGCTCCGGGGCGTCCGGGCCGCCCGCCGCCCGCCAGCGCGCCTCGATCGCCGCGGGGTGTGACGGGCTGAGCCGGGTCGGTGCCGGCCGGGACGAGCGCCCCGGAAGGGGTGCGGGGCTGTAGCGATGCGGGGCTGTGTCGATTTGCGGCTCCGCCGCGTGGGCGTGATCAGCCACGCACGTCCGTGGCCGGAACGCGACCGGTGGCGACCGCGACGGCCCGCGGCTGAGGGGCGACCGGGAGCAGCCTCGACGGCCCCCTGGCCAGCAGCCACGGCGGGAGCAGGGACAGCGGGTCCAGGTAGGTCCCGCCCCGCCGCAGGCCCCAGTGCACGCAGGCCGCCGGCCCGCAGTGCGAGCCGCTCGGCTCCACCACGCCCACCACCTCGCCCGCCCCGACCTCGTCCCCCTTCCGCACCGAGGCCCGTACCGGCTCGTAGGTCGTGCGCAGGTCCGTGCCCCGTAGCTCCAGGGAGACCACGCCCCTCCCCGCCACCCGCCCCGCGAAGAGGACGCGGCCCGCTGCCACCGCCCGTACCGGGGAACCGGCCGGCGCGGACAGGTCCACGCCGCGGTGGCCGGGGCCGTACACCGTCGCCGGTGGTTCCCAGCCACGCAGGACCGGGGGGCGGACGCCGACCGGCCAGGCGCGGCCGACGGCCGGAGCCGGGGGTGCCACGCCCGGCGCAGGCCCGGGGTGCGGGGTGTCCGCCCAGGCCAGAGGGCTGAGCAGCGCCGCCGCCAGACCCGGCAGCAGCGCCGGCCACCACCGGGCGCTTCGCATCGCTCGTCGCATGCCGACACCGTCCCGCATCCCCGCCGGTCACGGCCGGAGCCTGTGGACTACCCGCCGGTTGTGGACAGCGGCGTCACCCGGCGCCCCGCCGGTCCCGTACACTTCTTCTGGCGATCCGGGTCACCGGGTCGACTTCGCACGCCCCGGTACGGCAGCCGGCAACGGTTCGTACCAAGCGCCCCTCGGTCCCTCGCGGCACGGCGCATCGCGGGCGTCAGGCGCGACCGCCGTCCGGCGGACGCGGCACAACCGAGAACACCAAGGAGATACGGCCATGGCCGTCGTCACGATGCGGGAGCTGCTGGAGAGCGGCGTCCACTTCGGTCACCAGACCCGTCGCTGGAACCCGAAGATGAAGCGCTTCATCTTCACCGAGCGCAACGGCATCTACATCATCGACCTGCTCCAGTCGCTGTCGTACATCGACCGCGCCTACGAGTTCGTCAAGGAGACCGTCGCCCACGGCGGCACGGTCATGTTCGTCGGCACGAAGAAGCAGGCGCAGGAGGCCATCGCCGAGCAGGCCACCCGCGTCGGCATGCCTTACGTCAACCAGCGCTGGCTGGGCGGCATGCTCACCAACTTCTCGACCGTCTACAAGCGTCTGCAGCGCCTGAAGGAGCTGGAGCAGATCGACTTCGAGGACGTCGCGTCCTCCGGTCTGACCAAGAAGGAGCTGCTGGTCCTCTCCCGCGAGAAGGCCAAGCTGGAGAAGACCCTCGGCGGTATCCGCGAGATGCAGAAGGTGCCCAGCGCCGTCTGGATCGTGGACACCAAGAAGGAGCACATCGCCGTTGGTGAGGCCCGGAAGCTGAACATCCCGGTCGTCGCGATCCTCGACACCAACTGCGACCCCGACGAGGTCGACTACAAGATCCCGGGCAACGACGACGCGATCCGCTCCGTCACCCTGCTCACCCGTGTGATCGCCGACGCCGTCGCCGAGGGCCTCATCGCCCGTTCCGGCGTCGCCACCGGCGACAAGGGCGAGAAGGCCGCGGGCGAGCCGCTCGCCGAGTGGGAGCGCGACCTGCTCGAGGGCGAGAAGAAGGCCGAGGAGGCCCCGGCCGCCGAGGCTCCGGCCGCTGAGGCCCCGGCTGCCGAGGCTCCGGCCGCTGAGGCTCCGGCCGCCGAGGGCGAGCAGGCCTGACCGTCAGCGTTGACGGCGGGGGCGGCGACATGTTTTCCGCCCCCGCTGTTCACCCGTAGGTCAGAGGCGGGCCGGAGTTCTACAGCTACCTGTGGAACGCAGACCCCCCTGAACTTCGATCTTCCAGACTTCGAGAAAGACTCACAGACTCATGGCGAACTACACCGCCGCCGACGTCAAGAAGCTCCGTGAGCTGACCGGCGCCGGCATGATGGACTGCAAGAAGGCGCTGGACGAGGCCGAGGGCAACGTCGAGAAGGCCGTCGAAGCGCTGCGCATCAAGGGCCAGAAGGGCGTCGCCAAGCGCGAGGGCCGCTCCGCCGAGAACGGCGCCGTGGTCTCCATCATCGCCGACGACAACTCCTCCGGTGTCCTGGTCGAGCTGAAGTGCGAGACGGACTTCGTCGCCAAGGGCGAGAAGTTCCAGGCCGTGGCCAAGGCCATCGCCGAGCACGTCGCCAAGACGAGCCCCGCCGACATCGAGGCCCTGCTCGCCTCCGAGATCGAGGCCGGCAAGACCGTCCAGGCGTTCGTGGACGAGGCCAACGCCAACCTCGGCGAGAAGATCGTCCTGGACCGCTTCGCGCAGTTCGCCGACGGCTACGTCACCGCCTACATGCACCGCACCATGCCCGACCTGCCCCCGCAGATCGGTGTCCTGGTCGAGCTGGACAAGCCGAACGCCGAGGTCGCCAAGGGCGTCGCCCAGCACATCGCCGCCTTCGCGCCGAAGTACCTCTCCAAGGAGGACATCCCGGCCGAGGTCGTCGAGTCCGAGCGCCGCATCGCCGAGGAGACCACCCGCGCCGAGGGCAAGCCCGAGGCCGCGATCGCCAAGATCGTCGAGGGTCGTCTGAACGGCTTCTTCAAGGACGCCACGCTGCTCGGCCAGCCGTACGCGCTCGACAACAAGAAGTCGGTCCAGAAGGTTCTGGACGAGGCCGGTGTCACCCTGAAGCGCTTCTCGCGCATCAAGGTCGGCATCTGAGTCCGTACCGCGATCGACGCGCGACCCGACGGGAATTCTCGGTAGGGTCGACCGCAGTCGTCCGCGCACACCGCCACACCCCGGCGTGGGGCGGACGGCAGCAGATCTGAC
The DNA here is from genome assembly GCF_002155905.1 of Streptomyces tricolor. Classification (GTDB taxonomy): domain Bacteria; phylum Actinomycetota; class Actinomycetes; order Streptomycetales; family Streptomycetaceae; genus Streptomyces; species Streptomyces tricolor. The sequence continues at coordinate 1,769 of NZ_MUMF01000815.1, read as the reverse complement.
GAGGAGGCCATTGCCGCGCATGGGAGCGAAAAGCAACCCCACCGGCAATGGCCTTCTTCGTATGTGCAACACGTGAAAGAGGCGGGATCCCCCATGACCACCAAGGCCCAGAAGAGCGACGACGGCAAAGTACGCGGCCGGTTTCTGCTGAAGCTGTCCGGAGAAGCGTTCTCCGGTGGCGGGGGCCTGGGCGTCGACCCGGACGTGGTGCACAAGATCGCCCGTGAGATCGCGGCCGTCGTGCGCGACGGCGCCCAGATCGCGGTCGTCATCGGCGGCGGCAACTTCTTCCGCGGCGCCGAACTCCAGCAGCGCGGCATGGACCGCGCCCGCTCCGACTACATGGGCATGCTCGGCACCGTGATGAACTGCCTCGCCCTCCAGGACTTCCTGGAGAAGGAGGGCATCCAGTCCCGCGTGCAGACCGCCATCACCATGGGCCAGGTCGCCGAGCCGTACATTCCGCTGCGCGCCGTGCGCCACCTGGAGAAGGGCCGCGTGGTCATCTTCGGCGCCGGTATGGGCATGCCCTACTTCTCCACCGACACCACCGCCGCCCAGCGCGCCCTGGAGATCGACGCCGAGGCGCTCCTCATGGGCAAGAACGGCGTGGACGGGGTCTACGACTCCGACCCCAAGACCAACCCCGACGCCGTCAAGTTCGACGCCCTCGGCTACGGCGAGGTCATCACCCGCGACCTGAAGGTCGCCGACGCCACCGCCATCACGCTGTGCCGCGACAACAAGCTCCCGATCCTCGTCTTCGAGCTTCTCGCGGAGGGCAATATCGCCCGCGCCGTCAAGGGTGAGAAGATCGGCACCCTGGTGGGTGACGAGGGCAGCCGGGACTGACCGGCACGCCCCCGACGCCCGGGGAACGCCACCTGTCCGAGGGACGGACGGGACGCGCCCCGGCCGGGGGATGGACAATGTCCTGCCGGTCGGGAACCGTGCAGGAAGAAGACGCGACGCAGCCGGCCGCCGACCGACTTCAGGAACCGCAGCCGGGCCTTACTCAGACACGCAGGAGCAAGTGGTGATCGAAGAGACCCTCCTCGAGGCCGAGGAGAAGATGGAGAAGGCCGTCGTGGTCGCCAAGGAGGACTTCGCCGCGATCCGCACCGGGCGTGCGCACCCGGCGATGTTCAACAAGATCGTGGCCGACTACTACGGTGCCCCGACGCCGATCAACCAGCTGGCCTCGTTCTCCGTGCCGGAGCCGCGCATGGCGGTCGTGACCCCGTTCGACAAGAGCGCGCTGCGCAACATCGAGCAGGCGATCCGCGACTCCGACCTGGGCGTCAACCCCAGCAACGACGGCAACATCATCCGGGTGGTGTTCCCCGAGCTGACCGAGGAGCGCCGCCGCGAGTACATCAAGGTCGCCAAGGGCAAGGGCGAGGACGCGAAGGTCTCCATTCGCTCCGTGCGCCGCAAGGCCAAGGACGCCATCGACAAGCTGATCAAGGACGGCGAGGTCGGCGAGGACGAGGGCCGTCGCGCGGAGAAGGAGCTGGACGACACCACGGCGAAGTACGTCGCCCAGGTGGACGAGCTGCTCAAGCACAAGGAAGCGGAGCTGCTCGAAGTCTGATGAGCGACTCTTCCTGGGGGGCGCCGCAGGCGGCGGGCCAGGCCGGGTACTGGGGGCCCACCGGGGGCTGGCCCGCCCAGCCCGTCCCGGAAGCCGTCCCGGCGGGTCCCACGTACGATGCGCTTGAGGCGCAGCCGACTCGCCCCATGCCCATCGTGCCCGACGTACCCGCGTA
>NZ_MUMF01000081.1 GCF_002155905.1 Streptomyces tricolor | reverse complement strand
CGCCCCGCTTCCTGCCCGAGTTCGACAACCTCCTGCTCGCCCACGCCGACCGCGCCCGGCTCGTGATCGAGACCTTCGGCGAGCCGACCAGGGCTCAGCGGGCGGCGGCACCCGGGTGCCGCGCACGACATCCGGTTCGGGGACGTCGTACGGCGGTGAGGCGCCCCGCGGGCGGCGTCCGCACCGCCCGCCCCGCGCCCGCGCGAAGCTTCGCATCCGGACGGGAACGTTCCGTGGGGTCGTGGCGTTGCCCCGTCGTCCACTTGTCACCGTCCCTGGGAGCATCGTGCCCGAAACGACGTCCGCACCCGTCACCGCCGTCCCCGCGCTCCCGGCCCCGAGCGCGCAGGCCGAGCGGCTGATCGAGCTGGGGGTGCACCGGCTCGCCGGGCTGTCCGCCGCCGAGCTGCGCGCCTTCGCCGCGAGCGCCGAGACCGCAGCCGCCGAGGCCGCCGCGGACGGCGGGGTGCTGCTCGCCGTCCATCCGGACCGGGCGCCGGCCTCCGCCCTCGCGCCGCTGCTGCGCCGCGACGGCAAGCCCGGCTTCGTGGTCAGCGACATGTCCGATGTCGACCTCTTCGCCCCGCTGGACACGGTCGCGCTGCCCGACGCCCCGCTCTACCTGCTCACCGGAGTCGACCGCGGCGACCGGATGGCCAACTGGAGCCCGGACGAGGCGCTGCCCGCCCTCACCGCCGAGGCCCGCACCCCGCTGCTGGTCTCCGAGGGGATCCACTGGGTGCTGCAGCAGCCCGCCGCGCTGGAGCGCAACCACTGCTTCATGACCATCGGCTCCCGGCTGCGCAAGGCCAACGGCGCCCTGGACGCCCGTACCCCGGCGCTCTGGATCAGCAACGGCACCGGACGGGACGGCCGCGAGCGCCGCGACGCCCCCAAGGTCGGCTGGTGCTGGGCCGGCAACCGGCACACCTGGCTGGGCTTCGCCTCCGCGACGGACCGCCGGACGGCGTGAGCCGGGCACCGGATCGCCGGAGCATTGGATAGGGGGCGGTTGCGGGCCGCTCGTGGTGGCCCGCAACCGCCCCCCGGCACTCACCCGAGGGGTGCTCGGGAAGTCTTCCGGGTTACGAGTTGACCTGCGCGGTCACCAGGTCCGAGAAGGTGGTCAGCCGGGTGTAGACACCCGGGTAACCGGCCTCCGCGCACCCCTCGCCCCAGGAAGTGATCCCTGCCAGGACGCCCCCGATGAGCAGGGGACCGCCGCTGTCGCCCTGGCAGGTGTCCACGCCGCCGGAGGTGTATCCGGCGCACACCATGTCGGACTGGACGAAGTCCGAACCGTAGGAGGAACGGCAGCTGGAGTCGGACACGACCGGGACGGTCGCGGTCCGCAGCTGGTTGGAGGAGCTGCCGTTCTCCGAGGTGGTGCCCCAGCCGAGGATGCGGGCCGTGGTGCCGGCCGCGTACACGCTCGTCTGGCTGGAGGAGACGTACTTGGCCGTGGTGTACGGCATCGACGTCGACAGGGTCAGCACGGCCACGTCGTCGCCGTTGGTGGCGTCCGTGTAGTCCGGGTTGATCCAGATCTTGCTGACCCGGCTCACCGTGCCGTTGGTGCCGTTCAGGTACGTCCGGCCGCCGACCACGCGGACGCTGCTCGTGGTCTCGCCGACCATGCAGTGCGCGGCCGTCACCACCTTCGTGGGCGCCACCAGGGTGCCGCCGCAGAACTGGTTCTGGGACGCGTCCGTGATCTGCATCATGAACGGGTACGCGGTCGTCGTGGTGGTCGTACCGCCGACGATGGGCTGGGGCGCGCCACTCGCCGTGGGGGCGGCGAGCAGCGCGGTCGCCGCGGCGGCGGCGGTGGCCACCAGGGTCGCGGCGGTCTTTCTGGCACGTGTGAGCCCGAACATGAGTCTCCTCAGTGGGGGTTGCACCGGTGGGGGATCGCGCGGGTGTGTGTGGGGTGTGCACGGGGGTCGAGGACCGACCCCCGTGTGCCCGGGCGAGCGGCACGCCCCTTACGCTAGGACCCGGAACCCTCGGCTCCCAATGAGGGAACCCCCTAGGGGGTTGGGTGAGGGAAAACCCTCGGTCCGGTTCAGTTAACAAGAGCGCCGCTCAGGTCGCGCGGCGACCTGCCGCCAATCGGACGATGTCGACGCGCGACCGGATCCCCAGCTTGCGGTAGACCCGGGTCAGGGTCGCCTCCACCGTCTTCACGCTGATGAACAGCCGGGCCGCGATCTCCCGGTTGGTGGCGCCCTCCATGACGAGCGCGGCGACCTGACGCTCCATCGCGGCCAGCACGGCCAGGGCGGCCGGCGCGTCCGGCGCGGCCGGCACCGGCTCCGGTTCGGAGGTGGTGCGGGATTCCTCCACTTGGCGCAGCCAGGGCAGCGCCCGGCAGCGCCGGAACATCCGGGCGGCCTCGTCGAAGGCCGGCGCCGCGCCGGCCACGCCCTCCCGGCCGCCGGTGCCCGCGGCCGTGCGTCTGCCGCGCAGCCGGGCCAGCGCGAACGCGGCCCGCGCCTCCTCCAGGCCGTAGCCGAGCTTGCCGAGCCGGTCCTGAGCGGACGTCAGCTGGGCGAGCGCGGCCTCCAGGTCGCCGCGGGCGGCCCGCACCAGGGCCTCGGACCGGTCCAGTACGGCGAGGACGCTCTCCCGGCCGAGCCGCAGCGCGTGTTCCCGGCTCGCGTCGATGACGTCCTGCGCCTCGGCGGGTTCACCGATCCGGACCAGCGCCTCGGCGAGGTCGCCCTGCCAGCGGCCGCGGGCCGGGTCGGTGATGCCGAGCCCCAGCTCCAGGCTGCGCACCCGGCGCAGCGAACGCACGGTGCCCGCCGGGTCCCCGGCCACCAGCTGGGCGTACCCGAGGGCGCCCAGCGCCCGGGAGAGGTACATCTGGTCGCCGTCCTCCTCGGCGTGGTCCACCGCCTCCCGGGCGAGCACCAGCGCCCGGTCGACATCGCCGCCGGAGGCCTCCGCGAGCGAGGTGAGCATCGCCGAGGCGGTCTCGCCTATCCCCGAGTCGCGGGCCAGCCGCAGGCTGTCGCGGGCCAGGTCGAGGGCGCGCCCGCAGTGTCCGGCGCGCAGTTCCGTCTCGGCGAGGCCGCGCAGGAAGTGCACCTCGCTCTCCACCGAGCCGCGCCGGCGGACCTCGCGCAGCAGCGCGGTGACGGTGGCCCGGGCCTCGGCCAGCTGGTCGCCCATGACCAGCCAGCGGAACCGGGCGCTGCCGGCGCCGTTGTGATGGCAGGCCACCCGGGGGTCCTGGGGTTCCTTCAGGGCCCGTTTGATGGTGCGGGGCGCCTCCGGATGGCCCATCAGGGTCTCGGTCTGCGCCTGGAAGGCCAGGGCGAGCAGCTCGGTGCGCCGGTCCTGGCCGCGCGCGGCCAGTTCGGCGGCGTGCGCGGCGGCCTCCCGGGCCTCGGTGAAGTCGCCCTCGACGATCAGCGCCCGCCAGGCCAGCTGGTAGTGGACGAGGGCGAGCAGCCGGGGGTCGTCACCGGCGTCGGCGAGGGCCTGCGGGAAGACGGCGTCGACCTCGGCCATGGTGTGGCCGGCGGTGTCGATGACGATGATCCAGGCCCGCACCCGGTCGGCGGGCACGGTGGCCCGGGCCAGCACCTCCCGGGCGATGTCGCGGGCCAGGTCGACCTCGCCGGCGGTGATGGCGTCCTCGGCGGCGGCGAGCCGGCGCTCCTCCTGGCTCGGGGTGCCGTCGGCGGGGGTGTGCCGGGCGGCGAGCAGGCCCAGCTGGGCGGCGACCGAGGGGGCCCCGCGGTCCCGGGCGAGGGCGGCGGCCTCGGCGAGCCGGGCGGCGACCTCCGGGTCGGTGCCGGTGGTGGCGAGGGCCAGGTGCCGGGCCCGTTCTATCGGGTCGGAGGCGGCGGTGGACAGCGCCGCGTGCGCGGCCCGCCGTTCGTGCGCGGGTGCCTCCGCGTACAGCGCGGCGGAGATCAGCGGGTGCGCGAACCGTACGGCGGGCGCGTCGGGCTCGGTGGCCAGCAGCCCGAGTTCGGCCGCCTGCGCGCACTCGGCCTCGGCGTTCTCCCGGCCGGCCGCGTGCAGCAGGGCCGGGGTGGGGCGGGCGCCGGCGCTGGCCACCAGCAGGGTGCGGCGGGCCTCCACCGAGAGCATGTCCAGCCGGCTGAGGACCAGGGCGCGCAGCGAGGTCGGCACCGGCAGCGGCTCGCCCGGCCGGGGCGGGGTGGGGCTGTCGGCGAGGGCGCGGCCCAGTTCCAGGGCGAACAGCGGGTTGCCGCCGCTGGTGCGGTGGATCTCGCGGACCGTGGAGCGGGACAGGCCGCCGTGGCCGCGGTGGTCGAGCAGCTGGGCGACCTGGGTGCGGGAGAGCGGGCCCAGCCGGACCGCGAGGGTGCCGGGCGGGCAGGCGCGCAGATGGCGGTCGTACTCCTGGCTCTCCTGGCCCTCCGTGCGTACCGCGCACAGCAGTTGCACCGGGGTGCCCTCCAGGCGCCGGGCGGCGAAGCCGAGGAGTTCGGCGCTGGCCGGGTCCAGCCACTGCAGGTCGTCGGCGACGATCAGGACCGGGCCGTGGGCGGCCAGGGCGCGCAGCGCGGAGAGCACGGCCAGCCGCAGGGCGAGGCCGTCGCGCTGAAGGCTGGACTCGCCGCGGCCGGTGAGCGCCGACTCCAGGGCGGTGCGCTGGGCGGCGGGCAGCCGGGACGCGACCTCGTCGAGGACCAGGCCGAGGAGGTCGGCGAGGGCGAGGAAGGGGAGGTGGGATTCGGACTCCGTCGCCGAGCAGCGCAAGACGGTGCGCGCGGTGGCGCCGTATTCCTCGGCCAATGCCCGCAGGATGGTGGATTTCCCTATTCCGGCGGGGCCGTGGAGCAGCACACTGCCCCCCGAGGCGAGTTGCTCACGGGCGCCGGCGAACAGCTCCTCGCGGCCGATGACCAGGTCGGGGCGGCACCTGGCAGGCTCCTGGAAGTCCCGTCGCACGGTCACCGCTCCCCTCGTGTGTCGTGTCCGGGCCAAATTCTAGGCAACGATCCTTGAAATTCGGACGGAAGCCGTGGTGAGGGAAATAACAAACGGTCAAGCAGAGGGAAATTCAAAGCGGCGCCGGATGAATGGGCAGGTTTCCTTACCGCCTTCGGGTCTACGGAAGCAGCCCCGCCCTGCGGGCCGCGGTCACCGCCTCCCCTCGTGTGTGCGCGCCCAGCTTCCGCATCGCCGCACGCAGATAGCCCTTCACCGTCTCCGGGCGCAGGCCCAGCCGCTCGGCCACCGCCGCGTTGGTCGCTCCCGCCGCCACCCAGGACAGCACGTCCAGCTCGCGTGGCGCCAGGGTCACGCCCCCGGCTCGTGGCTGCGCGGTCAGCAGACCGCACGCGGCCAGCAGTTCGGCCCGCAGTTCCGGGTCGCCGATCCGGGGCGCCAGCGCCCGCAGCGCCGCGTGCGCCTCGCGGACCTGTTCCCAGGCGGCGCCCTGACCGGTGCCGGCCTCCTCCGGCCGGGCCGCCGCCAGCAGCCCCCGTGCCTCGTCCCGCACCGCCAGCGCCTGCTCCACGTCCCGCGCCGCCGCCACCGCCGCGCCCAGCGTGCGGTCGCCGAGCGGCTGGGCCGAGCGCAGCGCGCCGTACAGCACCCCGCGCACCCGGCGCCGGACCACCACCGGCACCGCGAGCACCGCGCGGATGCCCTCGGCGGCCACCGGTACGTCGTACTCGTGGCTGATCTGCCGGGAGCTGGAGTAGTCGGTCACCGCGCACGGCCGGGCCAGCGCCACCGCCTTGCCGCCGAGCCCGCTGCCGGAGGTCACCGCGAGCGAGCGCAGCGCGGCCGTGGTCGTACCGCTCAGCTCGCTGATGCGGATCCGCGGCCGGCCGGACTCCACCAGGCCGCCGAAGGCGACGGGCAGCCCTGTCGCCCGCCGCAGCCGGGCCAGCGCGCCACCGATCTCCACCGCCCCCACCGCGTCTGCCGTCACCTGTCGCTCCTTCGGCCGCCCACACCCCCGTTCGGGGGTAGTGAGACCTGCATCACGGATTAGACGATGCCAGAGAGCCGCCCGGCAATGGCCGGGAAACGAGGGAGTGCACCGGAGGGCGCGCCGGTGTTCGGGCGTGCGACCGCGCGGGGCCCGCAGGGGCCGAGCGCGGTCGCGGCCCGGCACCGGCCGGCAGCGCCCGCGGGTGGACGACCGGACGAGCACGGAGGACGCTGATGACGACGGCGACGGAGGAGTTCCGCAGGGCACGGGACTTCCTGCTGGAGCACCGTGAGGACTATGCCACCGCCTACGAGGGCTTCCGCTGGCCCAGGCCGGACCGCTTCAACTGGGCGCTGGACTGGTTCGACGTGATCGCCGCCGGCAACGACCGCACCGCGCTGCACATCGTCGAGGAGGACGGCGGCGAGACCCGGCTGTCCTTCGCCGAACTGGCCGAGCGGTCGAACCGGGTCGCCCGGTGGCTGCGGGAACGCGGGGTCGCCGCGGAGGACCGCGTCCTGGTCATGCTGGGCAACCAGACCGAGCTGTGGGAGACCGCGCTGGCCGCGATGAAGCTGCGCGCGGTGGTCATCCCGGCGACACCGCTGCTCGGCCCGGCCGACCTGCGCGACCGGGTGGAGCGGGGCCGGGTGAAGCATGTGATCGTGCGCGCCGAGGACACGGCGAAGTTCGCCGACGTGCCCGGCGCCTACACCCGGATCGCGGTCGGCGGCCTGCCGGAGGAGGGCTGGGAGCCGTACGAGGACGCGTACGCGGCCCCCGCCGAATTCCTTCCCGACGGCCCGACGCTGGCCGACGACCCGCTGATGCTCTACTTCACCTCGGGCACCACCGCCCGCCCCAAGCTGGTCGAGCACACCCACACCTCGTACCCCGTCGGCCACCTGACCACCATGTACTGGATCGGGCTCAGGCCGGGCGACGTGCACCTGAACATCTCCTCGCCCGGCTGGGCCAAGCACGCCTGGTCCAACCTGTTCGCGCCGTGGAACGCGGAGGCGACCGTCTTCGTCTTCAACTACACCCGCTTCGACGCCGCCCGGCTGATGGCCGAGATGGACCGGGTCGGCGTGACCACCTTCTGCGCGCCGCCGACCGTGTGGCGGATGCTCATCCAGGCGGACCTCGGCCAACTGCGCACGCCGCCCCGCGAGATCGTGGCCGCCGGCGAGCCGCTCAACCCCGAGGTCATCGAGCAGGTCCGGCGTGCCTGGGGGGTGACCGTCCGGGACGGCTTCGGGCAGACCGAGACCGCCGTGCAGGTCTCCAACAGCCCCGGCCAGCCCCTCAAGACCGGCTCCATGGGGCGCCCCAGCCCCGGCTTCCGGGTGGAGCTGCTCGACCCGGTCTCCGGCGCGCCCGGCGCCACCGAGGGCGAGATCGCGCTCGACCTCGCCGAGCGCCCGGTCGGCGTGATGACCGGTTACCACGGCGACCCCGAGCGCACGGCGGAGGCGATGGCGGGCGGCTACTACCGCACCGGGGACATCGCCTCCCGGGACGAAGAGGGGTATCTCACCTATGTCGGGCGCAGCGACGATGTGTTCAAGGCCTCGGACTACAAGGTGAGTCCGTTCGAGCTGGAGAGCGCGCTGCTGGAGCACGAGGCGGTGGCCGAGGCCGCCGTCGTGCCCGCCCCGGACGCGCTGCGGCTCGCCGTCCCCAAGGCGTACGTCGTCCTCGCCGAGGGCTGGCAGCCCGGCCCCGACACCGCGAAGGCTCTCTTCGAGCACTCCCGCGAGGTGCTCGCGCCGTACAAGCGCATCCGCCGGCTGGAGTTCGGCGCGCTGCCCAAGACCGTGTCCGGCAAGATCCGCCGGATCGAGCTGCGCGAGGCCACGGCGGCCGGCTCGGCGAACGAGTACCGCGAGGAGGACTTCCGGTGACCGCGCCGCTGTCGTACACGCACGGGACGAGCCCGACCGCCCTGCTCGGCGACACCATCGGCGCCAACCTGGACCGGGCGGTGGCGGCCTGGCCGGACCGCGAGGCCCTGGTGGACGTGCCGACCGGACGGCGCTGGACCTACGCGCAGTTCGGCGCGGCCGTCGAGGAACTGGCGCGGGCCCTGGCCGCCGGCGGGGTCGCCAAGGGCGACCGGGTGGGCATCTGGGCGGTCAACTGCCCCGAGTGGGTCCTGGTCCAGTACGCCACCGCCCGCATCGGCGCCATCATGGTCAACATCAACCCCGCCTACCGCACCCACGAGGTCGAGTACGTCCTCAAGCAGGCCGGTGTCTCCCTGCTGTTCGCCTCGCTGCGCCACAAGACGAGCGACTACCGGGCGATGGCCGAGCAGGTGCGGGGCGACTGCCCCGGCCTGCGCGAGATCGTGTACTTCGGCGACCCGAGCTGGGAGGCGCTGCTCGGCCGGGCGACGCCCGAGGTGTCGTACCCGGAGCTGTCCTGCGACGACCCCATCAACATCCAGTACACCTCGGGCACGACGGGCTTCCCCAAAGGGGCCACCCTCTCCCACCACAACATCCTCAACAACGGTTACTTCGTGGGGGAGTCGATCGCCTACACCGAGCAGGACCGGATCTGCATTCCCGTCCCGTTCTACCACTGCTTCGGCATGGTCATGGGCAACCTGGCGGCCACCACGCACGGCGCCTGCATGGTCATCCCGGCCCCGTCCTTCGACCCGGCGGCCACCCTGAACGCCGTGCAGCAGGAACGGTGCACGTCCCTGTACGGCGTCCCGACCATGTTCATCGCGGAGCTGAACCTCCCGGACTTCGCCTCCTACGACCTCTCCACCCTGCGCACCGGCATCATGGCGGGCTCCCCGTGCCCGGTGGAGGTGATGAAACGGGTGGTCGCCGAGATGCACATGGAGCAGGTCTCCATCTGCTACGGCATGACGGAGACCTCGCCGGTGTCCCTCCAGACGCGGATCGAGGACGACCTGGAGCACCGCACCGCCACCGTCGGCCGGGTCCTGCCCCACCTGGAGGTCAAGGTCGTCGACCCCGCCACCGGGGTGACCCGGCCGCGCGGCACGGCGGGCGAGTTGTGCACCCGCGGCTACAGCGTGATGCTCGGCTACTGGAACGAACCGGACCGGACGGCCGAGGTGATCGACGCGGGCCGCTGGATGCACACCGGGGACCTGGCGGTGATGCGCGAGGACGGGTACGTCGAGATCGTCGGCCGGATCAAGGACATGATCATCCGGGGTGGCGAGAACATCTACCCGCGCGAGATCGAGGAGTTCCTGTACGCCCACCCGAAGATCCGGGACGTCCAGGTGATCGGGGTGCCGCACGAGCGCTACGGCGAGGAGGTCCTCGCCTGCGTCATCCCCGGCGACCCGGCGGACCCGCTCACGCTGGAGGAACTGCGGGAGTTCTGCGCGGGCCGGCTCGCCCACTACAAGATCCCCAGCCGGCTCCGGATCCTCGACTCCTTCCCGATGACGGTGTCCGGAAAGGTCCGCAAGGTGGAACTGCGGGAGACGTACGGGAGATGACCCGCGCCCCTCGCTGTCCAGGGGATTCCGCCCGGTTCGTGGTCCGGTGCCCCTGAGCTGTCGGGTCTCTCCGCCACGGCCGGTTTGTCCGGTGTCGGCCGGTGGGATCCTGACAGAGGGGGGAGGCATCGTGAACCGTGCCATGAGTGAGATCACGATCAGTCTGCCGGACACCGGCCCTGCCGGGGACCGCGACGAGACGGCGCTGTTCGATCTGAAACGCCGTCTGACGGCCGAGGACGACGCCAGGGGGCGGCTGCGTGTGGTCGCGCAGCCGCCCGCGCAGGGCACCCTCGGCGTCCCGGCGGACGTGCTGATGCTGCTGGTCGAGCCCGGCGCGCTGGCCGTGCTGGCGTCCGTGCTGGTGACCTGGCTGCGCGGCCGGAGGTCCACCGTACGGCTGGAGATCCGGCGTGGGGACGGCAAGGAGCTGTCCCTCTCCGCGGACCGGGTCGCCGGACTCGACGGTGAGCGGCTGCGCGGTCTCGTCGAAGAGATCGCGGACGCCCTCCAGGCCCCCGAGAGCCGCCCGCCGGCCGTCGAGCGGGCCGGCCGGGACGCCGAGGACGCCG
>NZ_MUMF01000814.1 GCF_002155905.1 Streptomyces tricolor | reverse complement strand
TCCCTGGCCTGAGGGTCGGGCGGGCGCCCGCCCGACCCTCAGGCCAGGGAGCGAAACGTGCTGATCACCCACGACACCCGGTGTGCCCTCGACACCGTGGTGGATCTGGTGAACACCGCGCCGGAGGACGACGCGGCGGCGGACGGACTGCCCGATGTCCCGGCCCTCGCGGATTTCGTGCGAAACCACAAGATGAGCGACGTCGGCGTGCTGTCGGAGTTCGATCTCTCGGCCGTGCGGCGGGTCCGGGGGCGGTTCGCGGCGATCTTCGCGGCGCCCGACTCCCGGTCCGCCGCCATGATGATCAATGAGCTGGTCGCGGCGGCGGGCACCACTCCCCGCCTGACGGACCACGACGGCTACGACTGGCATGTGCACTACTTCGCCCCCGGCGCCTCCGTGGCCGACCATCTCGCCGCCGACTGCGGGATGGCGCTCGCCTTCTTCGTGGTGGCCGGCGAGCGGGAGCGGCTGCGGCGCTGCGAGGCACCGGACTGCCGGCGCGCCTTCGTGGACCTCTCCCGCAACCGCTCGCGCCGCTACTGCGACAGCCGCACCTGCGGCAACCGGCTGCATGTGGCCGCCTACCGGGCCCGGCGCAAGGAGGCTGCGGGCTGAGCGGGGCGGCGGGGCGCCGAGTCGTACGGGACCTGCCCGGTGCGACGTCGGTCCCGGCGGGTGGCGCCGGGACGGACGTGTACGGCTCACAGCAACAGCAGATCGTGCAGCGCAGCCATGAGGAGCAGACACCCGATCACCGCCAGGAAGATCATCAGCGGTGGCTGGGAAAGGGCGAAGAGGCACCCGCGCGGCTCGTCCTTCGGCGGCGCGGCCTCGCTCTGTGTCGTGTCCAGCATCTCGCCGCAGATCATGACGCACCCGGCAGCCGGCCGCGATCAGCGCACAGGGATCTTGCGGGAGTTCGCCGAATACCGTGAGGTCTCGTTCGGCTGGTGAACGATTCCGGACGCCCGCGGACCCACCTGTGTCGTTTCAGCCAGTCATGTGACTGTCATATGCCGTGCTTCTTGAGGATGGCCTCGATGTCGCTGAAGTCCTCGGCCGGGTCGGCGGCCCGGGATGCGGAGGAGGGGCGTGCCGCGGGGCGGGCCGCCCCGCCCAGGGACGGTGCCGAGGCCGCGGGCGCCACCGCGTCCCGCCCGGCTCGCCCGGCCGCCTTGCGCTCGGCACCTCCGCGCCGGCGCTCCACGACCCGGGAGCCGGCGAGCAGCAGCCAGGCCGCGCCCAGTACTCCGAAACCCGCCCAGGCGGTGGGGCTCAGGGCGGTGTCGGCGAGCCACCCGACGACCCCGGTCATCACCAGTCCGACCGGCACCAGCGAGTAGGCCGCGAGGCGGACCGCCGCCAGGAACCGCTTGCGGTAGGCCGTGACCACCGCGATACCCAGGCCCGCCGCGGACACGGCTGAGCAGACTGTCTCGGCAATCATCCGGTCCTCCTGGCAGGCTCGTCCCGTCGCTTCCATCCTGCACCGCCGGATCCCCGCGATGCCATGCTCCAGCCGGACATCAGGGACATCTCCGGGTCGTCTCCGGGTCCTCTCCTCCCGGGGTGCCGGTCCCGGAGCCCGCCGTGCCCTCCCCCGTCCGC
>NZ_MUMF01000813.1 GCF_002155905.1 Streptomyces tricolor | reverse complement strand
GTCGGCGAGGGGGGCCGGACGGGCGGGACTGTCGGTCATCCCCCCATTGTGGCCGCAAGCCGGGGCGCGCCGGACAGGGCGTCCCTCGGGCGAGTGCGTTCCGTACCGATGTGAAGTCTCCGTGAAGATCATGTGATAACACTTCAGTCCGGGCCGGGGACGACCGGTCCGGTACGACTTCGCGGACGACATCCTTGGGGGGATCTCTCCATGCGACTTGCGCGCACACGCGTCGCCCTGCCCGCCCTCGCCGGCGCGGCCCTGCTCACCGGCACCCTGCTCAGCTCCCCGGCCGAGGCCGCCGGGGGCGTGCGGATCCACCACGTGTGGTTCGACAGCCCCGGCTCGGACAACCGCTCCAACAAGAGCCTGAACGCCGAGTGGGTGCAGCTGAGGAACACCAGCGGCTCGGCGGTCTCGCTCAAGGGCTGGGTGCTGAAGGACGCCTCCCACCACAAGTACGTCTTCCCGAACGTCAAGATCGGCGCCGGGAAGTACCTGAAGGTCCGCACCGGCAGCGGCGCGGACACCGCGTCGGACAAGTACCAGGACCGCCGCGCCTACGTCTGGAACAACGACAAGGACACGGCCACGCTGACCAAGGCGAGCGGCAGCAAGGTCGACACCTGCTCGTGGACGACGCGGGACCCGAGCGACACGTACTGCTAGGCACCGCCGTTCCGATCGTCTCGGATCGGCACAGGTGCCTCCCGGCCCCGAGGGACCGGGAGGCACCCGGCGTCCGTGGGGCGCCGGGTGCGGCGGCGGCCGGCTCCACGGTGAGGACTCCGCCTACGGTGAGGACCTCCGCGCAGCCGCCGCGAAGGTGCCGGGCGAAGACGCTCCGAGGAGCCGTGGAACGGACGCCCGCGGCCCTGGAGCACGCGCGGCGTCACCCGTCCCCGAACGGCCTCCGCACGTTCGCGTGGCGGCTCTCACCCGGACTCGCGTCGGCGATCCACGGGCCCTCCCCCGAGGGGTCGAGGACGCCCTCCTCCAGCCAGGTGTAGGCGCCGCCGAGGACGCCCTTGACCACCTTGCGGTCCAGGTCGTCGGTGTTGGTCCACAGGCGGTCGAAGAGTTCGTCCACCCGGATGCGGGCCTGGCGGCAGAAGACGTCGGCGAGCTGGTAGGCCTCGCGGCCGTGCTCGCCCTCCCGCCACAGCCGCTCGGCGCGGACGCAGGCCGCGCTCATCGCGAACAGTTCGGCGCCGATGTCCACGATCCGGCCGAGGAAGCCCTGCTTGGTCTCCATCCGGCCCTGCCAGCGGGACATGGCGTAGAAGGTGGACCGGGCGAGCCTGCGGGCTGTGCGCTCGACGTAGCGGAGGTGGGCGGACAGGTCGATGCCGTGCTTGAACTCGCCGTAGGACGTCGGCAGCTGCCCGGGGCCGGCGACCAGCTTCGGCAGCCACTTGGCGTAGAAGACGCCCGCGTTGGCACCCGCCCTGGCCTTGGCGGACAGCGGCTTGTCGGGGTCGATGAGGTCGCCCGCGACCGACAGGTGGGCGTCCACGGCCTCCCGCGCGATCAGCAGGTGCATGATCTCCGTGGAGCCCTCGAAGATGCGGTTGATGCGCAGGTCGCGCAGGATCTGCTCGGCCGGCACCGGGCGCTCGCCGCGCGCCCGCAGCGACTCGGCCGTCTCGTAGCCGCGCCCGCCGCGGATCTGGACCAGTTCGTCGGCCATCTTCCAGGCCATCTCCGAGCCGTACAGCTTGGCGAGGGCGGCCTCGATGCGGATGTCGTTGCGGTCCTCGTCGGCCATCTGCGAGGACAGGTCGAGCACGGCCTCCAGGGCGAAGGTCGTGGCCGCGATAAAGCTGATCTTGGACCCGACGGCCTCGTGCAGCGCGACCGGCTTGCCCCACTGCTCGCGCTCCGCCGCCCACTCGCGGGCGATCTTCAGACACCACTTGCCGGCTCCGGCGCACATCGCGGGCAGCGACAGCCGGCCGGTGTTGAGCGTGGTCAGCGCGATCTTCAGGCCCGCGCCCTCGGGGCCGATCCGGTTGGCGGCCGGGACCCGCACCCGGTGGAAGCGGGTCACGCCGTTCTCGATGCCGCGCAGGCCCATGAAGGCGTTGCGGTGCTCGACGGTGATGCCCTCGGCGGTGGCCTCCACCACGAACGCGGTGATGCCGCCCTTGTGCCCCTCGGACTTCGGCACCCGCGCCATGACCACGAGCAGGTCGGCGACCACCCCGTTGGTGGTCCACAGCTTCACCCCGTCGAGGACGTAGTCGTCGCCGTCGGGGACGGCGGTGGTGGCGAGGCGGGCCGGGTCGGAGCCCACGTCCGGCTCGGTGAGCAGGAACGCGGAGATGTCGGTGCGGGCGCAGCGAGGCAGGAAGGCGTCCTTCTGCTCCTGGGTGCCGAACAGCTTCAGCGGCTGCGGTACGCCGATCGACTGGTGGGCGGAGAGCAGCGCGCCGACGGCGGGGCTGACGGAGCCGACCAGGGCGAGGGCCTTGTTGTAGTACAGCTGGGTGAGGCCGAGACCGCCGTACTTGGGGTCGATCTTCATGCCGAGGGCGCCGAGTTCCTTCAGGCCCGCCACGACCTCGTCGGGGATGCGGGCCTCGCGTTCGATGCGGGCGGGGTCGACGGCCGTCTCGCAGAACGCGCGCAGCTTCGCCAGGAACTCCTCGCCGCGCCGGACGGACTCCTCGTCGGGGAGGGGGTGCGGGTGGATGAGGTCGAGCCGGAAGCGCCCGAGGAACAGTTCCTTGGCGAAGCTGGGCTTGCGCCAGTCCTGTTCCCGGGCGGCCTCCGCCACCTGGCGGGACTCGCGCTCGGTGACGGTGGTGCGTGGGGTGGTGGTGGCGGACATGGAGCCTCACCTCGCCGCGAAGGGGGACGACTGGGACCGTTCGTTACCGATCAGTGCTACTGGATCGTTGGTACCCGAAACGGGGCGACCTCACCACCCCTCGCGCGCCCGCTCGGCCGGCGGTGACCGGACAGGCCGTGGTGTCGAGGCGCCCGGAGCCCTTGAGGACCTCGGTGCCGGCCTCGGTCCGGAGAGGTACGTGTCCGTGCCGAGCAGCTTGCGCCGAACGAGGGCCTGCGGGAAGTCGTCCAGGCGCGGCGTGGCGCCGGTGGTGTCGGTCCGGCGGACGGAGGAGTACACCTTCCCACGGGTACGGGCCCAGCGTGAGGGCGCCCCTGACCGTCGAAGCGCTTCGACAGCCTATGGACACCCCGGGTAGCCCGGAGATAGGGTCGATGCCACCCTCACCCACCGTATCAGCGTCGCGCAGTGTCGAAGCGCTTCACAAAGCTTGGAGAGCTGGATGGTCACCCTCGCCGAGGTCGCCCAGCACGCCGGAGTCTCGGCGAGCACGGTGAGCTATGTCCTCAGCGGCAAGCGGTCCATCTCCGCCACCACCCGGCAGCGGGTCGAGCAGAGCATCCGGGAACTGGGCTACCACCCCAACGCGGGCGCCCGCGCCCTGGCCGGCAAGCGGTCCAACATCATCGCCCTGATGATCCCGCTGCGCACCGACATGTACGTGCCGGTGATGATGGAGATCGCCATCGCGGTGGCCACCACCGCCCGGACGCACGGCTACGACGTCCTGCTGCTCACCGGCGAGGAGGGTCCCGACGCGGTGCGCCGGGTCACCGGCAGCGGTCTGGCCGACGCGATGATCCTGATGGACGTCGAGCTGGAGGACGAGCGGCTGCCGCTGCTGCGCGAGACGGACCAGCCCTCCGTGCTCATCGGGCTGCCCGCCGACTCCACCGGTCTGACCTGCGTGGACCTGGACTGGAGCGCGACCGGCGCGCTGTGCGTGGAGCACCTCGCGGGGCTCGGTCACCGTGACATCGCCGTCATCGGCGAGGCCCCGGCGGTCTACGAGCGGCACACCGGCTTCGCCGAGCGCACCCTGGACGGACTGCGCGCCCGGGCCCGCCGGGCGGGCGTCGGAGTGCTGCACCGGCCGTGCGAGGGCGGGTACGACGCGCTGGCCCTCACCCTGGCCCGGATCTTCGACGAGCGCCCGGGGACGACCGGGTTCGTGGTGCAGAACGAGTCGGCGGTGGAGCCGCTGCTCGCGCTGCTGCGCCAGCAGGGCCGGGCCGTGCCGGAGGACGTGTCCGTGGTCGCGATCTGCCCCGACCAGGTGGCGGTCCAGGCGTCGGTGCGGCTGACGTCGGTCGCCATCCCGGCCCAGGAGATGGGCCGGCGCGCCGTGGAGCACCTGGTGGCCAAGCTGGACGGGAGGGGCGGCGACGAGGTCGTGCTGCTCGCCCCCGAGCTGACGGTACGGGCGAGTTCGGGACCGGCGCCGGCCGCGTCCTGAATCCCCCGCTCTCCCGCGGCGAGGAGGGGCCGGCCCCGTGCCGGAGCCGGCCCCCACGGCTCAGCCGCCGCTGACGGTGAGGTTGTTGGTGGTGAAGTTCAGGCCGCCGGAGGAGGACGTGATCTCGTAGCCGAACTGGACGTCGCCGATGGTCTCGTTGCCGAACCAGCCCTTGGTGTCCTTGATCCACTTCAGGATCGGGAGGATGTCGACCGTGCCGGAGCTGGAGTTGGAGGTGCGGAGGAAGGAGAAGACCTCGTTCGCGCCGTTGTTGCCCTTGTAGACGGCCCAGGTGTGGCCGCCCAGCGTCACCGTGCCCTGTGAGGTGCCGAGGGGGCCGACCGCCCCGGTCCTGTTGACCCAGAGCATGATCTCGTAGTCGTAGTCGGTGTCCCAGATGTCGTACGACGTGTTGTACGCGCCGGACGCCGGGACGGTGACGTTGTAGCTGCTGGTGAGCGAGGTCAGGGAGGTGATCGGCTTGTTGATCACCTTCTTGGCGTTGGGGTAGGACTTGATCCCGCCGGTGCCGGGGTGGTTCGCCCAGACACCCCAGTTGGTGCCGGAGTTGGCCCAGACGCACTGGCTGCCGGCGCCGGAGCCCCAGATGTTGTTGTAGAGGGTGTAGCCGTTCAGGGTGGTGTTGCCCCACTGGTCGCAGGAGTTCCAGACGGCGGCGGAGGCGGGCGCGGAGGCGAGGCCGACGGTGGCGCCGAGGGCGAGGGCGGGGGCGAGCAGGGCCTTGGCGACCCTGCTCAGCGTGCTTGTTGCCATGGTGTCCCTTCCATGGGTGGGGGGAGTTGCTCCGGTCACCGCGCCCCCAGGGTGAGGACGCGGTCTTCTCCGGCGACGAGGTCGAGCGGCTCGGTGCCGGAGGAAGTGCGCAGTGCGACGCGGAGGGTGCGGTGGGGGCGTACGACGGCCCGGGCGCCCTCCGGTGCCCAGGCGAGGTCGATCTCCGCGCCGAACCGGGTGCGTACGCCGCGCAGTTCGCCGCGCGGGCACAGGTCCGGGACGGCGGGCAGCAGGACGAGCCGGTCCGGGGTGGACTGGACGAGCAGTTCGATCAGCACGCCGGGCAGGGTGTGCGCGGCGTCCGCGTTGTAGACGTCCCGGCGCGGGTAGTGGGCGCTCATCAGGGAGGCGTGGAAGAAGTCCCCGTCGAGCACCCGGCGCAGCGCGGCGGCGGCCCGGTCCGGGTCCCGGAGGCGGGCGGCGATCAGGGCGCGGTGCAGATGGCCGTGGGCGGAGTCGTTCTCGGTGCCGCGCAGGGCGAGCGCCCGGTGGGCGGCGGCGGCGAGGTCCGGGGTGTCGTAGGGGGTGATCTCCTCCAGCGGCCAGACGCCGTAGAGGTGGCTGAGGTGGCGGTGGTCGTAGGTGTCGTCGAGTCCGGGCCAGGCCCATTCGGCGAGGGCGCCGTCGGCGTTGATCCGGTGCGGGGGCAGCCGGTCGGCCAGCGCCCGCCAGCGCTCGGCGTGTCCGGGGTGGTAGCGGGCGGCGGTGCGCAGGGTGTGCCGGGCGGCGGAGAGGTCCATGGCCGCGTTGATCGCGCCCCAGCTGCCGTTCGCGGGGCGGTTCTCGGGCGAGTAGGAGGGCACGACGACCAGGTGGCCGTCGGCGTCGGTGCGGGTGAGGAAGTCCTCGTAGAAGACGGCCGCCTCGGCGAGCGCGGCGGCGGTGCGCGGATCCCGCTCGCCGCGGATCTCGTCGTGGTCGACCAGGGGTTTGAGCAGCCAGTCCGCGCCGGCGGTCCACAGGTGCAGCGGGTACGGACGGCTGAAGTGGTACGTCAGCCCCGACTCGCCGTCGGTGTGCGAGGGCGCGACGGCACCCCGGGTGCCGAAGATCGCGCGGGCGTTGGCCCGCCAGTCCGGCAGCTGCCGCTCGACGAAGCCGGCCAGCGCCTCGGTGACCTCGGGCAGGGCGGCGGCGGGCGCGGCGGCGGTCTGCAGGTTGAGGTTGGCGTTCGTGGTGAACGCGCCGGACCAGGCGGTGTCCCAGTCGCCGGTCCACAGTCCGGTGAGCCGGGGCGGGTTCAGGCCGCTGCTGGAGAGCAGGTGGTAGCGCCCGGCGGCGAAGAGCCGCTCCAGCAGGGCCGGGCTGTGCGGGCGGGTCAGCAGCTCGGAGCCGGGCAGGGCGCGCTCGGCCGGATCGGCGCCGAGGTCGAGGGCGACCCGGAGGTAGGCGGTGCGGTGCCGGTCCAGGTGGCGGGCGAGCAGGCTGTCGTACGGCCGGTCGGTGCCGTCGAGCAGGGCCTGGAGCGCCCGGGCCTCGGCGATCACGTCCGCCTCGCCGGTGTGCCGGCGCACCCGGGTGAGCAGCAGCACCGAGCGGGCGCCGGTGACCCGGACGCCGGGCGGGACGAGTTCGGTCCGGCCGCCGCGGACGGCGACCAGGGTCACGCCGGTGTAGGCGCGGTCGCTGTCCGGGTAGCGGGCGCGCAGGCTGAGCAGGGCGCCCTCGGGGGTGAGCAGCGTGCCGTGGCCGACCCGCAGTCCGGCCGGGGCGCCGGGCAGCCGGTGGTCCAGGCGGATGTCGAGGTCGCCGCCGGTGACCTCGTGCGCGATCACGTCGTCCGCGCGGGAGACGAAGAGGCGGCTGCGGGCATCGGCGCGGACCGCCGTGGCCTCGCCGCTGGTGAAGTCGACGGCACGGCGCAGGCCGCCGCGGTCGCCGCCCGCCGGTCCGCGCACCCGGATCCGGAAGGCGGGGTGGAAGGGCTGCACCCACTGCAGCGGGCGGCCGTCCGTGAAGCTCTCGGCGGCGGTGAGGTCGCCGGCGAGCAGCCGGTCCCGCACCGCGGGGAGTGCGGCGGCCAGCCGGGGCGGGCGGGCGTGCTCGCCGCCGTTGGGCCGGACCAGGCGGTGATGGGTGACGATCACCCGCTCGTCGTTCGGGTCACCGGACACAAGGGCGCCGTGGTGGCCGTTCCCGCTCAGGAAGGCGTCCTCCCAGCGGGCGGCGGAGGCGGGCTCCCAGGTGCCGTGGACCGGCGTACGGCTCATGACCGCAGCACCGCCACGCCGTAGCGGCCGAGGACGACCGTGTCCGTGACGTCCGTGCCGCCGAGCAGCTCGCGGTGGGTGCCCGGCACCCGTACGGTGACCGGTTCCCGCCCGTGGTTGAGCAGGAACAGCAGCTCGCCCCGGCGCACCGCCTCCACGCCCGCCGGGAGCCCGTCCAGCACCGGCCGCACCCCCGCCGCGGCGGCGATCCGGGCCAGCAGGGAGCGCAGCGCCTCCGGTTCGGGCAGCGTGGAGAGGTACCAGGCGCGGCCCCGGCGCAGCACGGCGGGCAGCCCGTCCAGCTCGCCGCCCCGGTACGGCACGGTCTCGGCGGCCCCCGGCTCCGGCTCGATCTCCTCCGACCACAGTGTGCCGTGAAAGCCCTCGCAGGCCACGGTCTCCCCCGCCTCCAGCGGCCACCACTCGTGCAGGGTGCGGATGCCGAACAGCTCGCGCAGCCGGGCGTCCATGCCGCCGGCCCGGACCCGGTCGTCCTCGTCGGCGACACCGGTGAGGAAGCCGCAGACCAGGGTGCCGCCGTTCCGCACGTAGCCGAGCAGGTTGTCGATCGCCGCGTCGGTGAGGAGGTAGAGCTGCGGGGCGACGACGAGCCGGTAGCCGCTGAGGTCGTGCTCGGGATGGGCGAAGTCGGTGGTGAGGTGGGCCTCCCACAGGGCCCGGTGCCAGGCGGTCAGCACGCCGGGCAGGTCCACGAGCGTCGACAGCCGGCCCTCGTGATCGCCGGCCCACCAGGAGTGCCAGTCGTGCAGGACGGCGACATCCGCGGTGATCCGCGTACCGGCCACGTCCGCGGAGACCCGGGCCAGTTCGGCACCCAGCCGCTTGACCTCCTGGAAGGTACGGCCCTCCGCCCCCGCGTGGCTGACCATCCCCGAGTGGAACTTCTCGGCGCCCTGCCGGGACTGGCGCCACTGGAAGTAGCAGACGGCGTCGGCGCCGCGGGCGACGGCCTGGAAGGACCACAGCCGGTTCAGGCCGGGCGGCTTGGGGTGGTTCACGCCCCGCCAGTTGACCGGCCCGGCGGCCTGCTCCATCAGCATCCACGGTCCGCGCGCCTGCGAGCGGGTGAGGTCCTGCACGAGGGCGCCGTGCTGCGCGCCCAGCGGATCGCGCGGGTCGGGGTAGAGGTCGACGGAGACGACGTCCTCCTCGCGGGCCCAGCGCCAGCCGTCCTGCCCGGTCCACAGCGGCATGAAGTTGGTGGTCACCGGCAGGTGCGGGGAGTACCGGCGGACGATGTCCCGCTCGGCGGTGAAGCACTCCAGGAGCATGTCGGAGGTGAAGCGCCGGAAGTCCAGCACCTGTCCGGGGTTCTTCAGATAGTGGGCGTGGCGGGGCGGCAGGATGCCGTCCCAGGTGTCGTAGCCCTGGCTCCAGAAGGCGGTGCCCCAGGCGGCGTTGAGGGCGTCCAGGGTGCCGTACCTCGCGCGCAGCCAGCGGCGGAAGGCGGCGGCCGCCTCGTCGCCGTAGTCGAAGGTGCAGTACTCGTTGTTGATGTGCCACAGGGTGAGTGCGGGGTGGTCGCCGTAGCGGGCGGCGAGGTCCTCGGTGATCGCGGCGGCGTACCGGCGGTAGGTGGCGCTGGAGTGCGAGAAGTGCTGCCGGCCGCCCCACCCTTCGACGCGGCCGTCGGCGTCCCGGGGCAGGGTGTCCGGGTGCAGCCGTCCCATCCAGGGCGGCGGGGAGGAGGTGGGCGTGGCGAGGACGACGCCGATCGCGTGCTCGTGCAGGAGGTCCAGCAGCCGGTCCAGCCAGCCGAACTCGCGGGCGCCCGGCTCCGGTTCGATCCGCGACCAGGAGAAGACGCCGAGCGTGACGGAGTTGACCCGGGCCTCCTTCATCAGCCGGACGTCCTCCTGCCAGGTCTCCTCCGGCCACTGCTCGGGGTTGTAGTCGCCGCCGAAGAGGACGCGGCCCCGGGTGGCGTCGGCGAG
>NZ_MUMF01000812.1 GCF_002155905.1 Streptomyces tricolor | reverse complement strand
CGCACCGCGGTGCGCGTGGGCGGGCGGGAACCGCCGGGCGGGCCCTAGGCCGCCAGGTCCCGCTCCTCGGACTCCACGGACGAGCGCGCGCCGGGCAGCAGGGCGTTGTCCCCGCCGGTGCCCTCCGCCGGCCGGCGCCGCACGAGCCGGCCGAGCCGCGGCGAACGCTCCACGGCCCGCACCAGCGGCGTGAGCAGGGCCATGGCGAGCGGGGACAGCAGCAGCACGACCGCCGTACCGAGGGCGAAGCCGCCGACCACGTCCGTCGGGTAGTGCACGCCCATGTAGACCCGGCAGAAGCCCTCCAGCAGGGCCAGGCCGATGCCGGCGAGGCCGAAGCGGCGGTTGGCGACGAAGAGGCCCACCCCGAGCGCCATCGTGATCGTCGCGTGGTCGCTGACGAAGGAGAAGTCGGTCTTGCCGGCGACGAGGACGTCCAGGCCCTCGTGGTCCACGAAGGGGCGGGGGCGCTCCACGAAGCCGCGTATCGGCACGTTCACGAGGACGGCGAGACCGGCCGCGAGCGGCGCCCACACCAGTGCGGCCACCGAGGACGCCGCGTCCTCGCCGCCCCGGCGCCGCACGGACCACCAGCACCACAGGATCAGCAGCACCATGGCGAGCAGCAGGCCGTACTCACCGACGAACTCCATGACCCGGTCGAACCAGTGCGGTGCGTCCTTGGCCAGGCCGTTGATGTCGTAGAGCAGCTCGACGTCGGGGTTGGATCCGGATTCGGCGAGTACAGCCATGGTGCTGCGGCCCCTTCGTCGTCTTCCCGGACGCACCTCGTGTGCGTCGCTCCTGCCCCCCGTGGTTCGTAGATCCGCTTCCGCTGTACTGCCGTACTGCCCGCACTGACGTCCGCTCGGCTACGTCAACAGGAACGCACGGCCACCATCAATACGTTCCACTCTCCACTGAATGATCACGCAGACGTTATCGAAGAGAGACTCATCACCGCAGCTCAGGGGGCGGGTTCACGCTCGGTTCAGACCCTCGTGGGGAGCGCTTTTGCGCCATCTTCGGTGACCCGGGTCGCGCCGAAGTAGTCGGGGGTGTCGATCGGGTCGAACCGGATCACGGCGCCCGTGCGCGGCGCGTCGATCATGTACCCGCCGCCGACGTAGATCCCGACGTGCCGGATCGCCCGCGAGTCGGTGAGATCGTCGGAGAAGAACACCAGGTCGCCCGGCAGCAGCTGGTCCCGCGAGGGGTGCGGACCGGCGTTGTACTGGTCGTTGGCCACCCGCGGCAGGTCGATCCCGACCTTCTCGTACGCGGCCTTGGTCAGCCCCGAGCAGTCGAACCGCCCGCCCTGCTCGGCGGTGCCGTTGCCACCCCACAGGTACGGCGTGCCCAGCCGGCTCTGCGCGAAGGCGATCGCACCGGCGGCCTGCCGGGAGGGGTCGATCCGGCTGACCGGAGCGGCGAAGCTCTTCTCCAGACTGCGGATCCGCTTGACGTAATTCTGCGTCTCGCTGATGGCCGGAATCCCGCCTGCCCGGATGACGCGGTAGGCACCGGCGTTGTAGGCGGCGAGCATGTTGTCGGAGACGTTCCCCGGCACGTCCTTCACGTACTTCGCCAGTTCGCAGTCGTACGAAGCGGCCGAAGGGATCGCGTCGTCCGGATCCCAGATGTCCCGCTTCCCGTCACCATTGCCGTCGATCCCGTGCGTGGCCCACGTACTGGGGATGAACTGCGCGATGCCCCGCGCGTCGGCCGGACTGACGACGGTCGGGTTCCACCCGCTCTCCTGGTAGAGCTGCGCGGCGAGCAACGCCGGACTCAACGCCGGACACAGGTTGCCCCACTTCTGCACCAGCGACTTGTACGCAGCCGGCACGGCCCCCTTCGCCAGCCCCCGGCTCCCCGAGGCCACTCCGTTGACCAGATTCCCGGCCACCAGGTACACGCCGACGACGAGCAGCATGACGAAGCCCATGCCGAGCGCGACGGCCGCCCCACCGATCACCCATACCTTCCGCACGGTTCAACTTTCCCCCATGCGGGCGCGGTTCAGGGCCATTTGCGCGCGAACTGGCGCCATTTCACAGGTGGACCGCCGGAGTGACGCCCCCTCACCCCTCTCGGGTCTCGCCCGTCGCCTCCCGGTACAGCTCTGCCGCCTCCTCGCCCAGGACCACGCTGTAGGAGGTGTCGGGGGTGGTGCCGCCCTGGTCGTGGCCGCCGAGGACGCCGACGACCTGGTGGTCTCCGTTGACCCAGGGGCTGCCGCTGGTGCCGCCGGTGAAGTCCGGGCAGTCGATGCGCTGTTGGGTGCGGCTGTGCGGGGCCGGCCGGTTGGTGCAGGTGATGGGGGTGTCGTGGGAGTCGGGGTAGCCGGTGACGGTGACCGCGGTGGCGCCGGTCTCCGTCCCGGGCGTGAAGCGGTTGGCCCCGACCACGTCCTCCAGCCGCTCGCCGTCCCGTTCGGCGACGGCGGCGAAGGCGAGATCGCTGTCCTCGTCCCCGTCCCGCCCCTCGGCCCACCCGTCCGGCAGGTACCGCCGCGTCACCTTCCACACGCCGTACGGCGTCTTCCCGTTCCGGTAGCCCGGCACGAACACCAGGCCGTCGTCGGCGCCGGTCACGCAGTGCGCCGCGGTGACGATCAGATCGCCGCGCTCGCTGTGCACCACCGAGGCGGTGCAGAAGTGGCCGCCGGCCGGCCGGTCCGCCCGGTCCGCGCCGAACAGCGCGCCCACCCGCGCGCTCTGCCGGGTCGCGGCGGCGTCGACGGTGACCCCGAGGGGCCCCCGGCCGTCGTCGGCGGCGGCCACGGAGGCCGAGGTCAGCGCGAGCAGCACCACGGCGCCGAGCGACGCGGGCCGTGAGGTGGCCGAGATGCGTGGGATGCGCTTCATCAGGGCTCACTGTTACCCGCGAAGGTGAGAAATCCGCTGAGGCTTCCCTGAGATTCTCCTGTGAACCCGCGCGGCAGCGGATCAGCGCGGTACGGATGCGCGCCCGCTCGTCCGCCCCCTCGCCGCGGCTCCACGAGCCGCGGCGCACGGCCCTGCCGCCCGGGGCCCCGCCCGACGGCCCGCCCGTCGACAGGC
>NZ_MUMF01000811.1 GCF_002155905.1 Streptomyces tricolor | reverse complement strand
GCGGTGGGCGGCGAGGGCATGCCGCACTGCGCGTACGCGGGCGGGAAGGTGCTCTGCGCGCGGCCGGGCGTGGTCTTCGCGCTCTCGCCGGACGACGGCGGGCTGCTGTGGCGGCGCTCGGTCGACACCCGGTCCACGAGCGGGCCGCCGGCCGTCTCGGGCGGTCTCGTCCAGCCGTACACGGACGGCGGCACACGGCTCGCCGGGCTCGCCCCGGCCACCGGCGAGCAGACGTGGCAGCGCCGGCTGCCCGCGGGGACGACGGTGCGGTACGCCGGCGGTACGGCCCTGCTCGCCGGCGCCGACGGCACGGTCACCGGGGTGGACGCCGCGACCGGCGCCCAGCGCTGGCGCGGTGCGGTCCCGGGTCAGGGGGTGCCGTCGTTCGTGGCGTTCCCCGGCGAGTCGTCGGCCTATGCGACCCGTACGTCGGCCGACGGGGCGAGCACCCGGGTGACCGCCGTGGATCCGGAGACCGGGCGGGTGCGGTGGGACGTACGGCTGCGGGGGTGGCTCAAGCCGTTCGCCGCGCAGGACGGTGAGGTGTTCTTCCTGGCCGTGGACAGCGCGTACGGCGCCAAGGAGATCGTCCGGTACACGCCCGCGACGGGCGCGACGCGGCGGGTCGCGCTGCCCACCGTGCTCGACGGCGCGCACGCGACCGTGCGCGGGAACGTGGTGTACGTGCTGGCCACCGGCGGCTCGCTGGACGCCGTGGACCTGCGGTCGGGCCGGCGGCTGTGGCATCTGGAGACGTCGGTGAGCCGGGGCTCGGCGCCGGTCGCGCTGGACGGGCGGGTGTACGTCACCGCGAGCGACGGCCGGCTGCTCGCCGTGGACGCCCGCAAGGGCCGGCTCGTCGGGCAGACGCCGGCGCGCCTGGGCGCGAACTCGGCGCGAGTCATGAGCACGCCGCCCGCTCCGGTACCGGTCGGCCACCACGTCCTCGCCGCCGCGCCCGACGGCACGGTCTTCGCGGTGGACGGCCGGAAGCCGTCGGCCTGGTGACCTGAGCACGGGCGTCGGCTTGTGACGGTGGTCTACGGCGTCAGCTCTGGCGGCGGTGGCAACGGTCGTCGGTCTGGCGGCGGCTACGGCCGTCGGGTCCGGCGACGGGGACCACGGCCGTCGGTCTCGTGGCAGTGGCTACGGCCGTCGGGTCCGGCGACGGGGACCGCGGCCATCGTGCCCGGCGTGCCCGGCGCCCCTGTTACGGCCGTCGACCCGGCGAGCCCGGCTGTGGCCGTCGGGGTCGGCGGTCCGGGGGCCCCGGGGGGCGGTCCGGGTGGCCCCGGTGGCGGCCCGGTGGTCTGCGTCCGGACACGGCGCAGGGGCCGCCCCCGTCACAAGGCGACCCCTGCCACGACCGGTGTCGGTCAGCCCAGCCGGGACACGTCGCGCACCGCGCCCTTGTCCGCGCTCGTCGCCATCGCCGCGTAGGCGCGGAGGGCGGCGGAGACCTTGCGGTCGCGGTTCTTCGGCGCGTAGACGCCGTTCAGGGCCTGCTCGCGGCGGGCCAGTTCGGCCTCGTCGACCAGCAGCTCGATCGAGCGGCCCGGGATGTCGATGCGGATGCGGTCGCCGTCCTGGACCAGGGCGATGGTGCCGCCGGAGGCCGCCTCCGGGGAGGCGTGGCCGATGGAGAGGCCCGAGGTGCCGCCGGAGAAGCGGCCGTCGGTGATCAGGGCGCAGGTCTTGCCGAGGCCGCGGCCCTTCAGGTACGAGGTCGGGTACAGCATCTCCTGCATGCCGGGGCCGCCCTTGGGGCCCTCGTAGCGGATGACGACGACGTCGCCGTCCTTGACCTCGTGGGTGAGGATCCGCTGGACGGCCTCCTCCTGGGACTCGCAGACGACCGCCGGGCCCTCGAAGGTCCAGATCGACTCGTCCACGCCGGCCGTCTTCACCACGCAGCCGTCGACGGCGAGGTTGCCGCGCAGGACGGCGAGGCCGCCGTCCTTGGAGTAGGCGTGCTCGACGGAGCGGATGCAGCCGTTCTCGGCGTCGACGTCCAGGGCCTCCCAGCGCTCGGACTGGGAGAAGGCCTCGGAGGAGCGGACGCAGCCGGGGGCCGCGTGCCACAGCTCGACGGCCTCCGGGGACGGGGAGCCGCCGCGCACGTCCCAGGTCTTCAGCCAGTCGTCGAGGGACGGGCTGTGCACGGCGTGCACGTCCTCGTTGAGCAGCCCGGCCCGGTGCAGCTCGCCGAGGAGGGCGGGGATGCCGCCGGCGCGGTGCACGTCCTCCATGTAGTACGTGCGGTCCTTGGCGACGTTGGGGGCCACCTTCGCCAGGCAGGGCACGCGGCGCGAGACGGCGTCGATCTGGTCGAGGCCGAACGGGACGCCCGCCTCCTGGGCGGCGGCCAGCAGGTGCAGGATCGTGTTGGTGGAGCCGCCCATCGCGATGTCCAGGGCCATGGCGTTCTCGAAGGCCTGGAAGGTGGCGATGTTGCGGGGCAGGACCGTGTCGTCGTCCTGCTCGTAGTAGCGGCGGGTGAGGTCCATGACCGTGCGCGCCGCGTTCTCGTACAGGGCGCGGCGGGCGGTGTGGGTGGCGAGGACCGAGCCGTTGCCGGGCAGGGAGAGGCCGATGGCCTCGGTCAGGCAGTTCATCGAGTTGGCGGTGAACATGCCGGAACAGCTGCCGCAGGTCGGGCAGGCGTTCTCCTCGATGCGGAGGATGTCCTCGTCGGAGATCTTCTCGTTGACGGCCTCGGACATCGCGTCGACCAGGTCGAGGGTGCGGACCGTGCCGTCGACCAGGGTGGCGCGGCCGGCCTCCATGGGGCCGCCGGAGACGAAGACGGTGGGGATGTTCAGGCGCAGGGCGGCCATGAGCATGCCCGGGGTGATCTTGTCGCAGTTGGAGATGCAGACCAGGGCGTCGGCGCAGTGGGCCTCGACCATGTACTCGACCGAGTCCGCGATCAGGTCGCGGGAGGGCAGGCTGTACAGCATGCCGCCGTGGCCCATGGCGATGCCGTCGTCGACCGCGATCGTGTTGAACTCGCGCGGGATGCCGCCCGCCTCCTTGATCGCCTCGCTGACGATCCGGCCGACCGGCTGGAGGTGGGTGTGGCCCGGCACGAACTCCGTGAAGGAGTTCGCGACGGCGATGATGGGCTTCCGGCCGATGTCCGCACCGGGTACACCGGAGGCGCGCATCAGGGCGCGGGCGCCCGCCATGTTGCGGCCGTGGGTGACTGTGCGGGACCTCAGCTCGGGCATCGTCGCTCGCTCCTTCAGACGGATATGGCTGCTATCGAGCGTACGCCGGTCATCCAGGTGGCGGGACAAGGTGTCCGAATTGCGGGACACCCGTTTCACGGTGCCGTCAGATGGCCCTGTACGACGGGAGCGACACGGGCGATGATCTGCTCCAGGTCCGCCGAGGCCAGCGGCTCCAGCTTGATCACGTAGCGCATCAGCGCCGTACCCACGATCTGGGCCGCCGCCAGTTCGGCGCGCAGCTCCGCGTCCGGCAGGTGCAGCTGGGCGGCGACCCGGCGCATCAGCTGGGTGGCGACGAGCCGGCGGAAGACGGCGGCGGCGGTCTCGTTGGTGACGGCGGAACGGAGGATCGCCACGAGGGGCGCGCGGGTCGCGGGGTTGTCCCAGACGCCGAGGACGAAGCGGGTCAGCCGCTCCCCCACGCCCTCCACCGGACCGTCGGCCACCGCGTTCGGCGCGTTCATGGCGGGCGCGAAGGCGACCTCGACGGCCGCCTCGAAGACCTGCTCCTTGGTGCCGAAGTAGTGGTGCACCAGGGCGGAGTCGACGCCGGCGGCCTTGGCGATGCCGCGTACGGACGTCTTCTCGTAGCCGCGCGCGGAGAACTCCTCGCGGGCGGCGGTGAGGATGCGGTCGCGGGTGCCGGCGGACTCGGTGCGCGGGGGCCGGCCGCGGCGG
>NZ_MUMF01000810.1 GCF_002155905.1 Streptomyces tricolor | reverse complement strand
CGACGGCGGCCCGCGCGCATGGGCGTCGCCCCCCGCGGCACCGGCCACGCGCGCGGGCGACACGGGTACCGCCTGAGGCGGACCACGCCGGTACGACTATTGCGCTCCTGCGGGCCCCGCGCGGCTCGCCACCCTAGGCTCGACTCACTCTGCGTGATCTTGGGGCGGCGTACGGCCCCGTCCGCACGCCGCCCGAGCCCCCCGGTCCGACCCCTGGAGCGCGATGCCCGACAGCCAGCCGCAGCCGCACCCGCCGTCGAACTCGTCGGGGTCCTCGGGGGCGTCCGACCCGGCCGCGCTCCTGCTCTGCGGGGCGCGGCTCACCGACGGCCGGACCGTGGACGTACGGCTGGGCGGGGGGCGCATCGAGGCGGTCGGCACGACCGGCAGTCTCGCCCCGGGGGCGGCCCGGACCGGCGCCACCCGCGTCGACCTGAGCGGCTACCTGCTCCTGCCGGCGCCGGCCGAGCCGCACGCCCACGGCGACACCGCACTGACCGCCGAGCGCCCCGGGCCGGTGTCGTACGCCCCCGAGGACGTCCAGCGCCGGGCCACCGAGGCGGCTCTGCTGCAACTCGGGCACGGGGCGACGGCGCTGCGCGCACACGTGCGCGTGGGCGACGTCCAGGGCCTCGGCGCGCTGGAGGCGGCCCTGCAGGCGCGGCGGTCGCTGCGGGGGCTGGCGGAGCTGACGACGGTGGCGATGCCGCGGCTGCTGACCGGGGTGGCCGGGGCCGACGGGCTGGCGATGCTGCGGGACGCGGTGAAGATGGGCGCCTCCGTGGTGGGCGGCTGCCCCGACCTGGACCCGGACCCGACCGGCTACGTGGAGGCGGTCCTGGAGGTGGCCTCCGAGCACGGCTGCCCCGTGGACCTGCACACGGACGCCGCCGACCCGGCCCGGCTGTCCCGGCTCGCGGCCATGGCGGGGGGCCTGCGGCCCGGCGTGACGATCGGACCGTGCGCGGGTCTTTCGCGCCTGCCCGGCCACGCCGCCTCGCGCGCCGCCGACCAGCTCGCGGCGGCCGGTGTGACGGTCGTGTGCCTGCCCCAGGGCGGCTGCGGCGGCGCCGACCGGCGGGAGACGGCACCGGTACGGCTGCTCCGCGCGGCCGGGGTACGGGTGGCGGCCGGCAGCGGGGCGCTGCGCGACGT
Source organism: Streptomyces tricolor (assembly GCF_002155905.1). Taxonomy (GTDB): domain Bacteria; phylum Actinomycetota; class Actinomycetes; order Streptomycetales; family Streptomycetaceae; genus Streptomyces; species Streptomyces tricolor. The sequence continues at coordinate 350 of NZ_MUMF01000810.1, read as the reverse complement.
CTCGAACCCCGTCGGCCGCGGCGACCCCCTGGAGGCCGCCTACCTGCTCGCCTCCGCCCACGGGCTGCACCCGGAGGACGCCTACGACGCCGTGTGCGCCTCGGCCCGCGCGGTCTTGGGGCTGCCGGAGGTCCGCGTGGAGGCGGGCTTCCCCGCCGAGCTGCTGGCCGTGCGCGGCGACCGTCTGGCCGGGGCCCTCTCCCTGGCCTACAGCCGGATCGTGATCCACCGGGGCCGGGTGGTGGCCCGCACCAGCGCGGTGCGCGAGTACTGCAACTCGGCGGCGACAGCGGAGCTCGGGCTGCCCCGGCAGGGGCGGGGGGAGCTTTCGTGAGCGGGGCGCTGGGAGC
>NZ_MUMF01000809.1 GCF_002155905.1 Streptomyces tricolor | reverse complement strand
GGAGAGGGGGCCGGGACCGAGAGGGGGCCGGGACCAGAGAGGGGCCCGGCAGCCGCGGCTCAGCCCAGCTGCCGGTACCGGCCGCGGAAGTACAGCAGCGGGCCCCCCTCGGCGCTGGGCACCCGGGCGGTGAGGACGCGGCCGATGACCAGGGTGTGGTCGCCGGCGGTCACCCGCTGCTCGGTCCGGCACTCCAGGGTGGCCAGCGCACCCCCGACGAGCGGGGCGCCGGTGGCCTCGCCGCGGACGTAGGGGATGTCCTCGAAGAGCAGCCGGTCGCTGATCCGGCCCTTCATGGCGAAGCGGCCCGCGATGTGCCGCTGGCTCTCGGCGAGGACCGACACCGCCCACAGCGGCTGCTCGTCCAGCAGGTCGTCCATGCGGGCGCCGGTGCGCAGGCTGACCAGGACCAGCGGCGGGTCGAGGGAGACCGACATGAAGGCGGTGGCGGTCATGCCGACGTCCTCCATGCCCGGCGCCTCGGGGTCGTCCGGGTCCAGCGGCGGTTCCTGCGCGGTGACCAGGACCACGCCCGCGGCCAGCCGGGACATCGCGGCCCGGAACTCGTCGTTGCTCACCCCCTCAGCATGCCCGGAAGGCAGGGGGGCGGTGGGGGAGGGAGTCTTCAGCACGCCGGAAACGCTAGTCTTCGCCGCGCCCCGGCCGCATCGGCCGTCCGCCCGAGCCGGGTCCTAGGACCAGCGGCGCAGCCATGCGTTCCGGCCTGTGCATCATGTGGGCGTATTCGGGCGTTCCGCGTTCAGTAAACGCACAGGCAAAACGCAGAAACTCCACTCAATTGTTCACGTTCTTCTGTGACTTGAGTCACAAGAGGCAGGAATTGTTGACCCTGTGTACCGAGTGGGCAGCGCGCTGTGATTCAGTGGCGGAACAACCCTTCAATCGCTGCGAGGTCTCGGGGGGAGGGCGAGCATGGAGACCGAGTCGGAGCCGTATGTCCGCCTTGCGTCCCTGCGGCAGCTGCACCAGGTCATGGCCGACATGAACACGGCACGCAGCCTGGCGGACACACTGCAGACCGTCGCCGACGGCGCCGTGGGCGCCCTCGGGTACGAGATGGCCGCCGTCAACCTCGTGCGCCAGGACGGCGATCTCGTGGTCGCCGCCTTCTCCGGCAACCCCGCCGCCGAGGCCCTGATCACCGGCCGGGTCGGCTCCCGCGAGTCCTGGGACCGGCGGCTGAGCATGGGCGAACGCTGGGGCGACCTCGTCTTCATACCGCACACCGAGGGCTGGGTCCTCGACGACGACGACGTACCCCAGTGGTACACCGACGGTCCCGAGCCGCGCTTCGAGGACGAGTGGCACCCCTCCGACCGGCTCTTCGCGCCCATGTACACCCCCGGCGCGCAGGGCAGCGCCTGCGGAGAGCTGCTCGGCGTCATATCCGTCGACCGGCCGCGCAACGGCCGCCGCCCCGGCGCGTGGGGCCGCGAGGCCCTCCAGATGTACGCCTTCCAGGCCGCCATCGCGATCAGCAACGCCCGCCTCCGCGCCAACATGCAGCGCGCCCTGGTCCGCCTGGAGCGCGAGCAGCAGGCGCTGCGCGCCAGCGAGGAATCCTTCCGGCAGGCCTTCGAGTACGCCCCCTCCGGCATGGCCATCGCCGAGATGGGCGGCGACCAGCACGGCCGCATCCTGCGCACCAACGACGCCCTGTGCCGGCTGCTCGGCCGCCCCGCCTCCGCGATGCGCCGCTACTCCTTCGCCGACCTGGTCCACCCCGAGGACATCGGCACCCTGCTGCGCACCTCGGCCGAGGGCGGGCGCGCGGAACTGCGCCTGGGCCGCCGTGACGGCACGTACGTCTGGGTCTCCCTGCGCAACAGCGTCGTCGCGGACGCCGCCGACGGCCCGCGTTTCCTCCTCACCCACGTCGAGGACATAGAGGAGCGCAAGCGGCGCGAGCTCCAGCTCGCCCACCGCGCCTCCCACGACTCGCTGACCGGCCTGCCCAACTCCGCCGAACTGCGCTCACGGCTGTCGGCCCGGCTCTGCCAGCGGCCCGCGCACGCCGGGGACCTGGACTCCCTGGACGCGGCCTACGGCCACCCGGCCTTCGACATCCCCGCCGGCCACGGCTTCGACTTCGCGCCGGGCGCGGAGGCGTACGACGCCTACGACCACCATGTGCACACCGTCGCCCCGGAGGACGGCCGCGACGACGGCACCAAGGGTCTCGCGGTCCTCTTCTGCGACCTCGACGGCTTCAAGTCGATCAACGACCGGTTCGGGCACAACGCGGGCGACGCGGTCCTCATCGAGGTCGCCCGGCGGCTGAGCAACGGCGTCCGGGACGGCGACACGGTCGCCCGGCTCGGCGGCGACGAGTTCGTGATCCTCGCCGACGGCCTCGGCCGGGCCGACGCCCAGGACCTCGCCGTACGGCTGCGCAACGAGATCATCCAGCCGATCCGGGCCGAGGGCCGGGCGGTGCGGGTGGGCGCGAGCTTCGGCATCGGGTGGGCGCACTGCGGGATGACGGCGGACGAGGTGTTGAAGTCCGCTGACGAGCGGATGTACGTAGAGAAACGATCTCGTCCCAAACAGCACCGCCGCGCCGGATGAACCGCAGGTCAGCGAGTTGATGGGGTCCGAGTCACCCGTTTGGGCGAGTGAGAGCGGGTAGGCTCGCCATTCCACACCCGTACCGCATCCGCCCGCACCTGTTGAGGAGTACCTAGGGATGACGCCCGGCGACAACGGCGCGAGCACGCCCGAGGACGACGACCCGTTCGGCTACCTGTACGCAGACGGCCAGGCCCGGGGAGCCCAGCCGCCGTCCGGTGGTTACGGCTACCCG
>NZ_MUMF01000808.1 GCF_002155905.1 Streptomyces tricolor | reverse complement strand
GCCGGCGGCCCGCAGCGCCGCCTCGTACTCCCGGACCCGGTCGATCGAGTCGGCGGTGAAGGCGAGGTGGTGCAGTCCGGCCCGGCCGCGGTCGTACGACCCCTGCGCCTGCTGCCAGAGGGTGAGGACGGGCCGGTCGCCGCCGTCACCGAGGAACGCGTAGCGCCGGTCGTCCTCCGTGCCCTCGGCGAGCAGGGTGAAGCCGAGGAGGTCCCGGTAGAAGGCGAGCGAGCGGTCGAGGTCGGTGACGTTCAGGCCGGTGTGGCCGGTGTGCAAGGTCATGGCTCTTCCCTTTCGGCGTGCCCTCGCCGGGCAGGCCCGAGTCGGCATGTCTAACCGTCGTTCTTCACGTTAGAGGGTTAGACACGGTCGGGTCAACCGGTCACGTACGCTTGACCGGTTAGCCGAGAAGGAGTGCCCGATGCCCACCGCCCGCGATCCCCGCCCGCTCACCGGCGAGCCGCTCGCGCTCGACCTGCTCAACACCCGGTGGAACAGCGACGGCGTCACGCAGGACCTGCTCGCGGACACCGACGGACTGGCGGTGTGGCTCGCGAGCAACGGACTGGCCGGGGCCCACCCGGTGGACGCGGAGACGCTGCACCGGCTGCGGACGGCCCGGAAGGCCCTCAAGGCCGCGGTGGACGGCTCGCCGGAGCAGGCGGCGCCGCTCGTGGACGCCGTCCTGGAGCACGGCCGGATCCGGGCCCGGCTCACCGCCGGCGGTCCGGCCGAGGAGCCCGAGTTCGCCGACCCGTCCTGGGGCCCGGCCTGGCTCGCCGCCCGGAACTACCTGGACCTGCTCACCCGGGCCCCGGAGCGGATCCGCACCTGCGCCGGCGGCGGCTGCATCCTGCACTTCTTCGACACGTCCCGGAACGGCACCCGCCGCTGGTGCTCGATGGCCGCGTGCGGCAACCGGGCCAAGGCGTCCCGGCATTACGCGCGTTCGAAGGAGAACTGAGCGAATCCCGGCTCATACCGGCCGAATCCGCTCGTATCCCATCGCGGGTTTTCCCCATACCTTCATTTCGATTGGGTCAACGGTCCCCAAAGACTTGCCCTTTCGGTCAGGCTGAGCGCTCTCGTCCGCTCGTTCCTTGACCTGAGGGATGCCGATGACCCACACGCCCGAGCGTGATCCCATACCCGGCCCGAGACGCCTGGCCCGCATAGCCGTGGCCGTGGGCGTGGTGGCCGCCCTCTCCGCGGCGGGGCCGATACCCCTGGCCCTCGCCGCGGACGCGCCGCCCGCCCCGGCCGCCGATCCCGGCGTCAAGTCCGCCCACGACAAGCTGGGTTCGGACGACGCCGCCCTGCTCGCCGAGGCCAAGGCCGACGGCGACAAGAACGTCACGCTGATGGTCGCGACCTCGCCCGGGCAGACCGAGCGGGTCGCCGAGGAGCTGGACGCGGTCGAGGGCGGCCTGGTGGGCCGTACCGACGACAAGCTCGGCTACGTCCGCGCCACCGTGCCGACGGGCCGGGCGGACTCGGCCATCGCCGCCGCCGTCAGGCTCTCCTCCGTCCGGGCCGTCGACCTCAAGCAGGAGATCCCGCTGGACGACCCGGCGCCCGGCGGCGCCAGGTCCGCGGGCGGCGCGGTCCCCTACCCCGCACCGGGCAAGAAGACCCCGGCGGAGAACCCGTACAACCCGTCCTTCGAGACCGGTGCCGTCGACTTCGTCGAGGACCACCCGAAGGCGGACGGCCGCGGCATCACCATCGGCATCCTGGACTCCGGCGTCGACCTCGGCCACCCGGCGCTGCAGAAGACCACCACCGGCGAGCGGAAGATCGTCGACTGGGTGACCGCGACCGACCCCGTCGCCGACGGCGACGGCACCTGGCGGCGGATGACCACCGGTGTCGCGGGCCCGTCCTTCTCCATCAGCACCGCCACGCAGGGCACCGAGAAGTTCACGGCGCCCGAGGGCTCGTACAAGTTCAACTACCTGTACGAGTCCGCCACCACAGGCGGTGACGAGAAGGGCGACCTCAACCGGGACGGCGACACCACCGACGCCTGGGGCGTGCTGTACGACCCGGCCGCCGGCACCGTCCGGGTCGACACGAACGACAACCTGGACTTCACCGACGACGCCGCGATGAAGCCGTACAAGGACGCCTTCCAGGTCGGGTACTTCGGCACCGACGACCCGTCGACGGACGTCGCCGAGCGCGTCCCGTTCGTGGTGGAGACCCGCAAGGACGTCGTCTACAACGCCTCCGGGGCGAAGGCCGACTACGTCAGCATCGGCGTCATCGAGTCCGAGCACGGCACCCACGTCGCCGGCATCACCGCCGCCAACGGCCTGTTCGGCGGGAAGATGAACGGCGCGGCCCCGGGCGCGAAGATCGTCTCCTCGCGGGCCTGCACCTGGACCGGCGGCTGCACCAACGTCGCGCTCACCGAGGGCATGATCGACCTCGTCACCAAGCGCGGGGTCGACATCGTCAACATGTCGATCGGCGGCCTGCCCGCGCTGAACGACGGCAACAACGCGCGGGCCGAGCTGTACACCCGGCTCATCGACACCTACGGCGTCCAGCTGGTGGTCTCCGCCGGCAACTCCGGCCCCGGCGCCAACACCATCGGCGACCCCGGCCTCGCCGACAAGGTGATCTCGGTGGGCGCGGCGATCTCCAAGGAGACCTGGGCCGCCAACTACGGCTCGGTCGTGGAGAAGAAGTACGCGATGATGCCCTTCTCCTCGCGCGGCCCGCGGGAGGACGGCGGCTTCACGCCGACCCTGGTCGCCCCCGGCGCCGCGATCAACACCACCCAGACCTGGCTGCCCGGCGGCCCGGTCGCCGAGGCGGGTTACAGCCTCCCGGCCGGCTACTCGATGCTCCAGGGCACCTCGATGGCCTCCCCGCAGGCCGCCGGCGCCGCCGCGCTGCTGCTGAGCGCCGCGCGGCAGAAGGGCATCGACCTCCCGCCCGCCAAGCTGCGCACGGCCCTGACCTCGACCGCCGACCACATCAAGGGCGTGCAGGCGTACGAGGAGGGCGCGGGCCTGATCAACATCGTGGACGCGTGGGAGTCCGTCGAGGACGACGCCTCCGCGCACACCTACACCGTCAAGGCGCCGGTCGACACCGCGCTCGACCACGCCCTGAAGACTCCGGGCTTCGGCACCGGCCTGTACGACCGCGAGGGCGGCCTGAAGGCGGGCGAGAAGAAGACGTACGACGTGACGATCACCCGTACGTCCGGCCCGGACAAGGCGCTCCGGCACGAGCTGCACTTCGAGAACAACGCCGGCGGCACCTTCCGGATCGTCGGCGACGACGTGGTGCGGCTGCCGCTGAACCAGCCGGTCACGGTCAAGGTCCAGGCCGCCCCGAGGTCCGCGGGCCTCAAGAGCGCGATCCTGGAGGTCGACGACCCGCGGACCGAGGGCATCGACAAGCAGATCCTCTCCACGGTCGTGGCCGCGGCCCCGGTGAAGTACACCTACTCCGCGTCGGGTTCGGTGCAGCGCAACAGCACGACGTCGTACTTCCTGACCGTGCCCGAGGGCGCGACGTCGCTGGAGATCGCGATCGGCGGGCTGAAGGACAAGAGCCAGACCCGGTTCATCGCCATCCACCCGTACGGCGTCCCGTCCGACAGCACCGGCACCCCGTACTGCTACAACAACTACCTGGACGGCAACGGCTGCAAGCCCGGCGTCCGCTCCTACGCCGACCCGCAGCCCGGCGTCTGGGAGGTCGAGGTCGAGTCCCGGCGTACGTCCCCGCTGCTCGACAACCCCTACCGGCTGGACGTCACCGTCCTCGGCGCGGCCTTCGACCCGGAGACCGTGACCGTGCCCGAGGCGAAGGTGGGCACCCCGGCCACCGCCTCCTGGAAGGTGACCAACAAGTACGCCGCGCTGGACGGCAAGCTGGTCGGCGGCCCGCTCGGCTCCGCCAAGACGACCCGCCCGGCCATCAAGGAGGGCGAGAAGCAGACCGCCACGGTGGTGGTCCCGGCCGGTGCCACCTCGCTCGACGTCGCCATCGGGCGCGTCTCGGACACGGCCGCCGACCTGGACCTGACGGTGTACGACGCCGCGGGCACGGAGGTGGGCAAGTCCGCCGACGGCGACTCGGAGGAGGCGGTCTCCGTGCCGTCCCCGGCCGCCGGCACCTACACCATCGAGGTCGTGGGCTACTCGGTGCCGTCCGGCTCGACCGACTACGACTACCGGGACGTGTTCTTCTCCACCGCGCTCGGTTCCGTCACGGTCGACGGCTCGGCCCCGGTCCGGCTCGGCACGGGCGCCTCGGCGACGGTGACCGGCCAGGTCACGGCCGCCGCGGAGGCCCCGGCCGGCCGTGAGTTCTTCGGCCGGGTGCAGTTGGTGAACGCGCGCGGCACGGTCGCGGGCACCGGCAGCGTGAAGATCGAGAAGGTCACGCCGTAACCGGGTGACGCGAGCGGGAGGGGCGGGTGTCCGTGCGGACGCCCGCCCCTCCTCGTCCCGTCCCGTCGTCCCGTCGTCCGGCCGTCCGGTCGGGTCAGGGCGCGTCGCCGGAGGGGCAGGGCAGGGCCCGGGAGGNNCCCGGGCGTCGCCGACGGCCCACCGGCTCGCGTACCGCTCGCCCCGGCCGACCCGGACCAGCACGTGCTGCCCCGGGCGCGGCGCGGGCCGCAGGTCCGCGCCGAGCAGGAAGGCGACCTCGGCCGGGCCGTGCGCGGGCTCGTAGGAGCGGATCACCCGCAGGGTGACCCGGCTCCCCGGGGAGTCCTCCGGAAGCTCCACCTTCACCACCGTGCCCTCCACGACGAGCCGGGAGCAGGCCAGTGCGCGCTCGGGGTCCGCGGGCGGCGCGGCGGCACCGGCCTCCAGGTTCCCGGCGTCGGCGCCCTTGGCCGACGACGCACCGCCCCGGTCGTCCGCGCCGGCGCCGCCCTGCGCCACCAGCCGGCCGAAGCCCAGGGCCAGGCAGATGGCGGCGGCACCGGTGAGCGAGCCGAGCGCGATCCGCAGGGCCCGGCGGGGACGACCGGGGCGG
>NZ_MUMF01000807.1 GCF_002155905.1 Streptomyces tricolor | reverse complement strand
CTGCTGCTGTGGCGGCTGCGCGACCACCCGGACCTGGCGGCCTTCGTGGACCGCGCGATCGGCCCGCTGCGCGAGCACGACCACCGCTCCAAGCCGCCGCTGCTGCCGACTCTGGAGACCTATCTGGCGCACGCCGGCCGCAAGGCGGAGACGGCCCGCGAGCTGCACCTCAACCGGCAGACGCTGTACAACCGGCTGGCCCGGATCGGGGAGTTGCTGGGTACCGACCTCGACGACCCGCAGACCGTGCTGGCGTTGAGCCTGGCGCTGCGGGCGCGCCGGCACGTGCCCTGAGCTGTGGTCAGACCAGGGGCCGCGGCTGGGTCAACTCGTCGTAGACGCTGAGCACTTGGGCGACGGTCTCGTCCTCGGTGGGCCAGGTGGCGGCCTGCCGGGCGCCGCGCTCCCGCAGCGTCGCGCACCGCTCCGGGTCGGCGAGCAGCCGTACGACGGTGCGGGCGAGGGCCGCGGGATCGCCGTACGGGACGAGTTCGGCCGCGTCGCCGACGAGGTCCGGGATGCCGCCGACCCGGGTCGCGACGAGCGGTACGCGCGCGTGCAGCGCCTCCTGGGCGAGGACGGACCGGGACTCCCAACTGCTCGTGAGCAGCGCCAGATCGGCGGCGGCGAGCAGCTCGGAGACGTCCTCGCGGTGCCCGATGAGCCGCACCGGCAGCTCCTCGTCCTCGATGCGCCGTTGCAGCACCGGCCGCAGCGGCCCCTCGCCCGCGACCACCACCAGCGGTACCGGGTCCAGGTCGCGCCAGCTGCGGGCGGCGTCGAGCAGGACGTCGTAGCCGCGCTGCCGGTCCAGGGAGCCGACCGCGATGAGCAACGGGCGGCCGGTGGCGCCGAGTTCGGCCTGGATCTTGGGCCGTCGCGGATCGGGGTCGTCGAGGGCGTCGGGGCCGGGGTCGAGGAGGCCGGCGGCGCGGCGCCGGGCCGGCAGGGCGACGGCCGCGAGCCGGGCGTCCCGTGCGCCGGTGCGGCGGGCCCGGTCGACCAGGTCGGAGCTGGTGCCGAGGACCACGGCCGCGGTCTTCACCACCCGCCGCTCCAGCAGCCGCAGCAGATGCGCCCGCGGGCCCTCCGCGTGGGCCCGGTTGTGCCAGGTGACCACCAGCGGGGTGGTGCGTCCGCTGAGCGCGAGGACGGCCCGGAAGGAGGCGTGCAGGCCGTGCGCGTGCACGAGGTCGGCGTTCGCGCAGGCCGTGCGGAGCGCGGCCACGGAGACGGGGTCGCTGCTGCGCGGCACGTGCACGTGTTCGGCGCCGACCCCGGTGAACCCGTAGGCGCGGTCGGCTTCGATGGGGGCGCACACCGTGACACGCACGCCCCTTGCCACGAGCCCCTCGGCCAGGGAGCGCACATGCGCGCTGCTGCCGGCGTTGCCTCCGCCGAGCACCTGCACGGTGCGCAGCGGCGACTGGCCGTGCGGTGCGTTGCTGCTCACGGGGGTCACGGGGCCGGGACTCCTGGTTCACGTGGAGGGGTCACGAGGTTCGCGCGGGACGGGCATGAGGGTCACGTGGAGTGGTCACGAGGAAACGTACAGAAGGTAGCGGGCTCCTGGGGGCGGAAGGGCGCACCCCGCGCGCCCTCCGCACGGACCGTTCGGGCCCGCTGCCCGCCCCGCGTTCCCTGCCAAGCATGCCAGGACGTACGGCCGTTCAGGGACATCCCGGAGGGCGCATCACGCGGCGGGCCGGGGCAATGCGCCGGAGCACATCACCCACACGGGTGAGGGATTCTCCGCCATGGCCGAACGGTGTGCGCGGGCATACGGCGAGGTCAGCCGTTCACAGGGCACGCGCCCAGGCACTCACCCGGTCTCCGTAGCGGGCCGCGGCCACGACGGCGACGGCGTGCGCGAGCAGTCCCGCGCGCCGGTTTCCCGCCACGACGGCCGCCCCCAGTGCGGCACCCAGGGCATGCGCCCCCGTGTCCCCGAGCATCACGCGCTCCCCGAGGTCGTCGGGCAGCACGCCGGCCGCCGCCCCCATCGCACCGGCGGCGATCCGCGCCCCGGGCCCCCCGCGCAGCAGGCCGGGCGCCCCGAGCGCGAGCACCGCACCGGCGGCCCGGCCGGGCCGTACGTCGACCAGGTTCACGAGATGAGCGGTCCCGGCGATGACGACCCCGGCGAGCAGCTTGTCCAGCGGGCGCTCCTTCATCAGCGCCCCCGCCGCCAGCCCGGCGGCCGATATCCCGAACAACTTCACGGCCCCGCTGGTGACTTCGCCGTCCCGCAGGGCTCCGAGATGCGCCCGGAACCCCCGCCGGTGGTCCCCGGCGACATCGTCGTACGCCCCGCAGGCCCCGGCGGCCAGCACCGCGGCCCCGGCCGCGGGACACGCCCGGCCCGCCCCGGCCGCGGCGCCCAGCACCACGGCGGGCCCGGCGTACAGCCCCACGTCCCGCCCCGCGTGATTGCGCCGCTCCCAGCGCCGCCGCCCGCCGGGCGGGG
>NZ_MUMF01000806.1 GCF_002155905.1 Streptomyces tricolor | reverse complement strand
TCCCTGGACCCCCTCGCCTCGGACCTGCCCCCCGAGACCCCGCCGGCGCGCACGCCCGGCTCGGCCGCCTGCTTCGCCGTGTTCGACGTGCACGACGAAACAGAGCTGGCCGAACGAGGCGCCACGGCAACGTGCGTGGCGACGGTGATAGCGGGAAGGCTGCTGTTCCGGCGCCGTTGAGACGCGCTGTGCGCAGGACCTCGCGGCGCGCAGGAAGCCGAGGCTCCTGCCCTGGGAGGGGGCTGCAAGAATGGGCGGGTGACCCGCGCTTCCCTGAACAAGCAGCCGCACGAAGTCGCCTCGATGTTCGACGACGTGGCGGAACGGTACGACCTGACGAACGACGTGCTCTCGCTCGGCCAGGACCGGCGCTGGCGCAAGGAGGTGGCGAAGGCGGTCGACGCGCGGCCCGCGCAGAAGGTCCTGGACCTCGCCGCCGGCACGGCCACCTCCTCGCTGCCCTTCGCGCGGACGGGCGCGTACGTCGTCCCCTGCGACTTCTCCCTCGGCATGCTCCAGGTCGGCAAGAAGAAGCACACCTGGCTGCCCTTCACCGCGGGCGACGCGACGAGGCTGCCCTTCAAGGACGACACCTTCGACGCGGTGACGATCTCCTTCGGCCTGCGCAACGTGCAGGACACGGACGCGGCGCTGCGCGAGATGTACCGGGTCACCCGGCCCGGCGGGCGCGTGGTGATCTGCGAGTTCTCCCACCCCACCTGGGCGCCGTTCCGCACCGTGTACACCGAGTACCTGATGCGGGCGCTGCCGCCGGTCGCGCGCGCGGTGTCCTCCAACCCGGACGCGTACGTCTACCTCGCCGAGTCCATCCGGGCCTGGCCCGACCAGCCCGCGCTCGCCGAACGGCTGCGCAAGGCGGGCTGGTCGAGGGTGGCCTGGCGCAACCTCACCGGCGGTGTCGTCGCGCTGCACCGGGGCTTCAAGGAGAGCTGAGTCCGCCCACCGCACAGGGGTCGCCGGGCTGGTCCAGTTCCCGGCGCGGCCCGCCCGCCGGGGGCCGCGGAACGCGTGGTTCACGCACGCCTCCGCCGCCCTCGCCGTCGGTGAAGTCGAACCACACGTACACCATCGAGTCCCGCGGCACCTCGGCGCCGGGCTGCGGGTACTGGCGTACGACGTAGTCGACGACGACGCGGTGGAAGTCCGGGCGGTCCGGCGCGTTGAGGAGCAGGCCCCGCGCCCGGGCCGTTTCGCGGGCGTCCCCGGCCATCAGACCGACCAGACGCGGGACGCGCACTTCGGGTGTTTTGGGTGTTATGCGCACAGATGTCACCCCCAGCGGTACTGGCAGAGTAACCCCCGCCCGGTCCGCCCGGAAGGCGTTGGTGTCTTTCTGTAACAGATGACTACTGTGCGTGAGTGTGGGTGGGGCTGAGGCTGAGCCGGAAGCAGAGCGCCGATTCGTTCAGCGTGGGATGCGGGTAGGTCTCCGCCTGCTCCATGCCGAGCCTCCGGGCCACCGCGACGGACCGCTCGTTGCCCGGCCGGACCATCGCCACCACACCCGGCACCCCGGCCGCCCGCAGCCGCCTGAGCGTCTCCCGCGCCGCCGCGGTGGCGTACCCCTTGCCCCAGTGCGCCCGCCCCAGCCGCCAGCCGATCTCGGTCTCGCCGACCGGGCCCCAGTCCGGCGGCCACGGCTGCGCCCCGGTGAAGCCGATGACCTCCCCGGACTCGTCCAGCAGCGTCCACAGGCAGAAGCCGTGCTCCGCGTCGTGCCGCCGCTGGCGCGCGGTCAGCTCCTCGTACACCGACAGTTCCGCCGGCCTGCCGCCGTGGAACTCCATGACCTCCGGGTCGGCGAAGACCCGGTGCCACGCGACCGCGTCCTCGTGCGTGGGAACGCGCAGCCGTACCGCGGGGAGAGGTCGGTTCACAGGGCAGCCCTTCAGCCGGGTGATCAATTCTGCTGAATAGACTGCCCATGTCCAGTGCCGGTCGGCACATAGATTTCGACTTGGGGAGATCCCGCCGTGACCGTCGTGACCGAGCCCCTCTCCGAGAACACCGCCGATGTGATCGTCGTGGGCGCGGGGCCGGCCGGCTCCACGACCGCGTACCACCTCGCCAAGGCCGGTCTCGACGTGCTGCTCCTGGAGAAGACCGAGTTCCCGCGCGAGAAGGTGTGCGGCGACGGCCTCACCCCGCGCGCGGTCAAGCAGCTCGTCGCCATGGGCATCGACATCTCCGAGGAGGCCGGCTGGCTGCGCAACAAGGGGCTGCGCATCATCGGCGGCGGTGTCCGCCTCCAGCTCGACTGGCCGGAGCTGGCCGCGTACCCCAACTACGGACTCGTCCGCAAGCGCGACGACTTCGACGAGCAGCTCGCCCGCAACGCCCAGAAGGCCGGCGCCCGCCTGTTCGAGCGCTGCAACGTCAGCGGCCCGGTCGTCGACGACCGCACCGGCCGCATCACCGGCGTCACCGCCAGGCTCGGCGAGGAGAAGCGCGAGGTGACCTTCCACGCGCCGCTCGTCGTCGCCGCCGACGGCAACTCCACCCGGCTGTCCCTGGCGATGGGCCTGCACCGCCGTGAGGACCGCCCGATGGGCGTCGCGGTCCGCACGTACTTCGAGAGCCCCCGCCACGACGACGACTACCTGGAGTCCTGGCTGGAGCTGTGGGACCGGCGCGGCGCGCAGGACCGACTGCTGCCCGGCTACGGCTGGATCTTCGGCATGGGCGACGGCACGTCGAACGTGGGCCTCGGCGTGCTGAACACCTCCGCCTCCTTCAAGGAGCTGGACTGGCGCGAGATCCTCAAGGCGTGGTGCGCCTCCATGCCGGAGGACTGGGGCTACACCCCCGAGAACATGACCGGCCCGATCCGCGGCGCCGCCCTGCCCATGGCCTTCAACCGGCAGCCGCACTACACGCGCGGCCTGCTGCTCGTCGGTGACGCCGGCGGCCTGGTGAACCCCTTCAACGGCGAGGGCATCGCCTACGCCATGGAGTCCGGCCAGATCGCCGCCGACGTCATCGTGCAGGCCCACGCGCGCGCGACGCCCGCCCAGCGCGAGATCGCCCTCCAGCGCTACCCGCGCGTCCTCAAGGACACCTACGGCGGCTACTACACGCTCGGCCGCGCCTTCGTGAAGCTCATCGGCAACCCGAAGGTCATGCAGATCGCCGCCCAGCGCGGCCTGACCCACCCGATGCTGATGAAGTTCACCCTGAAGCTCCTCGCGAACCTCACCGACCCCACGGGCGGCGACGCGATGGACCGCATCATCAACGGCCTGAGCAAGGTGGCCCCGAAGGCGTGACCCGGCGCTGAGAGCCTTCAGCAGGCGCTCGGCGCTCAGCGCCGCGTGTCAGGCGCTCAGTGCCGAAGGGAGGAGGCGCTCAGTGCCGCGTCAGGCGCTCAGCGCCTCCGCGTTGGCGGCCCGGCGGGCGTACACCTCGTCGCGCCGGTCCGCCATCTGCCGCAGCGCGTCCCTTTTCTCCCGCTTGGAGAGCCGGTCCAGATAGATCGCGCCGTTGGTGTGGTCGGTCTCGTGGGCCAGGCAGCGCGCGAAGTAGCCCGTGCCCTCGACGACGACCGGCCTGCCGTCCCTGTCCTGCCCGCGCACGACGGCCCGGTCCGGCCGCGGTACGGCCATGACGGCGCCGGGCACCGACAGGCAGCCCTCGCCCTCGTCCAGCAGCCGTCGCTCGTGCGTGGGCGTTTCCAGCACGGGATTGACGATGTGTCCGACATGCCGGACTCCATCGTCATCGGGGCAGTCGTACACGAAAAGACGCAGATCGACCCCGACCTGATTCGCCGCCAGACCCGCGCCCTCGGCGACGTACATGGTGCGGAACATGTCGTCGATGAGCGCGGCGAGGTCGGGCCCGAACTCCGTGACGTCCCGGCACGGCCGGTGCAGCACCTCCTCGCCGACCTCGGTGATACGGCGCACCGCGCCCCGCCCGGCCTCGGGGGCGTAACGCGGGTAGTAGCCGGCCGGACTTCCCTGTACGAACACGCGTGGCATCGCGTGGACTCCTTCGCTCGTGACCGGACCGCCGGACGGCGGCCCGAGCAGAGCATGCCAGGGCGGACGCGGGGCACGTCAGGGCAGATGCGGGCGCGTCAGGGAAGGGAGCGGGGTGTGTCGGGG
>NZ_MUMF01000805.1 GCF_002155905.1 Streptomyces tricolor | reverse complement strand
GACAACGCCGAACGCTCCCTGCACCGGGTCGTATCCCCCGGCGAGGGAGCGTTCGGCGTTGTCCAGCAGTTCCTTGCCGGTGAGCACCTCCGCGCGGGTGACGTGCGCGTCGAACGTCCGCAGCGCTTCGTCGACCTCCTCCTCCGGGACATCGGGGTGCAGGGCGGAGTGACCGACCAGCACGAGCGCGCCGGCCCGCCGGGTCTCGATCCCGGACTCCGCGCGGACACGAGCCCGGTCCTCGTCCAGCCCGGTGAGGCCAGCGGGCCCCTGAAACTCATGGCCCGCTCCAGCTCCACGATGTGCAGGGCTCGTCGCCGCGTATCAGCGTCCGTCGCCGCCCGGTCCTCCACGACGGTCCGCAGCGCCCGGAGGCTCCCGGCGCGGCGCTGCAACTCGGCGGCCTGGAGGAGGAGCCGGCCCTGGTGGTCCGCCGTCAGGAGAGCCGGTGCCTGCGGGGAGGTGACGATCCGGCGGGCCTGCGCGGCGGGATCCCCGCGTCGATCCGGCCGTCCCTGAGGATCCGCTCCAGCCACAGCGCCCGCTCGGCCCGCCCACGAGGAATCCGGTAGCGACCGGGCCGGTCCTCGGTACCTCCATGCACAGGGCGTCCGGCCTCGGGCCGCGAAGTGCGCCAGGAACTCCGCGGCCCCCGCGCCGGGATGGCCGACGAGGTGCCCCCGGCCCGCGTCCACGAGCCACTGATGCACGGTGTGCGTCATGGCCCCGGCGAAGTCACGGTCGTGCTCGTCCCGGGCACCGTCCTGGAACAGCCGGTACCGCTCCTCGACGTCGTACCGGGTGATGCGCCCCTGCGCGTAGTCGAGGGAGTCCTGCACCAGCCGCACCACCTGCCACTCCCGCGCCGCCGCGGCCCGCGCCCGGGCCTCCTCCAGCAGCCGCCGCCCCGCGGCCACCCCTCATCCGGGCCCCCGTGCATGTCGCTTCTCACGTCCATGCCGCGGAAGTGTGCACGGCAGCACCGACAGTCACCGGCCCGGCGTGCGCATCCCGGGCCCGCGCCGCAGGCTGAAGGCATGGCGAATCCGATTCACTACCCGCACATCGTGGTGCACGCCCCGGCCCTGGACGGCTCCCGCCGGGTCACCGAGGGCGATGTGACGCTGGGGATCGCCTCGCATCTGGACGATGTCGTGGAGATTCTGCGGCTGGCCGACCTGGACCGGATCGAGGTGGAGGAGAGCGACCTGATCGAATGGCAGGGCGGCGGCCCGGACGACTGGCCCGGACTGTCGGAGCACGAGCTGTGACGCGGCGCGTACGGCAGCGGTCGTAGGCCGGGTGCGCCACCCTCAAATCAACCTCTGAAGACCGCGGCGGAGGCTTCAACCACCCCGCGCCCAGGGCACATTCTCCGCACAGGGGCCCGCCGGCACGGGGGCGGCGGGTCCCTCCCGGGGGAGGTCTCATGGGCCGTACGACGTCGATTCCGCCGGCTGCGCCGGACCCGTGCGCGGTCGCCCTGCTGCGCGGGGGCGACCGCGCCGCCGTCACCGTCGCGGTGCTCGCCCTGCATCTGCGCGGCGCGGTCGAGGCGGGCCGGCCGGGCACGCTGCGCAAGACCGGGACGGGCGGTGCCGAGCCCTTCCGGCATCCGCTGGAGAAGGCCGTCCGCACCGGTCTGTACCGGCCCGCCGGCCCGCGCGAGCTGCCCGGCCGCGCGGTCGTACGGCGGGCCCTGGCCCGGATGCGGGCCGAACTCGCCGCGGACGGACTGCTGCGGGCGCTGCCGCCCCGCCGCACCCGGGCCGCCCGCCGGCTCCTGGCGGAGCTGCGCGCACGCCGCCCGCTGCCCGACGGCCCCGACGGCCTGCCGGAGGACGAGGCGCTGCTCGCCGC
>NZ_MUMF01000080.1 GCF_002155905.1 Streptomyces tricolor | reverse complement strand
GCAGGGGACGGGCCGGGTCCTGCAACGCTCGGTGTTCGAGGCCGCTGCCCGGCGAGGGCGGCTGGGGCACGGTGCTGCTCATGGACGGCAACATCGGGATCGGCGGCGACCCGCGCGCCCTGCTGGACCGGGTGGCCCGGCTGTTGGGCCCCGGCGGTCTGCTGATCGCCGAGACGGCCGTGGCGGACGTCGACGAACGGGCCGAGGTGCAGGTCGTCGACGGCACCGACGGCGGAGCGGGACGCGGCGCGGCGGTCGGCGGCGGGGCGTTCCCGTGGGCGCGGCTCGGCACCCCGGCCCTGCTGCGGTACGCGGGCCGGGCGGGCTGGCGGACCGCCGCTCAGTGGTCGGCGGGCGGGCGCCGGTTCGTCGCCCTGCGCGGCCTCCCCCGCTCGCGCCCGCGTGCGAGCGGGCGCACCCGCATCGCCAGCAGCAGCGCCGAGCCGCCGAACAGCACCGCGCTGATCAGCAGCCAGCGGGCCAGGAAGCCGTCCGTCGACAAGCCGGTGGCGGACCGGTAGCGATCCTCGACCATCCCGCTGATCAGCGGGAACCACACGAGCAGGAGCAGCGCGGACAGAGCGGCCGGGACGCGGACGTACAGCACCCCGGCCCGGTGTCCGCCCAGCCCTCGTACGACCGCCCGGTCGGCGAGCGTGTACAGCGGCAGCAGCACCAGGTCGTGCAGCAGGGCCGCCCCCACCAGCCAGAGCGCGACGCCCCGCCAGTCGTCCGCGAACAGCCGCACCCCGGCGTAGCCCGCGAGCGCGAAGGAGCAGGCCAGCAGCAGGATATGGAGGGGGCTGCCGAGGGTCGGGCGCGGGCGCATCACAGGTCTCCGAAGGTCAGCCGGGTGACCCACTTGGTGTTGAGCACACCGGGCGCGGCGGGCACGATGATCCGCGCCGGGTGGCCGTGGTCGGGGGACAGCGTCTCGCCGTTGACGTACAGGGCGAGCAGGGAGCGCGGATCGGCCACCTGGTTGGCGCGCAGGGCGGCGCGGCGGAAGGCGCCGCGCCGCTGGAGCGACTCCACGAACACGTCCGGCGGGTCGCCGTCGTGGCCGACGAGCGCCGCGAGGTCGCGCAGCCGAACCCCGCGCCACCACTGGTCCTGCGTCGACCAGCCCTCGACGCAGGCGATGGGCAACGAGGCGCTGTGCAGCGGCATGCGGAGCAGCTCGGCGCGGCTGAGGCGGACGGTTCCGGTGCGCCCGGTGACGACGAGCCGCCAGGCGTCCTCGTGCGTGTCGGCCGGGGTGATCCCGGCGTACGCGGCCGTCTTGTTGATCTGGAACCCGTTGGGTCCGCCGCCGGGATCGGCCCCGCCGTGCGGCGCGAGCAGGGCCGTACGGCGCAGGGGCCCGCCCAGGCTCTGTCCCACCGTGGTCAGGAACAGCAGCAGCGAGCCGCCGCCGACCAGCCACAGCGCTCCGCGCCGGGAGACGGTGGGCGCGTCGGGGCGCGGGCTGACCAGGTCGCCCTCCTCGCGCCCGAGTCCCCGCAGGTTCCGCAGCGCTGTCGGCGCCTTCAGCACGGCGTGCGCGACGAACGCGGCGAAGAACACCCACGCGCCGTAGAAGTGCAGCGGGTAGAAGGAGCCCGGGAAGACGTAGTCCAGCTGGACGTTGAGCACGCCGGTGGTGAACTCGAACAGCCCGCCGCCGACGAGCAGCAGCAGGGAGATCCGCTCCAGGGCGTGCGCGAGGGAGCGGGCCGGGGGCAGGGCGAACAGCCGGGGCACCACCGACCACAGCTTGGCCAGCAGCACCGGGATCAGGGTGATGCCGAGGGTGACGTGGATGCCCTGGGTGAGCCGGTACAGCCAGACCGGACCGGTCGGCCAGGCGAAGAGGTAGAAGCCCAGGACGCCCTTGTCCGGGGTCTGGTCGTTCACCGGGGACAGGTTCGGGTTGTAGGCCGCGTACGACACCAGCCCGGTCAGGAACAGCACGGTGATGCCGGCGAGCAGCACCGTGCCGAGCACCGAGGTGAACCAGGGGCCGCGCAGCGGGCTGCGCCAGAAGCCGGGCGCGGAGGGGAGTCGCGGGTGGTGGTCTCGCATGCTCCGACGGTAGGCCGGAAGACCACCGTGAGCCGGGCGGCGACCCATGACGAAACGCTGACGTCGAGCCGCCGGTCCGGGCCGTGCGCCCGGTCACCGGCCTAGCGTTCCGGTGTGACCCAGGCTTCCCTCCGTGACCGGTGCGCCGGTCCGCGCGCCGACCTCGCCGCCGCCACCGCCGCCGCCCTGCTCGTGGTGGCCGCCGTGCTCGTCGGCCGGCACCTCCAGGACACCCGCCGCACGCTGTTCGTGCACTGGCCGCCGCTGTTCGCCGACTGGAGCCCGCACCTGGGGCCGGGCACGCCGGCCGCGGTCCTGGTGGCGGGCGCCGTGGTGGCGTACGGGCCGTCCGTCGCCGCCCGGCTGCCGTGGCGGCGGCTGCTGCTCGCGGCCTGGGCCGCGGCGCTGGCCTGGACGTGGTCGCTGGCGCTGGTCGACGGCTGGCGGCGGGGCGTGGCCGGCCGGCTCACCACCCGCAACGAGTACCTCACGGTCATCGGACGCTTCCCGGACATCCCGGCCGCGCTGCGCGACTTCACCCAGCACATCGTGAGCGGCTCCCCGGATCCGTGGCCCGCGCACATCGCCGGGCATCCCCCGGCGGCCACCCTCACCTTCGTCCTGCTGGACCGGATCGGACTGCGCGGCGGCGGCTGGGCCGGTGCCTGGTGCATCACCGTCGGGGCGACCGCCTGTGCGGCGGTGCTGGTGGCGGTGCGGGCCCTGGCCGACGAACGCCTGGCCCGGCGGGCGGCGCCGTTCCTGGTCCTGGCCCCGGCCGCGGTGTGGGTGGGCGCCTCGGCCGACGGGTACTTCGCGGCGGTCGCCGCCTGGTCGGTGGCCCTGACGGCCCTGGCGGTCACCGGGCGGTCGGTGGCGTGGGCGGCGGGCGGCGGACTGCTTTTCGGGCTGACCTGCTACCTCTCCTACGGCCTCACCCTGTTCGCGCTGATCGGGGCGGCGGTGCTGGTGGCGGGGCGGCGCCGGGTCCGCGAGCGACCGGTCCTGCCGCTCCTCTTCCTGGCCGGGGCGGCGGTCGTCCCGGCGGTGTTCACGCTCACCGGGTTCGACTGGTGGGAGGGGTACCGGCTGCTGGTCGTCCGCTATCACCAGGGCGTCGGCGGCACCCGCCCCTACGGCTACTGGGTGTGGGCCAACCTGGCGTGCACGGTGCTGGTCACGGGCGTGGCCACGGCGGCGGGGCTGCGGCGGGCCGGCGCGCTGCTCGTCCGCCGGCGCACGGCGCCCCGGGCCGAGGCGCGTCTCGCGTTCGTCGTGGCGGCGGCGGTGCTCGCCCTGCTGGTCGCGGATCTGTCCGGGATGAGCAAGGCGGAGACGGAGCGCATCTGGCTGCCGTTCGCGATGTGGCTGCTCCCGGCCGGTGCGCTGCTGCCGGGACCGCGCGCCTGGCTCGCCGCGCAGGCGGTGCTCGCGCTCCTGCTGAACCACCTGCTGTTCACCGGGTGGTGACGCGGCGGGCCGGGGAGACAGTCCCGGGACGGCGGAGCAGCCGCGGCCCGCGGTGACCGGGGGCCGCGGCTGCTGTGGCGCACGGCGGTGGGGTGCGCAGCTGCTGTGGCGCACAGCTGTGGGATGTCCAGCTGCTGTGGTGCGCGGCTGCTGTGCTGCGCGGGCGGCCGGGCGCGCCGCCGGCCTGGCCGCGGCGCAGCCCGGCTCGCCGGCCGCGGCGCAGCCCGCCTCGCCGTCGCGGCGCCGCACGCCCCGCCCGTCGCGGCGGCCGGCCGACAGGCCCGGTCACCCCTGGTCGGGGCCTGCCCGGTCCGGCCGGCGCGCCGCGCCCTGGATCAGCCCTCCCGGCCGGACGCCCGGGACC
>NZ_MUMF01000804.1 GCF_002155905.1 Streptomyces tricolor | reverse complement strand
TCGCAGTGGAGGGTGGGCAGCAGGGTGCGGTGGTGGAGGGCGAGCGCGGCCTTGACCAGGCCGGCCGCTCCCGCCGCCGGCATGGTGTGGCCGATCATCGACTTCACCGACCCGAGCACCGGCCGGCCGGTGTCCCGGTCGNNCGGTGCCGTGCGCCTCCAGCAGGCCGATCGAGTCCGGTGCGGCGGGGTCGAGTCCGGCGGCCCGCCAGGCCTGGCGCAGGGCGCGGGTCTGGCCGCCCGGGTCGGGCGTGACGAGTCCCGCCGTACGGCCGTCGCCGGCCACGCCCGTGCCCCGGATCACGGCGTACACCCGGTCGCCGTCGCGTGCGGCGTCCGCGAGGCGTTTCAGTACGACGACTCCGGTGCCCTCGCCGATGAGGATGCCGTCGGCGTCCCGGTGGAAGGGGCGGATCCGCTCCGTCGGGGACAGGGCGCGCAGCTGGGAGAAGACGCTCCACAGGGTGATGTCGTGGCAGTGGTGCACTCCCCCGGCCAGCATCAGGTCGCAGCGGCCGGTGGTGAGCGCGGTGACCGCCTGGTCGACGGCGACCAGGGAGGAGGCGCAGGCGGCGTCCACGGTGTAGGCCGGGCCGCGCAGGTCGAGGCGGTTGGCGATGCGGGAGGCGGCGAGGTTGGGGACCAGGCCGATCGCGGCGTCGGGGCTGTCGGGGCCCAGCCGCTCGGTGAACGCCGCCCGGACACGGTCGAGTTGGCCGGGTGTCAGGTCGGGCAACAGCTCGCCGAGGGTGCGGGTGAGCTGGTGGGCGGTGCGCACCCGCTGGTCCAGCCGGGCCAGGCCGGGGGTGAGGTAGCCGCCGCGGCCGAGGACGACGCCGATCCGGTGCCGGTCGGGCAGCCGGTCGGTGCCGCCCGCGTCGGCGAGCGCGGCGGCGGCCACGTCGAGGGCGATCAGCTGGTCGGGCTCGGTGCCGGGCACGGAGGCGGGCATGATGCCGTAGCGGGTGACCTCCACCTCGGGCGGTCCGGTCACGAATCCGCCGCGCCGGCAGTACACCTGGCCCGCGACGGCGGGTCCGGCGGCCGAGCCGGGGCGGTAGTGGTCGGCGTCCCAGCGGTCCGCGGGGACGTCGGTGATGGCGTCGGCGCCGTCCCGCAGGTTGCGCCAGTAGGCGGGCAGATCGGGGGCGCCGGGCAGCAGCACGGCCATCCCGACGATGGCGACGGGCGACTGAGGGTCCGTCATGTCACCAGCCCGACGCGGTGTAGACGACGGCGCGGGCGGCCGGGTCGCCCCAGGCGAGTTCGCGGAGCAGGGCGGCGCTGCCCTCCTCCGGGTCGATCAGCGCGATCCCGCGCCGGGCGTACGCGCGGCCGAGTTCCGCGCCGACCATGCCGGTGTGGCCGGCGGCCGGCGCCCAGGGGCCCCAGTGGACGGTCAGCGCGCGCCCTCCGGTCCGGGCGGCCCAGTCGGTGCCGAGCGCCTCCAGGGCGTCGTTCGCGGCGGCGTAGTCGGCCTGGCCGCGGTTGCCGAGGACGGCGGCGATGCTGCCGAACAGCACGGTGAACGCCGGTGCGGCGGGCAGGTCGTCCAGCGCGGCG
>NZ_MUMF01000803.1 GCF_002155905.1 Streptomyces tricolor | reverse complement strand
GGGCCACGGCGGTGTTGTACGAGCTCCGCAGCCCGGGGTCCCAGCCGGCGTCCGGGAAGTGCTTGACCAGTTGCTCGATGCCGTGCTGGATGAAGAAGATGCCGGTCGACTCGAGGGGCTCGACGAAGCCGCTGGACAGGCCGATCGCAACGCAGTTGTTCACCCAGGACTGGCGGGTGCGGCCGATCCGCATGCGGATGTGGTTGGCCTCCAGGTCCCCGGCCTCGGGGCCGACGAACTCGCGCAGGGTGCGCTCCGCCTCCTCCGGGCCGCAGTAGTCGGAGGCGTACACGTAGCCGGTGCCGATGCGGCCGTAGAGCGGGATGGTCCAGATCCAGCCGGCGTCCTGCGCGGTGGCGGTGGTGCACGGGCGCAGGCCGCGCTTCTCCATGTCGACGGGGACGCGCAGGGCGACGGCACTGTCGTTGGGCAGGGTGTCCTGGTAGGAGACGAAGGGCTCCTCCAGGGCCTGGTTGATCAGCAGGCCGCGGAATCCGGTGCAGTCGATGAACAGGTCGCCGGTGAGGTCACCGTGCTCCTTGGTCACGACATGGCTGATCCAGCCGCGCTCGTCGCGGACCACGTCGAGCACGTCGTCCTCGATGTGGCGGGCGCCGCGCTCGGTGGCGTACTCGCAGAGGTAGTCGGCGAGCAGCGACGCGTCGAACTGGTAGGCGTACGGGAACTGGGTGCTCTGCTCGGACAGGGTGGTCCGGGCCGGGTCACCGGCGCGCTCCACGAACTCCTGCTCGAAGAGGGTGCCGTCCAGGAAGCGGGGCGAGCGCTCGTTGTCGACGATCGACGACATCAGGAAGACGTCCTGGTCGAAACGCGGGCCGGGCTGCTTCGCCAGCCACCAGTCGGTGAGCGGGAAGCCGTCCACCACGGGCAGCCGCTCGAACGGGTGGTAGAAGTAGTGGCCCTTCTCCCGCCAGTTCTCGAACCGGATACCGAGCTTGTACGTGGCATTGCACCTGGGCATCCACTCGTGCTCGGCCATACCCAGATAGTCGAAGAAGTGCCGGACCGTGCTGAAGGTGGCCTCGCCGACCCCGATGGTCTTGATCCGCTTGGATTCGACGAGGGTGACGGACACCTTGTCACCGAGCGCGCGGCGCAAATAGGCGGCCGTCATCCAGCCCGACGTACCACCACCGACAATGACGACGCTTCCGAGCATGCGTACCCCCCGATGAGAGCTGACTCCTGAATTTGCCGCGGCGGTTCGGCACCGCCGTCTCGGAATCAGTGACGATTCGGCGGGAATGCTACGAAGCCGCTTTATCGAGTCCGCATCGGCTGGGCATCCGGCGGTGGCTGTGAGGTTTTCACCGCGCGGTGGGATCAGTTCCGCATCATCTCCGCCACGGCGAAGGCCAGTTCCAGGGACTGAGCACGGTTCAGCCCGGGGGCGCGGGCGGCCTCGTTGCGGCGCGGCAGGTGCTGTTCGCCGGTGCCCGACCCGCCGCCGGGACGCTCGGTGACGTCGTCGCGGCTCAGCTCGATGTGCAGGCCCCCGGCGTGGGTGCCCAGGGCCCGGTGGACGTCGAAGAAGCCGTGCGCCTCGGCGAGGACGTCGTCGAACCGGCGGGTCCCCGGTCCGATGCCGGCGAGGGTGTCGCCGTGCACGGGGTCGCACACCCAGCCCACGCGGGCGCCCTCGGCGCGGGCCCGCTGCACGAGCGGGGGCAGGACGTCGCGCACCCGGTCCGCGCCGGCCCGGACGACGAAGGTCAGCCGCCCCGGCTCGCGCCGCGGGTCGAGCCGGTCCAGGTAGCCGAGGACCTCGTCCGGGCGGGTGTCGGGTCCGAGTTCGACCGCGACGGGGTTGGCGATCCGCGCGGCGTACGTGACGTGGGCGCCGTCCAGCGCCCGGGCACGCTCGCCGATCCACAGCAGGTGGCCGCTGGTCGCGTGGGGGGCGCCGGTGCGCTCGTCGCGCCGGGTCAGCGGCTCCTCGAAGTCCGGCAGCAGTCCTTCGTGGCTCACGAAGAACTCGGCGGTGCGCAGTTCGGCGGGGGCGGCGCCGCTGGCGCGGATGAACCGCAGTGCGCGGAGGATCTCGTCGGCCAGGCGCTCGTAGCGCCGACCCGCCGGGCTCTCGATGAAGCCACGGCTCCAGTTGTGCACCTCGTGCAGGTCGGCCGGGCCGCCCGTGACATAGGAGCGGATCAGGTTGAGGACGCCCGCCGAGGCGGTGTACGCGCGCAGCAGGCCGGCGGCGTCGGGGCGGCGGGCCCCGACGGTGGGCTCCGTGCCGCCGGCCGCGCCGCCCCGGTACACCGGGAGCGTCGCGCCGTCACGTGTCTCCTCGGGCTGGGAAGGCGGCTCGGCGTACCGGCCGGACATCCGGCCTGCCTTGATCACGGGCACGCCGGCGCCGTAGCTCAGGGTGACCGCCATCTGGAGGAGGGTGGCCAGCCTGCCGACGACCGCGTCGGCCGTAGGGCCCGCGGACGTTTCGGCGCAGCCACCTCCGTGGAGCAGGAACGCCTCGCCCCGGGCGACCGCCGCCAGCCGGTCGCGCAGCCGGTCGCACTCGGTCGCGGCC
>NZ_MUMF01000802.1 GCF_002155905.1 Streptomyces tricolor | reverse complement strand
CCGGCCGACCCGAAGGACCCGGCGGATCCCAAGGACCCGGCTGACCCGAAGGACCCGGCTGACCCGAAGGACCCGGCGGATCCGAAGGACCCGGCGGACCCCGCGGACCCGAAGGATCCGGCTGACCCCGCGGACCCGAAGGATCCGGCTGACCCGAAGGATCCGGCTGACCCGGCGGACCCGGTCGACCCCGTGGACCCGAAGGACCCGGCGGACCCCGTTGACCCGGCGGACCCCGTTGACCCGGCGGACCCGGCGGACCCCGTCGACCCGGCGGACCCGGCGGACCCCGTCGACCCGGCGGACCCGGCGGACCCCGTCGACCCGGCCGACCCGGTGGACCCGGCTGACCCGGGCACGGATGACGGCACCGGTACCGAAGACGGCATGGGCACCGATGACGGCACCGGCACCGATGACGGCATGGGCACCGATGACGGCACCGGCACCGATGACGGCATGGGCACGGACGACGGCATGGGTACCGATGACGGCGGCATGGACGCCGGCGGTGTTGACGACGGTGGCGGCATGGACGCCGGCGGTGTTGACGACGGCGGCGGCATGGACACCGGTGGCGGCATGGACACCGGCGGCGGTGACGGCGGCGGCGGTGACGGCGGCGGCGGTGACGGTGGCGGCGGCGGTGACGGCGGCGGGGGTGAGTGACAGCGGCGGCATCGCCTGATCGCGGCGGGGTGAAGGTCTTCTCGGCCTTCACCCCGCCGCTTTCCGCTGTCCTGCCGCACCCCTAGTACGTCAGCCCGTGCCCGATCGGGTACAGCACCTGCTTCGGGTCGTCCGCCCGCTGGACCGGCACCGGCAGCTTCCCCCGCGGTGTCACCCGGCCGGCGATGACCCGCGCGGCAGCGCGCAGCTCGACGTCCGTCCAGCAGTACGAGGACAAGCAGGCCCGGACGGACGGGACGTGCGCGACGTCGTACGGGTTGCGGAGCGCCAGCACCGCCACCGGCCGCCCCGTGGCCAGCAGACGGTCCACCAGGGTGCGCTGGGTGCTGGACGCCGTCACGTTGTACGTGGCCACGACCACCGCGTCCGCCTCCCGCGCCGCCGTGACCGCCTTGTCGATGGTCGCGGCGGAGGGCGCGGTACCGGTGGGCAGCGCCGTCGCGGTGAAGCCCAGGTCGGTGAGGGCCGCGGCCAGGACACCGGTGGGCGGGCCGGTGGTGCCGGAGGGGGAGGCGGGGTCGGCGCCCACGACCAGGAGCCTGCGTTGCGCGCGGCGGTCGAAGGGCAGGGTGCCGTCCTCGTTGACCAGCAGGGTGGTGGTGCGTTCGGCGATGCGGTCGGCCGTGGCGAGGTGGGCCTTGGTGCCCACCGTGCGGTCGACGCGGGCATGGCTCGCCCAGGGGTGGTCGAACAGGCCGCGGCGGGCCTTCAGCCGCAGAATGCGCAGGATCGATTCGTCCAGCCGGGCCTCGGTCAGCTCCCCGTCCTGCACGGCCTTCAGCACCGCGTGCCAGGCGACATCGAGCGACGGGGGGTTGAGCAGCTGGTCCACGCCGGCCCGCAGCGCCAGCACCGGCACCCGGTCGTCGCCGTACTTCGTGCGCACCCCCTGCATGCCGAGGGAGTCGGTGATCACCACCCCGTCGTAGCCGAGTTCCTCGCGCAGGATGCCGGTGAGGATCGGACGGGACAGGGTCGCCGGGTCGCCGGAGTCGTCCAGGGCCGGGAACTGGATGTGCGCGGTCATGATCGAGTCGATCCCGGCGGCGATCGCGGCCCGGAAGGGCACGGCGTCCAGCTCCTCCCACAGCGCGCGGCTGTGCGTGATGACCGGGAAGCCGTAGTGGCTGTCGACGGCCGTGTCCCCGTGGCCCGGGAAGTGCTTGGCGGTCGCCGCGACCCCGGCCCCCTGGTAGCCCTTCACCTCGGCGGCGACCAGGGCGGCGACCGCGTCCGGGTCGGCGCCGAAGGAACGGACGCCGATGACCGGGTTCGCCGGGTTGACGTTCACGTCGGCGTCGGGGGAGTAGTCCTGGTTGACGCCCATCGCGCGCAGTTCGGCGCCCGAGATGCGGCCGAGGGTGCGGGCGTCGGAGCGGGAGCGGCCCGCGCCGATCGCCATCGCGCCGGGGAAGAGGGTGGCGGGCTTGCCGATCCGGCACACCGCGCCGTGCTCCTGGTCGGTGGCGATGAGCATCGGCAGGCCGCGCGGCTGGTCCAGCGAGGCCCGCTGGATGCCGTTGGACAGGTCGGCGATCTGGTGCGGGTCGCGGGTGTTGTGCGCCCAGGCGAAGTAGATGATGCCGCCGACCCGGTACTTCTCGATCAGCTCGGCGGCGGTGCGGACGCCGATCTCCTTGAGGTTGGCGTCGATGTCCGCCTGGTCGGGGGCGGTGGCGGAGTGCCCGTAGACCCGCGTCACGAACAGCTGGCCGACCTTCTCCTCCAGCGTCATGCGGGAGATCAGGGCGCGCAGCCGGCGGTCGTCAGGGACGGCGGCGTGGGCGGTCGTCGGTACGGTCAGCGCGGCGGTGAGGCCCGCGGTCGCGGCGAGGACGGCGCGTCTGGACGGCCGTGCGGCGCTTCCGGAACGCTCCGCGTTTCCCGCGTTTCCCGCTTCTCCCGTGCTTCCCGTGCTTCCCGTGCTGGTGTCGCTTCCCGTGCTGGAGTCGTGCACGTGCGCTCCTTCCGGAGGAGAACCGCTGAAGGAAACTTCCGAGGAGTCACCAATATCCGGGAAGTTTCTTTCCGTCAAGGGAATGCACAGTAACCAGGAAGGGGCCGCGTGCCGGGTATTCGCGAAGGGATCGCAGGGTGCGGCGGTCGCGCCGCGGGAGCGGAGCCGGCTGGACCCCGGCTCACCCCGGGGAGTGGAATTCCGCCCCGGACAGCCCCCGGGGTGATCCCTGCGGTGCCCAACGTCCGCACCATGAGGGCAACGGCCTGGCCTGCGCCGACGGGGGCGCGTCCAGCCCCTGGACGTCCCGGTCCGCAGCCCCGGCGAGCCGTCATCATGCGGTCATGGCCGCAGTCGACATCCCCGGTTCCAAGTCCATCACCGCCCGCGCGCTCTTCCTCGCCGCCGCGGCCGACGGGGTCAGCACCCTCGTCCGGCCCCTGCACTCCGACGACACCGAGGGCTTCGCCGAGGGCCTGACCCGGCTCGGCTACCGGGTGGGCCGTACGCCCGGCGCGTGGCAGGTCGACGGCCGTCCGCAGGGCCCGGCGCGCGCCGAGGCCGACGTCTTCTGCCGGGACGGCGCCACCACCGCCCGCTTCCTGCCCACCCTGGCCGCCGCCGGCCACGGCACCTACCGCTTCGACGCCTCCCCGCAGATGCGCCGCCGCCCCCTCGGCCCGCTCACCCGCGCCCTGCGCGACCTCGGCGTCGACGTGCGGCACGAGCGGGCCGAGGGGCACCATCCGCTCACCGTCCACGCGGCCGGCGTCGAGGGCGGCGAGGTGGTGCTGGACGCGGGCGAGTCCTCCCAGTACCTGACCGCGCTGCTGCTGCTCGGCCCGCTGACCCGCACCGGCCTGCGGATCCGGGTCACCGACCTGGTCTCGGCGCCGTACGTGGAGATCACCCTCGCGATGATGCGCGCGTTCGGCGTGGACGTGATCCGGGACGGCGCCGTGTACGACGTCCCGCCCAGCGGCTACCGGGCCACCACCTACGCCGTCGAGCCGGACGCCTCGACCGCGAGCTACTTCTTCGCCGCGGCGGCCGTCACCCCGGGCCGCGAGATCACCGTGCCCGGCCTCGGCGCAGGCGCGCTCCAGGGCGACCTGCGCTTCGTGGAGGTGCTGCGCCGGATGGGCGCGGAGGTGGAGATCGCCGAGGACCGCACGACCGTACGCGGCACCGGTGAACTGCGCGGGCTCACCGTGAACATGCGCGACATCTCCGACACCATGCCGACGCTGGCCGCGATCGCGCCGTTCGCCTCCGGACCGGTCCGCATCGAGGACGTCGGCAACACCCGGGTCAAGGAGTGCGACCGCCTCCAGGCGTGCGCGGACAACCTCCGGCGGCTCGGCGTGGACGTCACGACCGGCCCCGACTGGATCGAGATCCGGCCCGGCACGCCCGCGCCCGGAGTCGAGATCAAGACCTTCGGCGACCACCGCATCGTGATGTCCTTCGCCGTGACCGCCCTGCGCACGCCCGGCCTGGCCTACGACGACCCCGGCTGCGTACGCAAGACCTTCCCCGGCTTCCACGAGGCGTTCGCGGCCCTCCCCGCCGCCCGCTGACGGCGGCCACCGTGACCGCGGAAACAGAGAGGATCACCGGCATGACCCCTCGCTCGTACCTGATCCTGCACGGCTGGCAGAACCACCGCCCCGAGCCGCACTGGCAGCACTGGCTCGCCGGCCGGCTCACCGCCGCCGGGCACCGGGTGAGCTATCCGCAGCTGCCCGACGCCGACGATCCCGACCTGGACGTGTGGCTCGCCGAACTCGCCCGCCACCTGGAGGAGTCGGACGGCCCGGGGGAGCGGGTCGTGGTGGCGCACAGCCTGTCCTGCGTGCTGTGGCTGCACGCCGCCGCCCGGGGCATGCGGCAGCAGCGGTACGCGGACCGGGTGCTGCTGGTCGCACCGCCGTCCGGCTCGGTCCTCGCCCGGTACCCGGAGGTGGCCGCCTTCGCCCCACCCGCCCTCGACTTCGCCCTGCCCGGTCCCACCCGGCTGGTCGCCGGCGACGACGACCCGTACTGCC
Organism: Streptomyces tricolor; assembly: GCF_002155905.1. Classification (GTDB taxonomy): domain Bacteria; phylum Actinomycetota; class Actinomycetes; order Streptomycetales; family Streptomycetaceae; genus Streptomyces; species Streptomyces tricolor. The sequence goes on along the minus strand of NZ_MUMF01000802.1, from coordinate 4,374 downwards.
CCGAGGGCGCGGGCCCGCTCTACGCCGAGCCGCTCGGCATCCCCGCCGACATCCTGCCCGGCGCCGCCCACCTCGACCTGGACGCCGGGTACGGCTCCTGGCCGGCCGTGCTGGACTGGTGCCTCGACGGCACCGCGCCGCTCACGGCCCGTCCGGCACCCCGGTAGCCCGGGCCCGCAGCTCGGGTGTCGTCGTCGCCACCGCCGCCACCGCGAGGACGCACAGCAGACCGCCGCTGATCAGGGCGGTCGTACCCGAGGTCCAGCCGGCCAGCAGACCGCCGCGCACATTGCCGAGGCTGGGGCCCGCCTGACCGACGATCTGCTCGGCCGCCGTGACCCGGCCGAGCAGCGCGTCCGGGGTGCGGGTCTGCACGATCGTGGAGCGGGCGACCACCGCCGTGGCGTCCGCCGCGCCGGCCAGCGCCAGCAGGGCGAGCCCCAGCCAGGCGCTGCCCGCCAGACCGAACAGGACCAGCGCCGCACCCCACGTGGCCGACGCGCACAGCATCACCGGACCCGGCCGGGCGAGCCGGGTCAGCGGGCCGGACAGCGCGGTCGCGGCGACCCCGCCCACCGCCAGCGCCGACAGGAACAGGCCGAGGGTGCGCGGATCGCCGCCGAACCGCTCGGTGTTGACCAGCGGGAACAGGCTCACCGGGAACGAGAGCACGGTCGCGGCGAGGTCGGTGACCAGCGCGCCCCGCACCACCCGGTGCCCGGCCAGGAACCGCAGCCCGTCCAGCACCCCGTGCACCCCGGCCCGCGACGGCTCGCCCTGCGGCGGCAGCGCGGGCAGCCCCCGGGCGCCGTAGAAGGCGAGCCCGAAGCTGAGGGCGTCCAGCAGATAGCAGACACCGATGCCGAACCAGCCCAGCAGCAGCCCGGCCAGCGCCGGCCCCAGCAGCATCATTGACTGGCCGGTCACCTGCTGGAGCGCCAGCCCGGCCGCCACCTGCTCCTTGGGCAGCAGCCGCGGTACGAAGACCCCGGCGGCCGGGGCACCCAGCGCGCCGAACGCCGACTGCACGGCGACGAGCAGCAGGACGGCCGGCACCGGCACGTGCCCGGTGAAGCCCTGCACGGCGAGCAGCAGCGAGCAGACCGCCTGGCCGACGGTCGCCGCGAGGAACACCCGGCGCCGGTCGGCCCGGTCCACCCACGCCCCGGCGAACAGCCCGAACACCACCAGCGGCAGCGCCTGCGCCAGGCCGACCGCACCGGTCCAGGCGGTGCTGCGGGTCATGTCCCAGACCTGGTACATGACCGTCACCATGGTCATGAACCCGCCCAGCACGGACACGGTCCGGCCGATCAGCAGCCGCCGGAAGACGGGCGAGGTGCGCAGCGGTCGTACGTCTATGAGCGAACGGGCGAGGCTCATGAGCGGAAGCGGGAGCGGGCGCACGGCCCCGATGGCTGGATCACCGGGGGAGGCTAGCGGCGGCTGCGGGCCGCCGCCAGCGAATTTCCGGGTGCGGAGACCGGGCTACGCCGCCTCGCCCAGCAGCCGCGCCAGGTGCTCGCGGCCCGCGCCCAGCAGTCCGGGCAGCGGGGCGGCGGCCTCGTACCAGCGCTTCTCGTACTCCCAGCACAGCCAGCCGTCCCAGCCCCGCCGGGACAGCACGTCCACGCACTCGGTGAGCGGCAGCACCCCCGTGCCGAGCGGCAGCGGGGTGGTGTCCTCGGCGGAGGCGATGTCCTTGACCTGGACGTAGCCCAGGTGCGGGGCGAGGGCCGCGTAGGTGTCCGACGGCTGCTCACCGCCGAGCCAGGTGTGCATCACGTCCCACAGCGCGCCCACCTGCCGGTGCCCGACCGGGCCGAGGATCCGGATCGCGTCCGCGCCGGTACGGTGCGAGTCGTGGGTCTCCAGCAGGATCCGCACGCCCAGCGCGGCGGCGTCCTCGGCGGCGGTGCCGAGCCGCCGGGCGGCGAGCGCCTCCGACTCCTCGCGGGGGCGGTCCGGGTCGGCGCCGGGGAAGACCCGCACGAAGGGCGCGCCCAGGTCGTGGGCCAGCCGCAGGAGGTCCCGGATCTCCGCCAGTACGGGCGCGTCCTCGCCCGGGGCGGCGACGCGCGCGTACCCGGCGAGGCCCAGCACCTCGATCCCGGTGCTCCGGAACAGGGCGGCGGTGTCGGCCCGTTCGGCGGGCGTCAGCCCCGGATGCACCGGTTCCTCCGGATGGGCGCGCAGTTCCACGCCGTGGTAGCCGTGCGCGGTCGCGAGCGCCAGAACCTCCGGGACGGGCAGGCCGGGGACACCGAGAGTGGAGAACGCCAGCTTCATGGTCACGGACCCTACTCGCTCCCGGGCGCGGACCGTAGGGGCACCCGCGCGGTCGGGCAGCGCGGGTGCGCGTTTCGGCCGACCGGCGACCGGGCGAGGTCCGGGGCGTTGCCCGGCCGGGGCGGCGTGCACGGGGGCACGTCCGCACGAGCACGGCCCCTGCCCGTCATGCACCCGGCCCGCGCAGCGTGAGTCGCCAGTCCTGGCCGAGCAGGTCGTGGCCGAAGGAGCGGTGCGGCCGTTCGGCGGTCAGCAGGAAGCCGTGCCGCTGGTAGAGGCGGCGGGCGCCGGTGAGCACGTCGTTGGTCCACAGCACCAGGTCGCGGTAGCCGGCCCCGCGGGCGAAGTCGATCACCGCGCGCACCAGCCGGTCGCCGATGCCGTGCCCGCGGGCCTCGGGCTCGACGAGCAGCAGCCGCAGCCGCGCGGTGCCGGGCGCGTCGCCCCGTACGCACATCACGCACCCGACGGGCCGGCCCGCCAGCTCGGCGATCCACACCCGCTCCAGATGCGGGTCGTGATCCTCCGCGTAGTCGGCGACGATCCGGGCGACGAGCGCCTCGTACTCCGCGTTCCACCCGTACTCGGCCGCGTACAGCGCGCCGTTGCGCTGCACGATCCAGCCCAGTTCACCGGCCCGGGGCTCGCGCAGCACCACCTGCGCGGACGGCTTGTCCGCGCCCAGGACGTCCTGGACGGTGCGCATGGCCTCGGCCAGCCGGGACCGGTCCGCCGGGGCCACGCCGTCGAGCAGGGCGGCGACCGTCTCCCGGGCCCGCTCGTCCAGCAGCGCGGCCGTCTCGCGCCCGCGCGCGGTCAGCGTGATCCGGCGGCGCCGCGGATCACTGTCCGAGGGTCCCCGGAAGACGAGGCCGGCGTCCTCGAACCTGTTCAGGATCCGGCTCAGATACCCGGCGTCGAGCCCGAGCAGGCCGCGCAGGTCGGCCGCGTCCAGGTGCGGGGCGTGCGCGAGTTCGTAGAGCACGCGGGCCTCGGTGAGGGTGTAGGGGGCGTAGAGGTGGCGCCCGTAGTCGAGCGCACCGATCACTCCTGTGTAGAACCGGTTGAAAGCGCGAACGTCCTGGACGGTCATGGCGGCCCCCGGATGCGTGCGGCGGATACTTGACCCCGTCAGAGAACCTGGCCTCCGACCCTAGGCCGCCCGCGCCTCCGCGTCCACGCCTACGACCGCTCGGCCGGCCGGTACACGTTCACCTGCGCGCCGGTCTTCGCGGTGGCCGACGACACCAGCTCCCAGCTCCGCATGCCCCCGTCCGCCGGGAAGATCGACTTGCCGCCGCCGAGCAGCACGGGCATGACGACGAGCTGCAACTCGTCGACCAACCCCGCCCCGATCAACGCGCGCACCAGCGTGGGGCTGCCCATCATCGCCAGATCCCCGCCCTCGGCGGCCCGCAGCTCGCGCACCTTCTCAAGTGCCCGCGCCCCCGGAATCCGGACGCTGTTCTCCCAGCTCAGCCGGTCGTCCTCCAGCGTGTCGGACACGACGTACTTCCGCATCGCGTTGAGCCGGTCGGCGAAGGGATCCCCGGCCCGCTCCGGCCACGCGGCGGCCATCGTCAGATACGTCCGCCGCCCGTACAGCAGCGCCTCGGCCTTCTCCAGCCCCGCGGCGAAGGCCCCGCCCACGACCTCGGGGTCGAAATACGCGTTCGACCACCCTCCGTGCGCGAACCCTCCGTCGGTGTCCTCCTCGGCCCCACCCGGGGCCTGAACGACCCCGTCCAGACTGATGAACTCGGTGACGACGACACGCATGCCGACCACTCCTCGGTACCTGTCCGCTGCTCACGACCACTGACGACCACCAAGACCGCCCCCACCCCGAAAACTCATCGGCCCGCACCGGCCACGGCGACGGCACCGACCCCCACGACCCGCAGCCGCCGAGCGAGCAACTCGACCTCGGGGAGCGTCCCACCGTATCCACGGTCCCGCACGGCCCTGGCCTCCCCCAGCCCGAGGCCGAGGCTCCGGCGCAGCACCCGCATCACCGCCACCCGGTCGACCGACGAGCCCAGCCGCAGCTCGGTGGCCCCGTGTTCGGCGAGCAGCCGCTCCCGC
>NZ_MUMF01000801.1 GCF_002155905.1 Streptomyces tricolor | reverse complement strand
CCGCGAAACCGGGGGCGAGCGCACTGCGATGCCGGGGCGAGCGCCTTGTGCAACCGCGGGCAGGCACCCCGCGAGTCCGGGCAAGCGCCCCGTGAAACCGGGGCCAGGCGGCCTGGGAAACCAGGCAAGCCGCCCTGTGAAACCGGGGCCAAGCACCCTGCGCGGCCGGGACGAGCGACCTCTGGGACAGGGGGCAAGCGTCCTGTGAGACGGCGGCCGAGCGTCCTCGCACCGATGCTCCCGGGCGGCGCGCGCCGTTCCTGGTGGCCGGAGTCGAAACGGCCCGTGCCGCGGGCCCGGCGCGAACGGTCACGGCGTCGGAGAGGCTGTGCCGCCCGTGCGCACCCGGCCCGCTCCGGGATCAGGCCAGGGAGTCCTCCGGCACGCACGTGACGGCACCGCGGCGACGCAGGCCGTCGATGTCCGCGGCGGAGTAGCCCAGCTCGCGCAGCACCGGCTCGGTGTGTTCGCCGAGTGCCGGGACCGGCCCCATCGGCAACTCCACGCCGGCCACGGTGAACGGCGGCAGCAGTCCGCGTACGGTGCCGCCGGGCGTCCGCACCGGACGCCAGCGGTGGCGCGCGGCCAGCTGCGGATGGTCCAGCAGGTCACCGACCTCGTTGATGCGGGCGGAGGCGATGCCGATGGCGTCCAGGCAGGCCACGAGCCGGTCCGCGGGCGTCACCGAGGTGTGCTCGGCGACCAGTGCGTCCACCTCCTCGCGGCGGCGCACCCGGGCCACGTTCGTCGCCCAGGCCGGGTCGGTCGCAAGACCGGGCCGGCCCAGGAACTCCGCGGCGAACCGCGCCCACTCCCGGTCGTTCTGCACACCGATGACCACGTCCGTGCCGTCGGCCGTGGGAAACGCGCCGTAGGGCGCGACGCTCGGGTGCGACAGGCCCATGCGGCCGGGTGAACGTCCGGTCGCCTGGGCGTGGTGGATCTGGTAGCCCATCCATTCGCTGGTCGCCTCCAGCATCGAGATCTCCAGCGCGGCGCCCTCACCGCTCACCCCCCGCCCGACCAGGGCGGCGAGGGTCGCGGAGAGGGCGTACATGCCCGCCGCTATGTCGGAGGCGGGGATGCCCGCCTTCGCCGGGTGGTCCGCCGCGCCCGTCACCGAGACCACGCCCGCCTCGCACTGGACGAGCATGTCGTAGGCCCGCTTGTCCCGATAGGGACCGCTGCTTCCGTACCCCGACATGTCGACGGTCACCAGGCGCGGGTGCCGGGCCCTCAGCTCGGCGGCCCCGAATCCGAGGCGCGCGGCGGCACCCGGGGCGAGGTTCTGCAGGAAGACGTCGGCGGTGGCGACCAGTTCGGCGAGGACCCGGCGCCCGCCGGGTGACTTCAGGTCGAGCGTGACCGACTCCTTGCCCCGGTTGAGCCAGACGAAGTGACTGGCGAGTCCGCCCACGCTGGTGTCGTAGCTCCGCGCGAAGTCACCGCCGTCCGGGCGTTCCACCTTGATCACGCGGGCGCCGAGGTCGGCCATGTGACGGGTGGCCAGTGGCGCGGCCACCGCCTGCTCGACGGCGACCACGGTGACGCCCGCGAGCGGCAGGCCGGTGCCCGTGGTCGGCTGCGACCGGAGCATCCCGGGTCACCGCCCCTCGGGGGTGAGCGCGACCGGCAGGGAACTCATGCCGTGCAGGATGCTCGAGTAGATCCACTGCTCGGGGCCGGTCTGCTCGGCCGAGGACACCAGGGTGCGCAGCGCGCCGAGCACCTCCTCCACCTCGATCCGGGCCAGGTTGTGGCCCAGGCAGATGTGCGAGCCGAAGGCGAACGTCAGGTGCTTGTTCGGACGGCGGTCCAGTGTGAAGCGGTCGGGGTCCGGGAAGACGTCGGCGTCGCGGTTGGCCGAGGAGGTCCACACGGTGACGATGTCGCCCTCCTTGACCGGCCGGCCGTTCACCTCGGTGTCGGCCGTGGCCGTCCGGCCGCTGTGCAGCGACGGCACCGTCCAGCGCAGCACCTCGTCGGCGGCGGTCGCGAGGTCGGCCGTGCCGTCCTTGAGCGCCCGCCACTGCTCCGGGTGCTCGATCAGCGCCTTCAGGCCGCTGGAGATCGCGTGCCGTCCGGTCTCGTCGCCGCCGATGATCAGGCCGTAGCAGTTGGCCATCAGGTCGCGGTCGCTGATCGGCTCGCCGTCGATACGGCAGTTGGCCAGCAGGCTGATCACGTCGTCCGCCTCGGTGCCGCGTCGCGTCGCCGCCACGTCGGAGAAGTACAGCAGGAGTTCGCTCTTCGCCTGCCAGGTCGCCGCGGCGGAGGCGTCGGGCTCGTCGGAGCTCCAGGCGTGCGAGGTGCGCTCCAGCAGATACCGGCGGTCGGTCTCGGGCACACCCAGAAGGTCGCAGATGGCGCCCAGCGGAATGCTCGCCGACACGTCGCGGACGAAGTCGCACTCGCCCTTCTCCAGGGCGACGGCG
>NZ_MUMF01000800.1 GCF_002155905.1 Streptomyces tricolor | reverse complement strand
ATGTCCGACGTACGGGTCGTGGTCATCGACTGGACCGAGACGGGCGCGTCTCCGCCGACCGCCACGCTTCCGACCTGGATCTGCCGGCTCTTCCGGCGCTCGGCGAGCTTGGTCGGAACGGACGGCATGCCGAGAGAAATCGCAGTCATCTGCTGTGCAACCCCAAGTCGTGGATCAAGGTCCGGTCCCGTGAAACGGCGGGCTCCAGGCTTCGAGATTACGGCACCGCGCCGGGCGTCAGCACATCCCTCCCGGAAACCCACCCGATGGGAGGCGGCCCGGAACCAGAGGGTCCCGGGCCGCCTCGAACAACGGGTGGCTAGGAGATTTTCACCGGGTTGACCACGTCGGCGATCAGCACCAGGACGGTGAAGCAGACGAAGATCCCGGCCACCACGTACGCCACCGGCATGAGCTTGGCGACGTCGAACGGACCGGGGTCGGGCCGGCGCAGCACCCGGGCCACGTTGCGCCGCAGCGACTCCCACAGGGCGCCCGCGATGTGCCCGCCGTCGAGCGGGAGCAGCGGGAGCATGTTGAACAGGAACAGGGAGAGGTTGAAGCCGGCGAGGACGAAGACGAACATCGCCAACTGCTGCGAGGCGGGGATGTCCAGGGTGGCGATCTCGCCGGTGACCCGGGCCGCTCCGACGACGCCCATCGGGGAGTCCGGCTCGCGCGGGCCGTCGCCGAAGGCCGCGTCCCACAGGGCCGGGATCTTGCCGGGCAGGGCGATGAGGGAGTCGACGGCGTCGCCGACCCGGTCGCCCATCCAGGTCACGGACTCGCCGAAGTCCTGCTTGACCACGCCGGTGGCGGAGCTGAAGCCGAGGAAGCCGGCCTTGATGTACTCGCCCTCGACGTAGCCGCCGCCGGAGTCCTTCTTGGCGACCATGTTGGTGGCGATCTTCGCGTGCAGGGTGAGCTGCTTGCCGTCCCGCTCGACGACGATCGGCACGGTCCGGCCCGCGCTGTCCCGGATGAGGTCGGACAGGGTGTCCCAGTCCTTGGTGGGCCTGCCGTCGAAGGCGGTGATCCGGTCGCCCTTCTTCATGCCGGCGGCCGCGGCCGGGGAGGCCGGGTCGGACTTCTTGCAGCTGTCGCGGTGCTCGCTCTGCGCGATGACGCAGGGCGAGACGGAGGCGACGGTGGTGGTCTGCTGCTGGATGCCGAAGCCCATCAGCACGGTGAGGAACAGGCCGATGGCGAGCACCAGGTTCATGAAGGGGCCCGCGAACATGACGATGATCCGCTTCCACGGCTTGCGCGTGTAGAACATGCGCGTCTCGTCACCCGGCCGGAGTTCCTCGAAGGCCGCCGAGCGGGCGTCCTCGATCATGCCGCGCCACGGGGAGGTGGAGCGGGCGGTGACCCGGCCGGAGTCGTCGGGCGGGAACATCCCGATCATGCGGATGTAGCCGCCGAGCGGGATGGCCTTGATGCCGTACTCGGTCTCGCCCTTGTGCCGCGACCAGATGGTCGGGCCGAAGCCGACCATGTACTGGGGGACGCGGATACCGAAGAGCTTGGCCGTGGACAGGTGCCCCAGCTCGTGCCACGCGATCGAGACGAGCAGGCCGACCGCGAAGACCACTATGCCGAGGATGAACATCAAGGTCGTCATGCACGCGCCTCCGCGGTCGCCGTCGTGGCTGTGAGTTCGCGGGCCCGGGCCCTCGCCCAGGTCTCCGCTTCGAGGACGTCCGACACCGTGAGTGAGGTTCCCGTGGCCGGGGTGCCGTGCTCCTCGACCACCCGGGTGACGGTCTCCATGATCCCGTTGAAGGGCAGCGCGCCGCTCAGGAAGGCCGCGACGCACTCCTCGTTGGCGGCATTGAACACCGCCGGGGCCGTGCCCGCGAGCCGCCCCACGTGTCGGGCGAGGTTCACCGAGGGGAAGGCCTCGTCGTCCAGCGGGAAGAACTCCCAGGTGGAGGCCTTGCTCCAGTCGAAGGCGGGCGCCGCGTCCGGGACGCGTTCGGGCCAGCCCAGACCGATGGCGATGGGCCCGCGCATGTCCGGGGGCGTCGCCTGGGCGATCGTGGATCCGTCGGTGAACTCGACCATCGAGTGCACATACGACTGCGGGTGCACGACCACCTCAATGCGGTCGAAGGGAATGTCGTAGAGGAGGTGCGCCTCGATGACCTCCAGTCCCTTGTTGACCAGCGTCGCGGAGTTGACCGTGATCACCGGGCCCATCGCCCAGGTGGGGTGGGCGAGCGCGTCCGCGACGGTGACGTCCGCCAGCTCGGCCTTGGTCCGGCCGCGGAAGGGGCCGCCGGAGGCGGTGACGACGAGCTTGCGGACGTCGGCGCGGGTACCGGCGGCCAGCGCCTGGAAGAGGGCCGCGTGCTCGGAGTCCACCGGGATGATCTGGCCGGGCTTGGCGAGCGCGGTGACCAGCGGGCCGCCGACGATCAGCGACTCCTTGTTGGCGAGCGCGAGGGTGCGGCCGGCCTCCAGGGCGGCGAGGGTCGGCGCGAGGCCGATGGAACCGGTGATGCCGTTGAGCACGGTGTGGCACGGGGAGGCGGCGGCCTGGGTGGCCGCGTCGGGCCCGGCGAGTATCTCGGGCAGCGGCTCCCGGCCGCCGTACTCGGCGGCGAGCGCCTCGCGCAGCGCGGGTACGACGTCCTCGCGGGCGACCGCCACGGTCCGCACCCGCAGCCGGTGCGCCTGCTCGGCGAGGAGGGCCACCCGGCCGCCGTTCGCGGAGAGGGCGGTGACCCGGAAGCGGTCGGGGTTGCGCAGCACGAGGTCGATGGCCTGGGTGCCGATGGATCCGGTGGAGCCGAGGATCACCACGTCCTTGGGACCGTCCCCGGGGACGG
>NZ_MUMF01000799.1 GCF_002155905.1 Streptomyces tricolor | reverse complement strand
GCCCCCGCCCGCTCCGGGCCGCCCATGCCGGACGTGCCGCCGCCCGCGCGTACCGCCCCGCCGGCCCCCGTCGAGCTGCGGGTCAGCAAGCGGATCCTGTGGATCGGCTCGGCCGTCTACCCGCTGCACAGCATCGCCCGCGTCTACACCTTCATGCTGCGGCCCAGGCGCAAGGAGGCGTTCCTGCGGTTCCTGCGGTACGCCGCCGGAACGCTGGCCGTCGGGTTCATCGCCATGCTGCCGAGCCTGCCCTCGCTGACGTTCGGAGGGGCCGACTCGGGCGCGGCCGGCTACGTGAGCTGGGTCTGGTTCCTGGCCCTGGCCGCCGTCATCTACTTCTTCGTCGACATGATGTCCGTCCTGACGGCCCAGCCCCACTACGTCCTCGCCGTCGAGACGTCCGGCTCCTCCACCGGCCTGGTCACCAGCCGCGACCCGCGCCACCTGGACCAGCTCGTCGGCCAGATCTCGTACGCCATCGACCACCCCGACACCGAGTTCCGGGTGACGGTGGAACGCCTCACCGTCTCACCGCACCACTACTACTTCGGCGACAACGTCAACATGTACGGAGGCAACGGAAACGTGGGGATCACGCGATGACCGGCAACACCTACTACTACGGCGACAACGTGAACATGTACGGCGGCCAGGGCAACCAGGGCATCGTCAAGACCCAGGTGGGCACCGGCGCGGCCGGGACGGACCCGGCGCTGGTCGCGGCGCTCGCCGA
>NZ_MUMF01000798.1 GCF_002155905.1 Streptomyces tricolor | reverse complement strand
ACCGAGCTGACCGCGCTCGGCGAGCGGCACATCCGCGGAGTGATCACCACCCCGTCGGCCCCGGGCGCTCTGCTCGACAACGTGGGCCAGCTGCTCGGCTACTGGATCATGGCGACCCGCACCGAGCGGACGGTCGTCTTCCCGGTGCAGCTGGGGGAGGCACGGTTCTACGGACCGCATCCGGCGCCCGGCACCGAGGTGCACTGCCTGCTGCGGATCACCTCCCTCACGGACACCGTCCTGGAGGCGGACGCGGAGCTGACCGTCGGCGGCCGGGTCTGGGCCCGGGTGACCGGCTGGCAGGACCGCCGCTTCGACAACGACCCCACGACCCGGCCCGTCGAACGCTTCCCCGAGCGCCACACCCTCTCCACGGCCATGCCCGGGGGCTGGGCGCTGCTCCACGAGCGGTGGCCGGACCTCGCCTCCCGCGAGCTGATCATGCGCAATTCGCTGGGCGGCGCGGAGCGCGCCGCGTACGCGCAGCGCCCGCCGCGCGGGCGCCGGCAGTGGCTGCTCGGCCGGATCGCGGTCAAGGACGCCGTACGGCACTGGCTGTGGCGGCACGGCGAAGGACCGGTCTTCCCGGCCGAGATCCGGGTCGGCAACGACGACCTCGGCCGCCCGTACGTCACCGGGACGCACGGCCGCGAGCTGCCCCGGCTGGACGTCTCGCTCGCCCACCGCGCCGAGGCGGGCGTGGCGATCGTACGGCCGCACCGCCCGCAGCCCGGCCCCGGCATCGACATCGAGGAGGTCACCGGCCGCGACCCGGCGACCCTCACCACCGCGCTCGGCCCGGCCGAACTGCGGCTCCTGCGCGCCCGGTGCGCGGACGGCGGCGATCCGGAAGCCGTGTGGTTCACCCGCTTCTGGGCCGCCAAGGAGGCGGTCGCCAAGGCCGAGGGCGTCGGACTCGGGGGCCGCCCCCGGGACTTCGCCGTGCTGGAGGCCGCCCCGGACGGCAGCCGGCTCCTCGTCTCCGGCCGCCTGGAACGCGCCTACCCCGTGCACTGCGCCCCGGTGGCCAACCCGCCCGCCCTGCCGGACCGCGCCTACGTGGTGGCCTGGACGACCGGCCCCGTGGCCGACGACGGACAACCCGACCCCTCAGCCGAGGAGTACCTCCGATGAACCCCATCCAGCCGGTCCCGGCGGAGCCCACCGCCGACACCGTGCTCGCCGATGTCGCCGGCATGCTCCGCACGGTCCTTGCGGAGTACGGCGACGACGACGTGGTGATCGGCATGTCCACCACCTTCAACCGCGACCTGGAGCTGGAGAGCATCGACCTCGTCACCCTGGCCGGCCTGCTGGAGGAGCGGTACGGGCAGCGGGTCAACCTCGCCGAGTTCGTGGCCGGCATGGAGTTCGAGGAGATCATCGACCTGACCGTGGGCCGGCTCGTGGAGTACGTGGTGTGGAGCCTGAAGACCGACCGGGCGGGCTGAGCCATGGCGATGGTCGACGCCGGCGGCATCCGGCTGCACGTCCAGCGGACCGGCCCCACGGACGGCCGCACCCCGCACCCCACCGTCGTCCTGCTGCACGGACTGCTCACCGACAGCCTGGCCAGCTACTACTTCACCGTCGCCCCCGCGTTCGCGGCGGCCGGACTCGACGTCGTCATGTACGACCTGCGCGGCCACGGCCGCAGCGAACGCCCCCCGCACGGCTACACCCTGGACCACAACATCGCGGACCTGGAGGCGCTCCTGGACCGGCTGGCCGTCACCGGGCCCGTGCACCTCGTCGGCAACTCCTACGGCGGCACCATCGCCTTCGGGTACGCGGCACGCCATCCCGGCCGCGTGGCCAGCCTGACCCTGATCGAGTCCGAGCCGGCGACGGCCGCCTGGGCCGCGAAACTCGGCCGGATCCTGCACCGGGTGACGACCGAACTCGCGCACAACGAGTCCGACGCGATCGCCTGGATCACCGCCCACCGCGGCCACAACACCGCCCGCCTCGCCAAGGGCGCGGCCCGGCTGGCCCGCGAGACCACCCTCGGCCGGGACATCCCCGCCAGCCGGGTGCTCACCGAGGCCCAGATCAGGGCCGTACGCTGCCCGGTCCTCGGCGTGTACGGCGGCGACTCGGACCTGGCGGACCTGGTGCCGGCGCAGCGGCGGCTGCTGCCGGACTTCCGGGCGGTCGTCCTGCCCGGGCACGAGCACTCGGTCCTGGTCGAGGCGCCCGGCGCGGTCGGCGGGCACATCCTGGACCTGGTCGGCGCGGGGGCGGGCGCCCGGTGAGCGGCTTCCTCTTCGTCGTCCCGCCGCTGACCGGGCACATCAACCCCGCCGTCGGCGTCGCCGCCCGGCTCACCGCGCACGGCCACCAGGTGGCCTGGGCGTGCGCCGACCCGGCGCTGGTGCGACGGCTCGCGGGCGCGGACGCCGTGGTCTTCCGGTGCGCGGGACCGGTGCCGGGCACCCCGGGCGCCGTACGGCCGCCGGACCTGCGGGGCGCGGAGGCGCTGCGGTTCCTGTGGGAGGGGTATCTGCTGCCGCTCGCCGACGCGATGGCACCCGGGGTGCACGCGGCCGTCGCCAGGTTCCGCCCCGATGTGGTCGTCGCCGACCAGCAGGCGTTCGCCGGCGCCCTGGTGGCCGAGCGCCTCGGGCTGCCCTGGGCCACCTCGGCGACCACCTCCGCCGAGTTCGGCGGCGCCTACGACGCGATGCCCAAGGTCGCCGACTGGCTCCGGCGGCGCCTGGCCGAGCTGCGCGCCCGCATCGGCGACCCGGCCGGCACCGCCGACCCGCGCTCCTCGCCCCACCTGCTGCTGGTGTTCAGCACCCCCGAACTCATCGGCCCCCGGGCGCCGTCGGCCCCGCACATCCACTACGTCGGCCCGTCGCTCGCCGGCCGCCCGGCCGGGCCCGACTTCCCCTGGGAACGCCTGGACCGCGGCCGGGCCAAGGTCCTGGTGACCCTCGGCACGGCCAACGCCGACGCCGGCGGCCGGTTCCTCGCCGAGACCCTGGCCGCGCTGCGGGACCGCGCCGACCGGATCCAGGCGGTGATCACGGACCCGGCCGGCACGCTGCCCGCGACGGCGGACGACCCGGACCCGCTGATCCTGCCCTCCGTCCCCCAACTCCCCCTGCTGGAACGGATGGACGCCGTCGTCTGCCACGCCGGCCACAACACCGTCTGCGAGGCCCTCTGGCACGGCGTCCCGCTCGTCGTCGCGCCCATCCGGGACGACCAGCCGGTGGTGGCGGGTCAGGTCGTGGACGCCGGCGCGGGCGTCCGGGTCCGCTTCGGCCGGGCCACCGCGGCCCGCCTGGGCGAGGCCCTGGACACCGTCCTGCACGACCCCGCCCACCGGGCCGCCGCCGCCCGGATCAGCGCCGCGTTCCGCACGGCGGGCGGTGCCGGGGCCGCGGCGGCCCATCTCGCACGACTGGCAGGAGAGAGCCGATGAGCGAGGCCCGTGAGCAGGAGACCGGTGCGCGTGCCGCCCGCACGCAGGGCGCCCGGACGACCCCGTCCCGCATCGCCGCCCTGCGCCCCGCCTACCGGGCCGACCTGGACGCCGGCACCGACCGCTTCTTCGCCCCCCGGCGCACCACCTGCCCCTGGTGCTCCTCCGGCCGGCTCACCCGCCGCCTGCGCACCACCGACCTGCTCCAGCACAAACCCGGCCGCTTCACCCTGGACCGCTGCGCCGACTGCGGCCACGTCTTCCAGAACCCGCAACTGACACCGGCAGGACTGGAGTTCTACTACCGGGACTTCTACGACGGCCTCGGCGAGCAGCGGATGAGCGGCACCTTCGGCGGGCGCGGCGCGATGTACCGGAGCCGGGCCGAGGCCCTGCTGCCGTACGACCCGGCGCCGAAGACCTGGCTGGACGTCGGCACCGGCCACG
>NZ_MUMF01000797.1 GCF_002155905.1 Streptomyces tricolor | reverse complement strand
TTGGGGGTCGAGCAGGAACTGGGCGCGGACGGACTTCCAGTCGTGGGGCCTGAAGGGCTGGGGGGCGGCCTTGGGGGTGGCGGCGGCCTCACTGGTGGCGAGGGTCCCGATGGCCAGTGAGGAAGCCGCGATGCCCGAGCCGGCCAGGATCTTGCGGCGTGAAAGAGACACGGTCACTCCTCCATGGGGGGTGCGCGGGGTGGTCGGGGTGGGTCAGGGCAGGTGTCGTGTGGTCCGGGCGGTGTCGCGGGTCAGTTCGGTGCGCAGCAGGTCCAGGCCCATGGGTCCCAGGTCCAGGGCGTGGCGGTGGAACTGTTTGAGGTCGAATGCGGTGCCGTCGCGGCGGCGGGCTGTGTCGCGGGCCTCCAGCCATACTTTTTCGCCGAGTTTGTAGGCCAGGGCCTGTCCGGGGCGTCCGAGGTAGCGGTCGATTTCGAAGGCGACGAACGCGGGCGGGTTCAGGGCGCAGTGGTGGGTGAGGAAGTCGCGGGCCAGCTGGGGGGTCCAGCGTTCGCCGTCGTGGAAGCCGGTGCCCGGGGGGATGGGCAGGCGCAAGTGGAGTCCGATGTCGAGGACGATGCGTGCGGCGCGCAGTTGCTGTCCGCCGGCGAGCATGCCGAGGCGGTGTGCGGGGTCGGCGAAGTAGCCGAGTTCGTCCATGAGGCGTTCGGCGTACAGGCCCCAGCCTTCGCAGTGTCCGGGGTGGAGTTCGCACGACAGGCGCTGGAAGCGGTTGAGGGTGGTGGTGTTGAGGGTGGTGGTGCCCAGTTGCAGGTGGTGGCCGGGGACGGCTTCGTGGAACATCGTGCTGGGGACGGTCCAGGTGGGGGTGGGGG
>NZ_MUMF01000796.1 GCF_002155905.1 Streptomyces tricolor | reverse complement strand
CTTTGGTCGCGGGGCTGTGGTGGCCGGCGGGCGTGCGTGGAGGGCTGCGGTGGCTGGTGGCCTTGGGGGTCGGGTCGTGGTGGCCGGTGGCTTTGGGAGCCGGGTTGTGGTGGCCGGTGGGTTCCGGTGTGTGGGCGTGGTGGCCGGAGGGCGTGTGCAGAGGGCTGCGGTGGCCGGCGGCCTCGGGGGTCGGGTTGTGATGGCTGAGGGCTTCTGGCGTGCGGCTGCGACGCTTGATGGCTCCGGGTGCCGGGGTGAGGCGGCCGGGGGCTCTCGGCGTGCGGCTGCGGCGGCCGGCGGCCTTGGGGGCCGGGTCGTGATGGCCGGTGGGTTCCGGTGTGTGGCCGGGGCTGGCGGGCGTGCGCCGGGGGGTGTGGTGGCTGGTGGCTCTGAGGGTCGGGTTGTGGTGGCCGGGGGCTTTCGGCGTGTGGCTGCGGTGGCCGGTGGCTTAGGGCGGGGGGCCGTTGTCGGCGGCGGCTCCGGGTGCGGGGCCTTCGTGGGACGCGGGTGTGCGGGCGTGTGGTGTGTGGGTGGATCGGCGTACGGAGGTCCGGGCGGACCGGGTGAGGACGGGAACGGACATGGGTGAACGGCACAGCGGCGACGGGCTGTCCGGTCGTCGGCGCGCGCACCCTCACGGCACCGTCGCCGCGCCGGCCGGTACCTCCCCGGGCGGCTCGGACCTGGAGACGCGGTTCGGTGCCGTACTGCGTGCCGAGAGCGTGGACCCCGAGGGCGAGCGCGCCGCCGTGGCCGCCTTCCGGGCCGCGCGCGAGGCGGGGGCGCACGACGCCCGGACCCGGGCCCGGGACGACTGGCGCCCCGGGCGCCCCCGACGCGCGCGCCGCTCCCTGCGGACCACCCTCTCGCTCGCGCTGGCGAGTCTCACGCTGGGCGGAGTCGCCGTCGCGGCGATCGGCTCGGCGGGGTCCGGGCGGGGCGCCGAGGGGCGGGACGCCTCCCGGTCCGCGCGGCCGTCGGCGAGCGTCCCGTCCGTCTCGGCGGGCGCCTCGGCCGACGGGGCGGCGGCCGGCCGGGGGGACCCGGGGTCCGCCGGTCCCTCGGAGCGGGCCGGGCGTCCGGCGACCACCCGGGACACCCTGGCCCGCTGCCGCGCCTGGGCACAGGCCGGCGAGCGGGGCGGCGCCCTGGAGGCGACCGCCTGGCAGCGGCTCGTCACGGCGGCGGGCGGCCGGGAGAAGGTCGCGGACTACTGCGCCGCCCAGGAGGCCCGCGCACAGGGCGAAAAGGCGGGTAAGCCGGGCGATTCCGGCAAGTCTGGCGAGTCCGGCAACTCCGGTGGCGCCGGCAAGGGCGAGGGCAAGGGCGAGACCAAGGGCGGCAGCCCCGGGAAGCCGGCGGGCGGCAAGCGCTAGGGCCGCGAGCCCATGGCCAGGCATGCGGTGAGGCGGCGCTCTCCGGTCACCGGCCTGGTCGCTCGCCGGGGGTGCCAGGACCGCTGCGGCGGCATCATGCAGATCAGGGCTCCGTCGATCAGCTCGGTGGCCGCGGTGCCTGGGGGAGGAAGCCAGAGGCAACGGCCGGGGCCGCCACCCCCCACAGGAGAGGCCCCGGCCGTCGCACGGACGAGCCGCGCGGGCCCGTACTCTCTTCAGCGCCGAGAGTGCGGTTTCTGTCACACCCGGCCACCGCCGGACCTCACCCTGCGCACATCCGAACCCGGTCACGAGTTAGTTGCATCTTCTACAGACATGGACGCGTAGCGGTTTCACGCCGTAACGTGCCTTTCGCGCCGATCGAAGACGGGCGTAAAGGGAGTACGGTGCTGGGGGACGACGCGGAGCTGACCGCCGCGGTGTGTGCGGCACAGAGCGGGGACGAGACCGCGTTCCGTACGGTGTACCGCGCGGTGCACCCCCGGCTGCTCGGATACGTCCGCACACTGGTCGGCGAAGCCGACGCCGAGGACGTCGCGTCCGAGGCCTGGCTGCAGATCGCCCGCGACCTGGACCGGTTCAGCGGTGACGCCGACCGGTTCCGCGGCTGGGCCGCCCGGATCGCCCGCAACCGCGCCCTGGACCACATACGCATGCGCGGCCGCCGCCCCGCCATAGGCGGCGACGAGACGGAGCTGACCGGCCGGGCCGCCGAGTCCGACACGGCCGGCGAGGCCATCGAGGCCCTGGCCACCGACAGCACCCTCTCTCTGATCGCCCGGCTCCCGCAGGACCAGGCCGAGGCGGTCGTCCTGCGCGTCGTCGTGGGACTGGACGCCAAGACCGCCGCCGAGACCCTCGGCAAACGCGCCGGCGCCGTCCGTACCGCCGCGCACCGCGGTCTGAAGCGGCTCGCCGAGCTGATCGGGAACGATCCGGAATCCGCGGGCGGACTCGACGCACTCCCGCCTCAGCGAGAACCGCGCAGCCGCGCGGTGACGTCCGCAACTGTGACGCATACGCGTGCGCGGACGCAGAAGGACATGTGATGGCCGACGAGCAGTACAAGTGGCTGAACCGGGAGACGGCGGAACGTCTGCTGCGCGGTGAGTCACTGGAAGCCGTCGACGCCTCCGTTCGTGACCAGGCCGAACGCCTCTCGCAGGCGCTCGGCGCGCTGTCCGCGGAGGCGGCCCCCGCGCCCGGTGAACTCCCCGGCGAGCAGGCCGCCCTGGCCGCGTTCCGCAAGGCCCGCGAGGCCGCCGACGCGGAGCGCACCGCCGCCGCCCACGCCCCCGCCGCTGCCCGCACCCCGGCACCCGGCGCCGACGCGGGCCTTGCGGAACGCGGCCAGGGCGGCCTGCTCGCCGGGGAGTTCACCGGGCGCGGGGGCCGCCTCCGCGGACAGCGCGCCGAGCGCCTGCGAGAGGCGTTCGGCCTGGTCACGAACGGAGGCGTCGACGGCTTCCAGTGACCCACCGCGCAGCAGACGGTCCGCCGTCCCCCGGTTCAGCCACTTGTACT
>NZ_MUMF01000079.1 GCF_002155905.1 Streptomyces tricolor | reverse complement strand
AGGTCGTGCAGCACCGCCACCAGCGTCCGGCCCTGCTCCTCGTGCAGCTCGGCGCACAGGTCGAGGACGTCGATCTGGTGCTGGATGTCCAGGTAGGTGGTCGGCTCGTCCAGCAGCAGCAGCGGGGTCTGCTGGGCCAGCGCCATCGCGATCCACACCCGCTGCCGCTGACCGCCGGACAGCTCGTCGACGTACCGCTCGGCCAGCTCGGCGACGCCGGTCTGCCGCATCGCCTCGTTCACGATCCGCTCGTCCTCCGCCGACCACTGGCGCAGCAGGCCCTGGTGCGGGTAGCGGCCCCGGCCGACCAGGTCCGCGACCGTGATGCCGTCGGGCGCGACGGACGACTGCGGCAGCAGGCCGAGGGTCCGCGCGACCTTCTTCGCGGGCATCGCCTGGATGGCCTGCCCGTCCAGCAGGACCCGGCCCTCGCTGGGCTTGAGCATCCGCGACAGCGCCCGCAGCAGCGTCGACTTGCCGCACGCGTTCGGACCGACGATCACCGTGAAGGAGTTGTCGGGGATCTCCACCGACAGCTGCTCGGCGATGACGCGCTGGTCGTAGGCGAGGGTGACGTTCTCGGCGGACAGGCGGTTCACAGTGCTCCTAGAGGTGTTCGGGTGCGCGCCGCTCGCGTCCGGGTGGTGCGCGCGCTTCATATCCGGCCCGCCCGGCGCTCGGTGACCAGCAGCCACAGCAGGTAGGCGCCGCCGAGGACGCCGGTGACCACGCCCACGGGCAGCTGGTCGGCGCCGAAGGCGCGCTGGGAGGCCCAGTCGGCGGCGACCAGCAGGGTCGCCCCCATGCAGAGGGAGGGGACCAGGTTCGGCCCGGGCGAGCGGGTGAGGCGGCGGGCCAGCTGCGGCGCGGTCAGCGCGACGAAGCTGACGGGGCCCGCGGCGGCCGTGGCGGCGGCGGCGAGCAGGACGGCGGAGACCATCAGCACGAGCCGGACGCGCTGCACGCGCACACCGAGCGCGTTGGAGATGTCGTCGCCCATCTCCATCATCCGCAGGCCGCGCGCGTTGGCGAGGACCAGCGGGACGAGGACGGCGCACAGCCCGAGCAGCGGCCAGACCTGCTCCCAGTCGCGTCCGTTGAGCGAGCCGGTCATCCACACCACCGCGCGGGCCGCGTCGACCATGTCGGCCTTGGTGAGCAGATAGCCGTTGACCGCCGTCATCACGGCGTTGACACCGATGCCGACCAGCACCAGCCGGTAGCCGTGCACGCCCTGCTTCCAGGCGAGCGCGTAGAGGGCGAAGCCGGTCACCAGGCCGCCGGCCAGCGCGCCCAGGGTGACCTGGGTGGCGCTGCCCGACACCAGGACGATCATGACCAGCGCGCCGGCCGTGGAGGCCTGCGACAGGCCGAGCAGGTCCGGGCTGCCGAGCGGGTTGCGGGAGACGGACTGGAACAGCGCGCCGCCCAGGCCCAGCGCGGCACCGACCAGCAGGCCGACGAGGACCCGCGGCAGCCGCAGTTCGTTGACGATGAAGTCCTGGTAGGCGGTGCCGTTCCCGGCGAGCGTCCGCAGCACGTCGGCCGCCGGGATCTTCGCGTCGCCGGTGCCGATCAGCGCGACACCCGCGGCGCAGGCGGCGGCCAGCAGCAGCACGACGACGATCAGGGCACGCGGCTCCACGCGCAGGGAGAGCCCGCCGGGGGTGCGTACGGCACGGCTCCTGGGGTGTGTCTTCACAGCTGGGCCGTCCTCCGCCGTCGTACGAGAAAGATGAAGACCGGGCCGCCGATGACCGCGGTGACGATGCCGACCTGAAGCTCGGCGGGGCGGGCCACGATCCGGCCGATGACATCGGCGCCGAGCAGCAGCACGGGCGCCAGGACCGTGGCGTACGGCAGGATCCAGCGCAGGTCGGGGCCGGTGAACGAGCGCACGACGTGCGGGATCATCAGGCCGACGAAGACGATCGGGCCGCAGGCGGCGGTGGCGGCGCCGCACAGCAGCACGGCGGCGAGCATGGCCAGCCCGCGGGTGAGATTGAGGTTCGCGCCGAGCGCGCGGGCGGTGTCGTCGCCCATCTCGACGGCGTTCAGCGGCCGGGCCAGGCCGAGCGCGAGGACTGTGCCGACCACGAGGAACGGCAGCACCTGCGTGATGGTCGAGTAGCCGGCCGAGGCCAGCGAACCCACCGTCCAGAACCGCATCTTGGCCAGCGCCGCGCCGTCCATGATCATCACGGCCTGGAGGTAGCCGTACAGGGCCGCGCTGATCGCCGTACCCGCGAGCGCGAGACGGACCGGGGTGGCGCCCCGGCTGCCGCCGAGGAACCACACCAGCGCGCCGACGGCCGACGCGCCGAGGAACGCGAACCACACATAGCCGGTGAGGCTGGTGACGCCGGCGTAGGTGACGGCCGTGACGACGCCGGCGGAGGCGCCCGCGTTGATGCCGAGCAGCCCCGGGTCGGCCAGCGGGTTGCGGGTCAGCGCCTGGAGCACCGCGCCGGACAGCCCGAGCGCGGCGCCGACCAGCAGGCCGAGGACGGTGCGGGAGAGCCGCTCGCCCACGACCACGTCGCCGTACGTCCCCGTGTCGTGGAACAGGCCGTGCCAGACCTGGTCCAACGACAGGGCTTTCGCCCCGACCGCGATGCTCGCCAGCGCGACGAGCACCAGGAGTACGACCGAGAGCAGGAGCCCAAGGGCCCGCGCCGCCCGGCGGGTTGGGGGCGCGGGGGCGGTCTCCGCGCGCTGTTCCGGAGGACTGTCGACCAACACGAGGTTAGGTTAGCCTACCCTCGCATTCGATCACGATCCCCGATTCCTGTGAGACCGGCCTCGCCCCGCCGAAGAGGCCGCCGCCGGGACGGCCCGCCGAGGACCGCTCACCGAGAGCCGCCCGCTCGGGGCCGTCCGCTCGGGGCCGTCCCTGGAGGCCGTCCCTGGAGGCCGTCCGCTGGCGGTCCCTCCTCCTAGGGGACCGTCCTCTGGGGGCCGTTCTCTGGCGGTCCGTCAGAGCCCCAGCCTGGCCAGCGCCTTCTCCCCGTCCAGCGTGCAGGAGCCGTCCCCCGCCGCCGTCCAGGCCGCCGCGCACAGCGCCCGCAGCCCGTCCAGCGCCTCACCGTCGCCGGCCAGCTCCAACCGGTCGGCCCCGGCCGTCGCCGTCCACCCGCCACAGCGGAAGCCGTCGCTCTCGCGGGCGATCTCCGGCTGGCCGGTCAGCAGCCCGCGCAGATCGGCGTCCACGTACGTCGGCCGGTGCCGCGGCGGCGCGGCGAGCAGCTGCGCCCCGTCGGTGACCCCGGTCAGCACCAGCAGCGAGTCCACCCCGCCGTTGAAGGCGCCCTCGATGTCCGTGTCCAGCCGGTCCCCGACCACCAGCGGACGCTCGGCGCCCGTCCGGATGATCGTCTCCCGGTGCATCGGGGGCAGCGGCTTGCCCGCGACCTGCGGCTCGGCGCCCGTCGCGATCCGCACCACCTCCACGGCCGCCCCGTTGCCCGGCGCGATGCCCCGCCCGCTCGGAATCGTCAGATCGGTGTTGGACGCGAACCACGGCACACCCCGCCGGATCGCGTACGACGCCTCCGCGAACCGCCCCCAGGGCAGCTCCGGGCCGCCGTAGCCCTGCACGACCGCCGCCGGGTCGTCGTCCGCCGACTCCACCGGCGTCAGGCCGCGCTCGCGCAGCGCCACCCGCAGCCCCTCACCGCCGACCACCAGCACCCGCGCCCCGGCCGGCACCTGCTCGCTGATCAGCCGCGCGACGGCCTGCGCGGAGGTGATGACATCGTCCGCGCCCGTCGGTATGCCCAGCTCCGTCAGGTGCTCGGCCACCGCGTCCGGGGTGCGCAGCGCGTTGTTGGTGACGTACGCGAGATGCATCCCGCCCGCCCGGGCCACCGCCAGCGAGTCGACCGCGTGCGCGATCGCGCTCCCGCCCGCGTACACCACCCCGTCCAGATCGAGCAGCGCCGTGTCGTACGCCTCGCTCAGGGGCCGCCCACTGCCCTCCGGCCTCGTCCTGACGCCCTGGCTCATGTCCACATCGCTCCTCGTTCACTCGCCTATCCCCTCGATCATCCCGCACGCCACCGACACACGTACGATGCCGGGATGAACACAGCAGGTCACATGGAGGCAACGGCGCGTCGCGGCCTGGAACTCACCCCGTTCCGAGGCCTTCGTTACGACCCCGACCGGGTCGGCAGTCTGGCCTCCGTCACCTCCCCTCCCTACGACGTCGTCGTACGCCCCGACGGCCTGCACCACCTGCAGTCGGCCGACCCGTACAACATCGTCCGGCTGATCCTGCCCGAGGCCGGGACGCCCAGCGCCCGCACCGAGCAGGCCGCCGACACCCTGCGCCGCTGGCTGGACGAGGGCATCCTCACCGCCGACCCGGAGCCGGGCCTGTACGTGTACGAGCAACGCGACGGCAACGGCATGCTCCAGCGCGGCATCATCGGCACCCTGCGGGTCTCGGAGCCGGCGGAGGGCGTGGTGCTGCCGCACGAGGACGTCATGCCGCCCGTGGTCGCCGACCGCGCGGCCCTGATGCGCGCCACGCGCGCGAACCTGGAGCCGCTGCTGCTGACCTACCGGGGCGACGGCGCGGCGGCCGACGTCGTCGACCGTACGGCGGACCGCCCGCCCCTGCTGGCCACGACCACCGAGGACGGTTTCCACCACCGCCTGTGGTCCGTGACCGACCCCGGGGAACTGGCCCGCATCCAGACCGACCTGGCCGGCCGCCAGGCCCTGATCGCCGACGGCCACCACCGCTGGGCCACCTACCGGCGGCTGCGCGCGGAGCACCCCTCCCCCAGCCCGTGGGACTACGGCCTGGTCCTGCTGGTCGACACCGTGCGCTACCCGCTGCGGGTCCGCGCCATCCACCGGCTGCTGCACGGCCTGCGGGTCGCCGACGCGCTGGCGGCGGTGGAGGGCCTGTTCCGGGTACGCCACCTCGACATGCCCCTGCCGGAGGCGCTGGAGGCCCTCGCGGACGCGTCCTGCGCGGGCAACTCCTTCCTGCTGGCCGGCGACGGCGGCTTCCACCTGCTCGACCGCCCGGACCCGGACCTGCTGGCCCGGACGATCCCGGCGGACCGCCCGGCCGCCTGGCGCGCCCTGGACGCCACGGTCCTGCACGCCGCGCTGCTGGAACACGTCTGGCACATCCCCGAGGACTCCCCGGCCCACATCGCGTACATCCACGACACGGCCGCGACGGTCGAGAAGGCGGAACGCGACGGCAGTACGGCCGTCCTGATGCACCCGGTCCGTGAGGAGGTCGTACGGGACCTGGCCCGGCAAGGGGTGCGGATGCCCCGCAAGTCGACGTCGTTCGGCCCGAAGCCGGCCTCCGGGCTGGTACTGCGGGCGGTGGAGATCTAAGGCGTCGGCAGCCGGCACCGCACGAAAGAGGGCAGACCCCCGGGGGGCCTGCCCTCTTCTCAGTGACCTCGTCGGTGCCGGACGTCAGTCCTTGTCGCCGTCCTCGGCGGAGTCGCCGGCGGACCGGTCGGACTCCTCGGCGTCCCCGGCCTCGACGGCCTCGCCGGCCTCGTCGGCTCCGTCCTCGGCCAGGGCGTCGACGAACTCGACGCCGTCCAGCTCGGCGAGCCGGTCGGAGGCGTCCGTGCTGCCGTCCCGGTCGGCCTCGACGGCCTTCGCGAACCACTCCCGTGCCTCGCTCTCCCGGCCGGCGGCCAGCAGGGCGTCGGCGTACGCGTAGCGCAGGCGGGCGGTCCACGGCTGCACCGAGTTGGAGGCCAGCTCGGGGCTCTGCAGGGTCACGATGGCCGCGTCCAGCTGGCCCATGTCACGCCGGGCACCGGCGGCGACGAGCCGCATCTCGACCTGACCGGCCTTGTCCAGCTTGTGCACCTCCGGGGCACCGGCCATGTCCAGCGCCTTCTCCGGCCGGCCGAGACCGCGCTCGCAGTCGGCCATGACCGGCCACAGCTCCACGGTGCCGGTCATCCGCCGGGCGGCCCGGAACTCGGCGAGGGCCTCGCCGTACTTCTGGTTGGCGTACGCGGCGAACCCGGCGGCCTCGCGTACGGCGGCCACGCGGGACGCCAGGCGCAGGGCCACCTTGGAGTAGCCGTAGGCGCCCTCGGGGTCCTCGTCGATCAGCCGGGCGACCATCACCAGGTTCTTGGCGACGTCCTCGGCGAGCGTCTTGGGCAGGCTCTGCAGCTCCTGCCGGACGTCCTTGTCGATCTCCTCACCGGTGACGTCCTCCGGGATCGGCAGCCGCTTGATCGGCTCCCGGTCCCGGTCCCGCTCCTCGCGGAACCGGCCACCGCCACGGCGGTCGTCCCGGCCGTCACGGCCCCGGAAACCACCGGAGCGACCACCGCGGTCACCCCGGTCGTCCCTGCGCGGCCCACGGCTCCCACGGTCGTCCCGGCCCCGGAATCCACCACGGTCGCCCCGGCTGTCGTCCCGCCGGAACCCACCGCGGTCACCACGGTCACGGTCGTCACGTCGGTCGTCACGTCGGTCATCGCGACGGTCGTCACGACGCTCGAAGTCCCGGCGGAAGCCACCGCGGTCGTCGTCACGTCGGTCGTCTCGGCGGAAGCCACCACGGTCGTCGTCACGGCGGAAACCGCCACGGTCGTCGTCGCGACGGTAGGAGGGGCGGTCGCCGCCACGGTCGTCCCGCCGGAACCCGCGGTCCCCACGGTCGTCCCTGCGGTCGTCACGCCGGTCATCACGGCGGTCGTCCCTGCGGAACGCCGGACGCGCTCCGCGCTCACCCTCGCGACGGAACCCGCCACCACGGCGGTCGTCACGACGCTCGTCCCGGCTGTCGTCCCGGCGGTCGTCACGCCGCTCGTAGTCGCGGCGGAAGCCGCCACGCTCGCCACGGTCACGGTGGTCGTCCCTGCGGTCGTCGCGGCGCCCGAAGCCGCCACGGCTGTCGTCACGGCGGCCGTAGCCGGCACGGTCGTCGTCGCGACGGTAGGAGGGGCGGTCGCCGCCACGGTCGTCCCGCCGGAACCCGCGGTCCCCACGGTCGTCGCGGCGGTCGTCACGCCGGTCATCGCGGCGGTCGTCACGGCGCTCGAAGTCCCGGCGGAAGCCGCCCCGCTCGCCGCGGTCGCGGTCGTCCCGGTGGAAACCGGGGCGCGCACCGCGCTCACCCTCGCGACGGAACCCGCCACCACGGCGGTCGTCACGACGCTCATCACGCCGGTCATCGCGGCGGTCGTCACGCCGGTCATCGCGGCGGCCGTAGCCGCCACGGTCGCCACCGCGCCGGTCGTTGTCACGGCGGTCGTTGTCGCGGCGGAAGCCGCCACGGTCACCCCGATCACCACTGTCCCGTCGCCGCTGGTCGCGCTCCGGTCGGTCGTCGGGAGAGTTGGTGGACATGGTGACTCCTGTCTTCGGTACCACAAGCATTGTAAAAACAAAAGGACCCCTGGTCCCAGCTGAACGCTGGTGACCAGGGGTCCTCCAAAGATTGTTCGGCGGCGTCCTACTCTCCCACAGGGTCCCCCCTGCAGTACCATCGGCGCTGTGAGGCTTAGCTTCCGGGTTCGGAATGTAACCGGGCGTTTCCCTCACGCTATGACCACCGAAACCCTAATGGTTTCGAGCGAACAAGCACACTCTTCATTTGTGTTTACAGTTCAGCTCAAAGCCGGCAACCGTTCGTTGCCTCAGAACATACACAGTGGACGCGAGCATCAATGGACAAGCCCTCGGCCTATT
>NZ_MUMF01000008.1:358-838 GCF_002155905.1 Streptomyces tricolor | reverse complement strand
CGGGTACTGGTGCCGGGCGCCGAGATCGGCAGCGGGTCGCTCGGGCACGGGCTGCCGATCGCCGTGGGCACCGCGCTGGGCCTGCGGGCGCAGGGCCGGCCCGACCCGGCGGTGTGGGTGCTGATCGGGGACGCCGAGCTGGACGAGGGCAGCAACCACGAGGCGATCGCCTTCGCCGGGCCCGCCGGACTCGACCGGCTGCACACCGTCGTGATCGACAACTCCTCCGCCAGTCATGCGCTGCCCGGCGGGATCACCGCCCGGTTCGAGGCCGCGGGCTGGTCCGCGGTGACCGTCGACGGACGCGACCACGAGGCCCTGTACGCCGCGTTCACCGCGCCGCATCCGGGCCGGCCGCACGTGGTCGTGGCCCGCGTCGAGCCGAAGAACGCCTGACCCTCCCCCGCGCTCAGAGAAAGGGCACACCCTCATGGACACCATGCGTGACCGTTTCGCCCCCGTCGTCTCCCGGCTGCTGGA
>NZ_MUMF01000008.1:0-242 GCF_002155905.1 Streptomyces tricolor | reverse complement strand
CGCCGCCGCCTCCTTCGACTGGCCGGCCGGCGGCTTCACGCACATGGCCCCGGGTGACGTGGCCCTGCTCGACACGCTGGACGGGTGGACCGTGCATGTGCCGGGGCATCCGGACGAGGCCGAGACGCTGCTGCACCACGCGGTCGCCGCGGGTGACGACAAGGTGTACGTGCGGCTGTCCGTGCAGTCCAACCGGCAGGGCCGGGTGATCGACGGGCGGCACTTCAGCACGGTCCGCGAGG
>NZ_MUMF01000795.1 GCF_002155905.1 Streptomyces tricolor | reverse complement strand
GCCCACACAACCGCCCCCACCGGCCCGCAGCCGAAGAGCCGCCCGTGAACCCCACCGCCACCCTCACCTGCCGGCACACTGACGGCGACCTCGCCGTAGCCAGCGTGACCGGTGAACTCACCTACGAGACCATGTCCGTTGTGCGCGCCCAGGCCCTCGACCTGATACAACGCGGACACCGCCACCTCATCCTCGACCTGCACCAGATCACTTTCTGCGACTCCTCCGGCTTCAGCACCCTGGTCGGCATCTGGCGCTACGCACAACAAGCCCAGGGAACCGTCGTGCTGGCCGCCGTTCCCGACCGGCTGAGCCGCATGCTGGCGCTGACCGGCCTCGACGAACTACTCCTCGCCTACCCCACAACAGAAGAAGCCCTGGCCGCCCATCGCTCCCCCTGACTCCTCAGACGTCGTGGTGAGCGGGGCCGGTACGAGACACTTGCGACAGCGGCGCAGCGCTCGGAAGTTATCCGCACTGGGGAGCGGCACCAGGAGCTGTTCGGCGGCCGCGGCCCGGGCGCACGAGGCGACATCGTGCACCCTGCCCGCGGAGACCGGCCGGCCATAGCGTCGAGGCGGCACTGGCCCGGGACGCCGGGCGAGCCGGATTCTCAACCGCGGTCACGAGGCGCGGCTGGGGCCCGTCGCCATCGACACAGCCGGGCAGGTCCGGCGACGGTCACTTGCCGTGTTCCGCGCCGTTGACGCATCCGGGCGAAATGGTTGCGCCTTCGTAGTCATCGGCGCACAGCACTGGCATCCATCGCTTGTGCGAGGCGAGCACAGGAGCGACAACAATCGGCAGTTGCGTCGGACGCTGCCACGGCGCCTCGGCGGATGGATTGCCGTCGCTGCAAGCCTCGCCGGAATTCTGACGGCGGTACTCCTGATCAAGGGTCGCTACGTCCAGCCCCCTTCACCCTCGCTGACTGGACGAAGGAGGCCAACGCCGTCTGCGCCCAGCGGTATACCGAACTTATCACCGCGATCAATCGTTCGAGAGACTCCATGTACGAACTGAATTCCGCCGCCGACAAGATCGGGCACCCGTCCGGGCCAACTTTCGAAGAACTGAAACCTCTCTTGCGCAAGGCCGCGAATGACCTGCCCGTCCTGTCAGGACGCGAACGTCTGATTACACAGGACTTCGAGAAGATAAAGCTCCCCGAGTGTGGACGATCGCGAAATTCCCAGGCGGAAGTTCACGTAATTCCCCAGTCGCTGACGTGAGCTGACGGTAAGGCAGATCGCGAGCTGTTTCCAACATCAGCTTGAGCAGGTCAGATGCAGGGTGAGGACCGCACCCGCAGCAACCGCTTCAAGCGCTGAACACTTCGCGAAGCGCTGCAGGCGGTCGCGAGCCGGCAGGTCGGCAACGACGACGAAAGGCAGATCAGCGCACCGGCTCAGACGTGCCTCGCGCCTGGTCGCGGCTGGCGACCACCAGGTATCCATCGCTCTCGGGGGCGAAGGTGGTGGACTGCACCGTGAGTCCGACGCTCCGCAACTGTGCCACGAGGTCCTCGTACCGGTAGGGCCAGATGGACAACCGCTCCGAGCAGGCTCGCACTGCCCCATCCGGCTCGATCTGCGCGACCACGATCTCAAGGAAGTGTTCCTGCTCCCAGCACTGCTCGATCTGCCAGTAGTAGCTGACGACCGCATCGCGGCCGTCGCGGCGGATGAGTCGATCGCGGACGTCTACCCGTGAGCCGGCAGAGCGCACGAGCTCCCAGTTGCGTGAGTGGAGCACAAGGCGTCCGCCCGGATTCAGCAGCCGCGACATCGCTTCCAGTGCGGTCAGGCGCCCGGCTGCGCCCTCGGCGTGCCCGAGCGAGTTGCCGACGCAGAACACCAGATCGAACGTGGAGTCCTCCAGGCGGTCGGGCAGTTCGTCCCAGCTCGCGCGGAGGGCTCGAAGCGAGACACCCTGCTCGTCGGCGGCCTTCTCGGTCCGGCGAACCATCCCATCGCTGGCGTCTGCGGCGACCACGTCAAGGCCAAGACTCGCGAGACCGACGGCGAGCTGGCCGGTTCCACACGCGCAGTCGAGGACGCGCGCGTTGGGCGGCAGAGAGCCCACGACATCGCTGTAGTAAACCGCGGCTGCCTTGGCGGGGGTCAGCCTGTCGTCCCCGATCAGCCACTCGTATACGTTGGAAAGCGCCCCATAACCAGCCACCGCGATACCTCCATCACTCGACGACACGCGGGCTAGACCGCGCCTGCGATTCGGACCTTGCGCCTCGCACTGTGCCGGGCCGTGTCAGCGCAGCATTGAGCAGGACCCAACCACGTCCGGCCGCCGAGGCTCCACCGGATTTCGTGGGAAACCGCGACACGCCGGACCGTCACAGGTCCCCACTCCACCGGCGCCCCATCGGCCACGACGGGGACCGCGGCCGGCAAGCGCGCGTTCACTGCGGAGCGCTTCAGGCACAGCCATCCAAACTCATTGCCGAAGCGCCGCGTCCGGATGAAGGACCGCCAGCGACCGCCTCTACTGCCAAGTATCCCGACGACGTCCACCGGTTTTTCCTGTTTGGTCTTGTCGGTGGGGTTCCTGGGCCGCTTGTTCGGGCGGTAGCTAGGCCCGTTCATGATCACTTGATGGCTGGTGTTGATGAGCCGGTCCAGGAGGGACTCGGCGACGACGGGGTTGGGGAAGAGGGGATACCAGTCGCTGGGCGCCCGGTTGCTGGTGATGATCAGAGACCGTCCCTGCCGCTCGGAGACGAGTTCGCAGAGGTCGTCGGCCTGGGCCGCGGACAGCTGGCGCATGGCGAAGTCGTCGAGGATGAGGACGTCGGGGCGCACGAGTTCGCGGATCCGTTTCTCCCATGTGCGGTCCGCGTGGCCGCCGGCGAGGTCGGCGAGGATGCGGCTGGTCTTGGCGAAGCGGACGTGGGCTCCCTGGCGGAGGGCGAGGTGGCCGAGGGCTTGGGCGATGTGGGTCTTGCCGACGCCGACGGGGCCGAAGAGGAGGACCGACTCCCCGGCATGCAGCCAGCGCAGGGCGCCGAGGTCGCGGATCCGGGCGGCGGGCAGTTTCGAGGAGGCGGTGAAGTCGAACTCCTTGAGGGTGACCTGCTGCTCGAACTTCGCTCACTGCAGGCGGCGTGGAAGGCGACGGTCTCCCGGCGGGTGATCTCGTCCTGGCAGAGGGACCTGCAGGAAGTCGAGATGGCCGAGTTCGCTGCCGTGGGCCTGGGCGAGGCGGGCGTCGAGGGTTTCCAGCATGCCCGAGAGTCGCAGGGTCTTGAGCGACTCCCGCAGTGCGGCGTCCATCACGGTCATCGGGCTTCCACCTCGGCTTCGTCGTGGACCTGGTCGTCATGGATGTCGTCCGTCGCGTCGGGGGTCGCGACGGTGGCGAAGAGCCGGGCGGGGCCGTGGAGGAAGGCCGCGGCCCCGCGTCTCCGCTGGACTCGGGCTCGGGATCGGTCTCGGTGTTGGCGATGAGGATGCCCTTGATCGTGCGGTAGGACGGGTCGCCGGCCGCGATGGCCCTCGCGCAGGGACCCCGAGCGGACGCTCTCCCGGACTGCTTCCTCCGCAGTGATTCTGGATGAAGGATCGCTTCCCCGGCGCCGACCGGTGGAACTCCCTGCACGAACGCCTGGTCGAGGCCTGGCGGGCCCAGACGACCCTGCTCCCGCCCGGCAACACGGACACCTGACCCGGTGATCGGCTCCGCCCCGGGTGGCCACGTCCCCTATGACCACCCCCACCGGCTCCCACGAGCACCCCGCTCGCGGAAGCCGGTGCAGCTCCGTCGGACGAGTTCCGATTCCTCGCACGCCGCAGGTTGGGGGGTTACATCCGCCGGTGAGACGTCCTGCCGAGAATCGAGAGCTTGGTCAGCGAGCCGGCGCTCATGCGCGCCGCTCAGGTTCCGTTTCCCGCTGGGAGCAACCAGGTGGGTGATTGCGTTCGCTCTATGCGGCGTGGTGGCCCCTGGTCCCTGGTTCGGCTGGAGCCGATGTGCGGCAGCGCCACGGCGTACCCCTCGACGTGCAGCACGTCGTCGACCAGGCGCTGCAGCTCGGCGAGAGCGGCGCTGCCGAACCCGTACGGCAGCGCGTCGGTAACGGCCGCCATCAGCTCGGAGGCGGACCTACCGCGCGAGCGTGTCGGCTCGCTGTTCCACCTCGGCCGCATCCGGGCCGGTGACGACGAAGCATCCCAGCCGGTCTTCCGCGGGCCCTCAAAGGGTGCCGACGCGGCGCTCGGACGGCAGCGAACGGGATGCCTCGGCGTCTTGGTCGTGGTCGCCGCCGGAGCCTGCCCTCCGCACTCCACCGCCACGCCGCTCCCGCAGGGCGGCCATCCGCGGCGGCTTGGCCACAACAGCCTCCAGCGTGCCCCCCTGCCACCCCCTCTCGGATAGGGCGATGCACTCGATGGGGTGAAGTTCTCGGGCCATCGCCGGGGGGTGATATCACGGGGGCAGTCTCTCGAATGAGGACCACTCCGCCGCATATGTCGGGGAGGCGGCACAAGAGAGAGGGGATGGGCTCATGCGTCTTTCGTCACGCTTCGCTGCGCTCGCTGGTGCCGCACTGACGGTCGCCGCGCTGGTCGGCAGCACACCGGCCTCCGCCGGTGCGGTTCCGTACCGGGCCTGGGACGGGGGCCACAACGCTCACGGCCAGTGGCAGCGGGCCAGTGAGTATCTGAATCTTCACCAGTGCGTGTACTTCCCGCGGGTGCCCGCCGGTGCGCAGCGCTTCACGACACTGGTGCCGAGCCGCGACGGCCGGTTCGCGACCGGCACGAACATCTCCACCACCCAGGACCCGCAGGGACAGCCGTCGTGCGGCCCCGGAAACGGGAACTTCGAACTCTCCCTCGCGGAGTCGAAGGTCCTGGGCGTCGACCTGACGGCCGGACGCTATCTGAACCTGCACCAGTGTGTGTACTACAACAGTTTCACGCGTGACCACTTCACGGTCGTGGTGCCGATCGACACCGACTTCTCGGCGGGAACCAACGTCTCCAACACGCCTGACACCGCGCCGTCCTGCGCCGATGGAAACGGGATCTTCCAGCTCATCCCCTTGTTGTCAGGCGTCAAGGCGCTGGACCAGAACACGGGTCGTTACGTGAACCTGCAGCAGTGTGTGTACTACTCGGACTCGCACGCAGACCATTTCACGACGGTGGTACCGAGCCGCGACGGTCGGTTCGCGACCGGCACGAACATCTCGAACACCC
>NZ_MUMF01000794.1 GCF_002155905.1 Streptomyces tricolor | reverse complement strand
GCCTGCACCCCGCGCTCCTTCACGATCCTGCTGCGCACGGTCCGGGGCAGGGCGAGCGCGGGGTGCAGGCCGCCCGGGAGGTCGCCGGCGAGCCGAACGCGGAGACCCGCGTGGAACTGGCCGGGCACCGGTCCGGCCGCGCCCGGTACCGGCTCGTCCCGGCGACCGGCCAGACCCACCAGCTGCGGGTGCACCTGAACACCCTGGGCGTGCCCATCCTCGGCGACCCGCTGTACCCCGAGGTGGCCGACCCGGCACCCCCCGGCGACTTCCGGCGCCCGCTGCAACTCCTCGCCCGGAGGCTGGAGTTCACCGACCCGGTCACGGGCACGGAGCACGCGTTCGTCAGCGCGCGCGAGCTGCGGGCGTGGACGTCGTACGAGGACTGGGCGGCCGGGAACTAGGGCCTGTCGTTCGGGTCGGCCGAACGGCCACGTGCCTCACAGCCGACCTGATCCGAACGACAGGCCCCAGCACCACAGCGGACCCCGGCCGCGCCGGCCGCCG
>NZ_MUMF01000793.1 GCF_002155905.1 Streptomyces tricolor | reverse complement strand
GTGCAGCTGCGGCTGGCGCGGGCCGAGCACCCCCGTCCCCTGGGACGAGCTGGCCGAGGACGGTCTGGAGGAACTGGACGTCTCGGGGCCGCGCCGGGACTGGAGCGAGCACATCCGCACGGTCGAGGGGCGGACCGTGCCGCTGCCGGACGACCTGGCCCAGTTGCTGAGCACCCTGGAGGAGAAGCTGTTCGCACTGGCCGAGGACGCGCCGGCCGCCGCGCTGCGGGCCGTCGCCGCCCTGGACCGGCTGACCCGGCGGGCCGGCCGGGAGGCGGCCTGCCTGATCGAGGAGGACGGCGACCAGCGCTGGGACGACCTCGGCCGGGCCCTCGGCATCGACGCCGACCGGGCCCGGTCCCTCGTCACCCGCTACCTGCTGTTCCACTGAGCCGGCCCCGCCCCCTGCGGCCCGGCCGGTCACCGGGCCGCCGCGAGCGCCAGGGCCGCGACCGCCAGGGCGAGGAACAGGACCGGGAAGGCGATCGTGCGCCACACCCGCGCCCGCACATGAGCGGCCACCGCGCCGACGTAGAACAGCACCAGGCCGGTGCCGGCGGCGATGCCCAGCGGGCGTACGCCCAGCAGCCCGAGCAGCAGCCCGGCCGCGCCCGCGGCCTTCAGCAGCGCCAGCGGGGGAAGCCGGCGGGGCGGCACGCCGACCGCGGCCGCGTTGGCGAGGACGAACGGTGCCTTCGCCAGGTCGGCCGCCGCGATGCCCGCGTTGGCCAGGACGGTCGCACAGGTGACGGTCAGAAAGGCGAGGTTCATGCCGTCCACGCTCGCCGGAGGGTCGCCGCCCCGTCCAATACCAGCTTCTATAACCTCTTGGAATGGATGTCGACTCGCGTCTGCTGCGTTCCTTCCTGGCCGTCGCCGAGGAGGGCAGCCTGGTCCGGGCCGCCGAGCGGGTGTTCGTGTCCCAGCCGGCGCTGACCAAGCAGATCCGGCAGCTGGAGAACCGCCTCGGGGTCCGGCTCTTCACGCGCTCGCGCACCGGGATGGCCCTGACGGACGCCGGCCGGGAACTCGCCCGCCGCGCCCCGGAGGTGCTCGCGGCCTGGGACGACGCCCTGCGCGCCGCGCGGGCCGCCGGTCGGCGCACGGCCCGGGTGCTGCGCGTGGGGTTCGTCGCGAGCGCGGCCAACGAGGCGACGCCGGGGATCGTCGCGGAGTTCGCCCGGCGGCGGCCCGGGTGGCGTGCCGAACTGCGGCAGGCGGCCTGGACGAACCCGAGCGCGGGCCTGGCCGACGGCGAGGTGGACGCGGCACTGCTGCGGCTGCCGTTCCCGGGCCAGGCGGCGCTGCGGGTCGAGGTGCTGTTCAGCGAGGAGCGGTGGGTGGCGTTGCCGAGCACGCACCGCCTCTCGGGGCGCGCGGAGATCGCCTTCCGGGAGCTGTGGGACGAGCCGTTCGTGGCGGCGCCGCCGGAGACCGGTGCCTGGCGCGACCACTGGCTGGCCGCAGATGAGCGCGAGGGCCGCTCGGTCCGCGTCGGCGCGGTCACCGAGCAGCCCGACGACTGGCTGAGCGCCATCGCCAGCGGGTACGGCATCGCCCTCGCGCCCGAGTCCGCCGCGCGGTTCTACGCCCGTCCGGGCGTGGTCTACCGTCCGGTCACCGGGGTGAGCCCGAGCCGGGTGGCCGTGGCCTGGGCGCCGGCCGACGACCACAACCCGGTCGTACGGGACTTCGTCCGCTGTTGCCTGGACCTGGCCGGCACCCCGTGACCACGCCCTCGTGACCGCGGCCGTACGCCGGGTCCCGCTAGGCCGTCGGCGCGACGGCCCGGCCGGTCTGCGGGGAGATCATGCCCGCGCACAGGCCCTTGGCCGCCAGTGTCCGGGCGATGCCCGGAACGGCTGCGAGGGTGTTCGCCGGCCATTCGTGCATGAGGATGATCTGACCGTTGGTCAGCCGGGACACGGCCCGCACGATCGCGTCGGTGCTCGCGCCGTTCCAGTCCTGCGAGTCGACGTCCCAGACGATCTGCGTCAGGCCGTACTTGGCCGCCACCGCCCGGACCGTGGTGTTGGTCTCGCCGTACGGCGGCCGGAACAGCTTCGGCGTACCGCCGCCGGCCGCGGCGATCGCCTGCTGGGTGCGGGAGATCTCGGAGTCGATCTGCGCCTGGCTCTGCTGGACCAGGTGCGGATGGGTGTAGCTGTGGTTGCCGATCCACATGCCGGCGTTCGCCTCGGCCCGCACCTGGGCCGGGTAGGCGGCGGCGTACTGTCCCTCGTTGAACATCGTGGCCCGCAGCCCGTTCTGCTTCAGGGCGTTGAGCAGGGCCGGTGTGTGGTTCGCGGACGGTCCGTCGTCGAAGGTGA
>NZ_MUMF01000792.1:300-598 GCF_002155905.1 Streptomyces tricolor | reverse complement strand
GCCGACCGCTTCGGCACCCCCGTCTACGTCCTGGACGAGGCCGAGGTCCGCGACCGCTGCCGCACCTACCGGGACGCCTTTCCCGACGCCGGCATCCTGTACGCGGCCAAGGCGTTCCTGTGCCGCGCGATGGCCCGCTGGGTGGACGAGGAGGGCCTCGGCCTGGACGTCTGCTCCGCCGGCGAACTCGAACTCGCCGTCACCACCGGCTTCCCGCCCGAGCGGATCGTGCTGCACGGCAACGCCAAGTCGCCCCGCGACCTGGACACCGCCCTGCGCCTCGGCGTCGGCCGCGTCG
>NZ_MUMF01000792.1:0-233 GCF_002155905.1 Streptomyces tricolor | reverse complement strand
TCGGCCTGTCCATCGCCGACGGCTACGCCCAGCACGCCATCACCCGCATCCTGGACCAGCCGCAGCTCGACCTCACCGGCCTGCACTGCCACCTGGGCTCGCAGATCACCAGCGTCAAGCCGTACCTCGTCGCCGTACGCCGCCTGGTCGGCCTGATGGCCCGCCTGCACGAGCAGCACGGCCTGGTCCTGCCCGAACTCGACCTCGGCGGCGGCCACGGCATCGCCTACCGC
>NZ_MUMF01000791.1 GCF_002155905.1 Streptomyces tricolor | reverse complement strand
TCCGGCGAATCCCCGGGTGGGCCAACCCCCGGACAGGCCGGACCTCGACCGAGCCGGACCTCAGCCGAGCCGGACCTCAGCCGGGCACTACCAGGTCGTGGGATGCGTCGGCCGCGACCGGCGCCTACGGTGGAGCGACACCCTACCGCCGCCCCGGACCACCCCTGTCCGGGCGGAAGAGGTCAGCGACACCCGGGTGCCCGCGGAACCGGTCGGCGCCGCGCACGTACGACCGTCGGCTCCCCCCACCGAACACGCTGCCGGCCGGGCCCTCGTGCCGGGGCCGGGCACTCCAGGGCGCCCACCGATTCGTCACCGCCGCCGAAGCGAGCCACGCTGCCGCGGCGCGTCCCTGGTGCCGGCCGGGCCGGCCGAGTCCGAGGCAGGTGAGAGATGACGACCGTCGCGCGACGCAGCGCGGTGATCTTCGACCTCGACGGTGTCCTGGTCGACAGCCACGAGGTGACGGGCAGGGCCTTCGCCGCCGCGTACGCCGAGGTGGTCGGGGACGGCCCCGCCCCGGTCGCGGAGTACCAGCGGTACCAGGGCGTGTACCTGCCGGAGGTCCTGCGCGTCCTGGGGCTCCCGGCGGAGATGGCGGAGCCGTTCGTCCGTGAGAGCCACCGGCTGGCCGGTGAGGTCCCGGTGGTCGACGGGATCGTGGACCTGCTGGAGACCCTGCGCGCCCGCGGGCCGGGGCTCGCCGTGGCCACGGGGAAGTCCGGGGCCCGGGCCCGCTCGTTGCTGGAGATCCTGGGCATCGCCGAGTTCTTCGACCATGTGATCGGCTCCGACGAGGTCGCGCGCCCCAAGCCGGCACCGGACATCGTGCTCCGGGCCCTGCGGCTGCTCGACGTCCCGGCCGAGCAGGCGATCATGGTGGGGGACGCCCCCGCGGACGTCCGCAGCGCCCGGGGTGCGGGCGTGACCGCCGCCGCGGCGACATGGGCGACGGTCGACGAGGACGAGCTGCTGGCCTCCGGGCCCGACCTGGTCCTGAAGTCCCCCGCGGATCTGCTGGCCTGGTGGCCCCCGGCTCCGGTCGGCGGCCTGGGATGAGCCCGCCGTCCGCGTCCGCCGGCTCCCGGCCGACGCCGTCCGCGTCCGCCGGCTCCCGGCCGACGCCGTCCGCGTCCGCCGGCTCCCGGCCGCCGGCCGCCTGGCTCGGCGTGGAGATCGGCGGCACCAAGGTGGCCCTGCGGGCGGAGGCCCCGGGCGGGAGGTTCCGTGAGCGCGTCGTGCGCTGGCACGGCCGCGGGGTCGCCTCCGACATGGCCCAGCTCGCCACCGAGGTCGGCCTGTTGCGCCTGGCGGTCCCGGGCGGGTTCGCCGCCGTGGGCATCGCGCTGCCCGCCACCGTCGGCCCGGACGACCGCGTGGCGGTCTGGCCGAGCCGCCCGGAGTGGATCGGCCTGCACGTCCGCCGCGCCATGGCGGAGCTGTTCCCCGGCACGCCGGTTGGCTGGGCCGGCGAAGGCGACCTGGCCGCGCTGGCGGAGGCGGAGGCGACCGGCTGCGCCGACGTGCTGTACGTCGAGGTCGGCACCGGCGTCGGAGGCGGCCTCACGTCCGGCGCCGGCCCGCTCCCCGGCCTCGGACGCGGCTCCTTCGCACTCGGTCATGTGGTGACCGACCCGGACGGTCCGCCCTGCCGGTGCGGCCGGCGGGGCTGTCTGCAGTCCATCGCCTCCGGCCCGGCCACCCTGGCCCGGGCGAGCCGGCTGCACGGCGCCGAGGTGACGTACCGGGGCTTGCGGGAGGGGTTCGCGCTCCAGGAGTCGTGGGCCGTACAGGCCGTGGACCGCACCTGTCACCGGATCGCGCTCGCGGTCACCGGCGTCCGGGAGCTGATGCACCCCGGTCTGGTGGTCGTGGGCGGCGGATTCGCCGCCGGGCTGCCCGGCTTCGTCGACGCGGTGGCGCGTCATCTGCACGCCCTGGCCCGGCCGGGCGTGCCCGCACCACCGGTACGGCCGTCGTGCCGGGGCGGGCTCACGTCGTTGCGCGGAGCCGTGGCGCTCGCCCGCGTCCTGGGGCGCGCCCCGGTGGGTACCGCCGCCCCGGCCGGCCATGATCCGCCGGGCTGAGCGGGGCGCGCGGGCGCGCGGCGTCGGTCTGTCAGGTCCGGCTGCCGCTCAGTACGGGCGCGGCGTCGGCGGCCGGGCCGGCGGAGCCGGTGTCGAGTTCGTTCCACATGACGGCCAGTTCGAGCCGGGACTTGACCCCGACCTTCTGGAACACCCTGCGCAGATGGAAGGCGACGGTGTGGCGGGACAGGAACATCTGCTCCGCCGTCTCGCTGTTGGTCAGCCCCTGCGAGACCAGTTTCGCCACGGCGTACTCCGTGTCCGTCAGCCCCTGGATGCCGCTGCGCGGCCGGCACCGTCCGCGGGAGCGCGGGCTGGCGTTGATGCCCCGCAGCCGGCTCATCACCCGCGACGCGTCGCGCAGCGAGCCCATGTGGGTGTAGGCGCGCATGGCCCGCTCGAAGTATCCGGCCGCCTCCGGGGATTCGTCCTGCCCAGCGGAGAGCCGGACTCCGATGTCCTCCAGCACCGAGGCGCGGGCCCAGGGATCGGTGTGGGACTCCGCGGCCCGCCGCAGCTTGTCGAGGTCGTCCTCCAGCAGCGCGGCCGCGTGCAGGACGGCGGCGCCGATGGAGTCGACGTCCGGGTTCTCGGCCGCGAGCCGCTCGGCGAAGCGGACTCCCGCGCCGGCCGGCCCGCGTTCGCCGACCCGGAGCAGCAGCCGGACCAGCCAGGGCACCGCCGCGGGTTCCGCCACCAGCAGGCGACGGGTGAACGTCTGCGACCCGAGCAGTTCCCGGGCGAGGGCCACGGCCTTGTCGCGGCCCTTCCCCGCCTCGCTGAGCTGCACGATGGCCCACGCGGACTGTCCGACCGGGAACATCTCCCGGGCGAAGACCGCGTCCTCCTCCAGTTTGGCGCTGTAGTGCAGTGCCGCGCAGAGGTCGCCCCGGCGCAGGGTCGTGGTGGCCAGCACCAGGTTCCCGACCGGGGTCCAGGCGGTCTGGCCGGTCTCGGCCGCGAGGCGCAGGCCCTGTTCGGCGAGTGCTGCCGCGTCCGCGTAGTCACCGGCGGCGAGCGCCACCTTGGCGCCCACGAGCGTGGTGCTGGCGACGAGCTGGAGGTCGTCCTGCACCTCGGGCGAGGCGTGGAGCCGGCGTTGCAGGTCCGCCGCCTCGTCCACGTGGCGGATGCCCACCAGGAACAGGGTCAGGAGCAGGCCCGCATAGACGGAACAGGGCCTTCCGCAGCGGCCGCAGTCCGCCTCGACCGCCTGCTCGGCGAGGGCTATGGCCTCCCTGAGGCGGCCGTGGTGCCAGCGCTCGTGTGCCCGGGTCAGGATCCCGGCGGTGACGCAGTCGAGCGCGACGCAGGGCGGCAGTGTCGGTTCTTCACAGGCATCCGGTTCGCGTACGTGCCCGACCATGGAACCCCCAATTCGACGTACTGTGCGGTGGAACCCCGGCGCCGGCTCTCGACGCCGTGTCACGACCGGCGGACCGCGGCGGTTCCTTGTGGGAAGCCCCCGCGGGGCCACCGGTGAAGTGCTGTGCGCAGCGCTCCGCGTGCGCACACGTGGGGTGGATGCATCGATGCGGCCGGCCGGCCCGCGCTGCTGTACCCGGCCCGTCGACGCGGGAC
This sequence comes from Streptomyces tricolor, assembly GCF_002155905.1. Lineage (GTDB taxonomy): Bacteria > Actinomycetota > Actinomycetes > Streptomycetales > Streptomycetaceae > Streptomyces > Streptomyces tricolor. The sequence continues at coordinate 51 of NZ_MUMF01000791.1, read as the reverse complement.
GGCGGTTCGGCGACGTGTCCCGGTGCGGCCGCGTCCCGATCAGGACGCGGC
>NZ_MUMF01000790.1 GCF_002155905.1 Streptomyces tricolor | reverse complement strand
GCCCGGCGGTGGCTCGCCCCGCTCCCCGGCGAGCCACCGCCGGGCGGCGGGGAGCGGGGCGAGACGGCACCGCTCGGCGGGGAGCCGGTCGCGGCACTGCTCGCCACCCCGCGCGACGGCACGCTGGACGCGCTCGGCTCCGCCCTGCGCCTCGGCGGCGGCGAGCTGACCGTCGACCTGTTCGGCGGTCTCCCGCCGGGCGCCGCCAGTCCCCTGCTGCCCGGAGTCGATCTGGCCGCCGTCCGGTCCGCCAACTGCGCGGGAGAACCCGTGCCGGCCGCCTTCACGCAGGTGACCACCGCCCAGGGCCGACGCGTACGCCTGACGGGCCACCGCGGGGTGGGCAACGGCCACCTCGCCGAGGCCGCCGCCGAGCTGTGCCGGGCCCCGGCGACCTACCGCGACCTGGTCACCCATGTCGTGGGGCTCCCGGAAGCCGCCCGGATCATGAACGACCTGTCGGTCGGCCGGAAGCGGACCGTCGCCGGGAGCCGGCTCATCAAACTCGCGGTGCGTCTCGCCCCTGTGCCGCCCTCACCTCTGGAGACTCAGTGACAGCACATGGCCACAACCGCCGCCGCGCGCTGGTGGTCGGCGGGTCCACGGGCATCGGCCGCGGCGTCGCGCAGGCCTGGGCCGAGGAAGGACTCGACGTCCTGGTGCTCAGCAGGTCGGCCCCGTCCGGGCCCGGGTCGGACCGGCTCCGCTGGCTGGCCACCGACCTCACGGACGCCGCCCAGGTCTCCGAGAGCCTGGCCCTCGCCGCCGACCAGCCCCTGCACGCGGTCTGCTACTCCGCCGTGCACTACGGTGACCGCCGCGCCCTCTTCCGGGACTGCACCGAGGCGGAGTGGCGGCGCCAGATCGACGTCAACCTGCACGGCCTGTGGCTGACGCTCTCCCGGACGCTGCCCGCCCTGCGCCGCGCCGACGACCCGGGCGTGTTCCTCGGGGTGTCGTCCGAGGTCGTCTACAACGCGGGGCCGGGGCGGTCCGGCTACGCCGCCTCCAAGGCGGCCGGCGCGGCCCTGCTCGACTCCCTCGCGCAGGAGGAGAGCACCGAGGCGCCCGGCGCCGAGGCCCTGCGCGTCGTACAGGCCCTCCCCGCCGGCATGGTCGACACCCCGGGGATCCGGCGCAGGCGCCCGGACGGGTTCGACTACAGCGCCTACATGCGGCCGGAGAGCTTCGCCCCGCTGGCCCGGGAGCTGTCGGCGACGGCCGGAGCCGGACTGCACGGCGCCCACCTGGTGGTCGACGGCGCGGGTGCCTGGTACCCGGTGAGCGAGAGGCTGCCGGTGTCGCAGAGCCGCGCGATCCCGTCCGGGACGGGATCGTGACGCGGTCCCCCCTCGTCGGGCTCGCCGGCTGGCGGCTGCCGGGGGACCACTTCGCCGCGGTCGGGCTGGCGCACCGGACGGGCGCCGAGGGAATCCAGCTCGACCTCGGCGGTCCCGGCAGAGGACCCTGGCTCGACGCGGCGGGAACCCTGGACCGGATCCGGGACGACTGTGCCCGGTACGGGGTGACACCGCTCGCGGTCGCGGGCAACACGCTCAACGACATCGGGCTCCACGCGCCGGAGGGCACCCAGGAGGCGCTGCGCACCCGCCGGGTCCTGGTCCGTGTGCTCGATGCGGCCCTGGCCCTGGGCGCGCCGCTGGCGTTCGTGCCGAGCTTCCGCCGCAGCGCCATCGAGGACCTGCGGGACCTGCGGCGGACCGCGGCCGTGCTGGCCTGGGCGGCGCGGGAGGCGGAGGCCCGCGGGCTGCTCCTCGCCAACGAGAACGCCCTGGACCCGCGGCGCGCGCGCACGCTGGTGGAGGAGGTGGCGGCCCCCTCCTTCCGGCTGCTGCTGGACACCTACAACCCGCGCGCGGCCGGCGTCGACGTCCTGGCGCTCATCGAGGCGGCCCACGAGTGGCTCGCGCCCCAGGTCCACCTCAAGGACGGCACGGACGGGACCGTGACCCGGGAACTCCTCGGGGACGGGGACGGCCGGGTGTGGGAGGCGCTCGCCGCCCTGGAGGCGCGGGGCCACCTGTCCGCAGCACTGGTTCTGGAAAACGACTACCGGGACGGCGACCTGGACCGTCTCGCCCTCGACGTCGCACGCGTACGCGCCCACACCGCGCGCACGCACACGCGCGACGCCGGCATCCACACGAGGAGTTGAATTGCCCAGCCTTCCGGCCGCATACGTGACGACCACACTGCTGGACGGCGTGGTGAACGTCGGCGCGCGCCCCTTCCCGCAGGACGCGCTCGGCGACGACACCGTCGTGATCAGGCCCGACTACATGGGAATCTGCCGGGCCGACGCCAAGGAGATCCTCGGCTCGCGCGATGTCATGGAGGACCGCGGCCCGCTGTTCGGCCATGAACTGGTCGGCACCGTCGCCTTCGCGGGATCCCGGACCGGGTTCGCGGAGGGCGACCTGGTCACCCTCAACCCCAACATCACTCCGTCCCGCACCACCGGCTTCGCCGAATACGTCTTCGTCCACGACACGCGGGAGCGGCTGGACCAGGCCGTGGTGAGGGTGCCGGAGCCGCACATCCGGGACGGCATCTGGATGCCCGAGCCGTTCGCCTGCATCGTGCACGCGCTCGGGAAGCTGCTGGAGCACACGCGTCTGCCCTCCCTCCAGGGCAAGAGCGTGGGCATCCTCGGCGCCGGCTGCGCGGGGCTGATGTTCGCCATGTACGCCAGGCACCTGGGCGCGTCGGTCTCGGTGTTCAACCGGGGGGAGGCACGGCGCGCGTTCGCGCGGGACCAGGGGATCCTCGCCGAGGGCGAGATATTCGCCCTGTCGGACGCGGAGGCGGAGGCGCACCGGGACCGGTACGACGTCGTGATCGTGGCGACCACCGTCGCCACGGCGCAGCTCCTGGAGACAGCCGCCGTCATGGCGGCCGACGGAGGGGTCCTGTTCGTCTACGGCGGCACGCGCAAGGGCGACAGCTTCCCCGCGGGCCGTGCGGACGTCGACACCCTTCGCCGGCAGGAGCGGATCGAGTCCGTGCGGCACCTGGGCAAGCGGCTCCGCATAGCGGGGGCCTACGGCTGCTTCCGGGAGGACTACGAGGAAGGCTTCCGGCTGCACGCCGACCACCCGCGCGCCTTCCCTCTGGAGAAGCTGACGTCACGGCGGATCGGCCTCGACGACTTCCCGCCCCTCATCATGGGCATCGCCGCGGGGAAGGAGGACTTCCCCGGCAAGGTGCTGATCAAGGTCGCCGCCCAGGGCTGACCGGGCAACTCCCGGACGCGACAACGCACTTGCTCCGACGCGTGCGGCTCCAGCAGGCTTGCCGGGCCCCTGTTTCCCGCCCGTCACCCGGAGCCCGTCATGCCCCGCCTGATACCGGACGCCCGGCCGCAGCGCGTGCTCGCGGCGTCCAACTTCGTCTACACCGTCGGCAACGGCCTCTATCTGACGGCCGGGGTGCTGTACTTCACCCAGGCGGCCCGCCTTCCGGCGGACCAGGTGGGGCTCGGTCTCGGCGTGGCCGGTCTGGTCGCGCTCGCGCTGGGGGTCACGGTCGGCCATCTGGCGGACCGGTACGGCGCGCGCGGGGTCTACGCGGTGACCCTGGGGGTGCAGGCGCTGGCCACGGCCGGCTTCGTGCTGGCGGACGCCTTCTGGCCGTTCCTGCTGGCGGTCTGCGCGGCTGCCGGGGCGAGGACGGCCGGAACGGCCGCCCGCTCCCCGCTGATCAGGCACTACGGAGGGGACCGGCCGCAGGAGTTCCGGGCCTATCTGCGTGCGGTGACCAACGTCGGCATCTCCCTGGGCGCCGTCCTGGCGGGCTGGGTGGTGCAGGTCGGCACGGTCACCGCCTATCAGCTGATGGTCCTGGGCAACGCGGCGGCTTTCGTGGTCGCCGCGGTGATCGTCGTCCTCCTGCCGCCGGTCGCCCCGCTGCCCGGCGTGGACGGGCCCCGCTGGGCCGCCCTGCGGGACCGGCCGTATCTGCTGATCACCGGCCTCGACGGCATCATGGCCGTCCAGTTCAAAGTGCTCACCGTGGGGATCCCGCTCTGGCTCGTGGGTGCCACCACCGCCCCGCACTGGCTCATCTCCGGCACGATCCTCACCAGTACGTTCATGGTCGTCGCGTTCCAGGTGCGGGCCAGCCGCAGCATCGACTCCCCGGTGGCCGGCGGGCACGCCTACCGCCGGGCGGGCGTCGCCTTCCTCGTCTCCTGTTCGCTGATCTCGCTGACCGCGGGGATACCGGGGTGGGCCGCCGCGGCGCTGTTCCTCGCCGCGGCGGTGGTCCACACGGCCGGTGAACTGTGGTACTCCGCCGCCGGGTTCGAGGTGTCCTTCGCGCTCGCCCCGCGGCACGCCACCGGCCAGTACCTGGGCGTGTTCGGGCTGGGCGCGGGGCTGGCCGACGCTCTCGGGCCGGGGCTGCTCATCGGGCTGTGCATCACCTGGGGCCGCCCCGGCTGGTACGTCCTCGGCGCCGTGTTCGCCGTCACCGGTCTGGCGGCGCCCCTCGCCGTCCGCCGGGCCGAGCGCCGGCGGGACGCCCGGTCGGCACGGACCGGACCCGCGGAGAACGTGCCGGCCGCCTGACCGGTCGGGGGGCGGCTCAGCGGGGGACGAGGCGTACGGGCGCGTGTGCCGGTCCGTTCACCGCGATCGAGCGCAGCGGCTCCGCCTCCCCGGCCGGTTCGACGGCCGCCACCGACTCCGTGAGCGTCTCCAGGAGCATCCGCATCTGGTGGCGGGCCATGGTGCTGCCGATGCAGACGTGCTCGCCGGTGCCCAGGGCCAGATGGCGGTTGGGGGTGCGGCCGAGGTCGAAGCGGTCGGGTTCCGGGAACACCGACTCGTCCCGGTTGGCCGACGGGATCCACAGCACGACCCGGTCGCCGGCGGCGATGCGCCGGCCGCCGACGACCGTGTCCCGCACGGCCGTCCGCATGCTGTGGGTGGCGCTGCTCGTCCACCGCAGCACCTCCTCCGTCGCGGTCCTGAGGAGTCCGTCGTCCCGCTCGCGCACCAGCCGCCGCCACTGCTCCGGGTGCGCGGCGAGGGCGAGGATGCCCGCGGCCATCGACAGGCCCGCGTTCTCCGCCGCTCCGACGAGGTTCTCGCAGCCCAGCAGGATCTCGGTCTCGGTGAGCAGCTCGCCGTCCACCTCGTTGTGGACGAGCATGCCCATCACGTCCTGCGCGGGCTCCTCCATCCGCGCGTACATCAGGTCGATGAAGTAGCGCATCAGCGCGAGATGGCTGGTGAGCGGCCTGCCGGACGCGAACGCCTCCGTGGTCCAGGTCAGCAGCCGCTCGCGGTCCTGCGGCGGCACACCGAGCAGCCTGCCGATGTTGTGGCTGGAGAGCCGGGCGCCGATGTCGTGGACCACGTCGCAGGTGCCCGACGCGACCGCCCGCGTCACCACCGAGCGGATCTCGGCGCGCATCTCGTCCGCCAGGGAACGGGCGCACCGTTCGCTGAACCGGTCGGCGACCTGCCCGCGCAGGGCGCGGTGCCGGGGCGGGTCGGTCAGGGCCATGGTCAGGCCGCTGCCGGGGTCCTCCCCCAGCCGAGTCGGCCGCAGCAGGACGCCCCGCGCCGAGCTGAAGAGGGCCGGGTCCTGGTACACCCGCCGGATGTCCTCGTACCGGGTGAGCGACCAGAAGCCCGGCAGGTCGCCGGGTGCGTGCCAGTGGACGGGGGCGTGCCGGCGCATCCAGCGCCACAGCCGGTGCACCTCGCCGGAGGCGTGCAGGTCCGGGTCGACGACGTCGGCGGGCCGGAACGTGGACACGGTCATGACGGGGCTCCCGTGGCGAGCAGGGCGAGGCGGTCGTGGAAGCCGTCGAGCAGCTTCCCGGCGGTGGCCGCGGTGACGGTGTCCCGCCGGTAGGAGAGGACCGCGTCGAGCGTGCCGTGCTCGTCCGGCCACACCTCCAGGTGCAGTTCCAGGGGGAGGGCGGCGTACGGCCGGCGCAGATGCGTGGCGACGACGCCGGGCAGGTCGAGCCGGGGCGGCGGGTTGTCCTGGAGGGCGAACAGGGACTGGAACACCGGCGGGCGGCCGGGCGTGGCCGGCGCGCTGTTCCGGGCCACGGCCGTGAAGGGGACGTCGCTGCGGCTGAACGCCCGGTGGACGCAGTTGCCGGTCTCCCGGACGCCGTCCTCGCCCCCGTCCACCGCGGCGCCGCGCAGACGCACCGGCACCATGGTGATCAGGCAGCCGACGGTCTGCTCCAGCTCGGGCAGGGTGCGCTCGGCGACGGGCACGCCGACCGCGAAGTCCCGCTGCCCGCAGACCTCGGCCA
>NZ_MUMF01000789.1 GCF_002155905.1 Streptomyces tricolor | reverse complement strand
GGTGGCCCCGGTCAGCACGATGTGCCGGGGGTCGGTGTGCCGGGGGTCGGTGTGCCGGGGGTCGGTGTGCCGGGGGTCGGCTGCCGTCGCGGTCATGAGGCGGGCACGCGCTCGGGGCCGGCCTGGATGCCGTCCGCCACCGGCGCCGAGGCGATGCCGGGCAGGAGCAGCGCCCACATGTCGCACACGCGCTGGATGAGGTCGGCGCGCTGGGTGGCGAGCTGGGAGTAGACCTGCATGCCGGTGCAGGCGCCGACGACGAAACGGGCCACCCGGTCGGGGTCGACGCCCTCGCGCAGCTCCCCCGCCTTCCGGGCGACGTCGAGGTGGTCGCGCATGAGCGAGCGCCATTCCTCGAAGGAGGAGGCGTCGTTCATGCCGTGGCTGCCCTGCTCGACGGCGAGACGGACGCCCGCGCGCAGGATCGGGTCGCGCCGCATGCGGTCCGCCCACACCAGGGTGATGTCCACCAGGCGCTGCAGCCCGGTCGAGTCCAGGTGGGGCTCTATCGTCGCCGGCTGGGCGTTCATCAGTGCTTCGGCGAGGCCCTGCTTGGAACCGAAGTGGAAGTACAGCGCGCCGAGGGTGAGCCCCGCCCGTTCCACGATCTGGGTCACCGCCGCCCTCTCGTAACCGGTCTCGTCGAAGACCTCGGCCGCGGCCAGCAGGATCCTCTGTCGGGTCCGAGCGGCTCGCTCCCTGTTGGCAGTTGGCACCCGCGATCACTCCTCGACAGACATAGATAACGTACTTTATGTTAGCCGCACTGCTGCCGAGCTGACCGTCCGTTCAGGGGGAAAGGGCTGGCATGTCCAACTCTTATGGCTTAGGACACGACGTAGCGCGGGTGACCGGAACGGTTCCCCGGGAACTCGTCCACAAGCACGCGCCCCACGAGGTGCTGCTGACCGACTGGACCACCCACGGCCGCGACCGGCACACCGTCCGCGCCCGGTGGCCGCGCTTCCACACCTTCTACGCGTCCCGCAACCGGCGCTTCGACCCGCTGCTGTTCGTCGAAACGGTCCGCCAGACGTTCCCGCTGCTGTCGCACACCGCCTACGGTGTGCCCTTCGGCAGCCATCTGGTCTGGGACGACTTCAGCTTCGAGGTCGAGCCGCCGGGCATGCTGGTCCCGCCCGGCCCGGCCGATGTCGTGCTGGACGTCACGTGCCGGGACGTGCGGATGAGGAAGGGCTGCCTGGTCTCGATGACCATGCACGCCCGGGCCCTTCTGGACGGCCGCCCGGTCGGCAGCGCCAGCACCCGCTTCACCAACCACTCCCCCGCCGTCTACCGGCGGCTGCGCGGCGAGCACGGGCTCGCCGCGAAGCACCTGCGGGCCGTGCCGCTCCCGCCCGGCCTGCTGCCCGGCACGGTGGGACACCTCCTGCCCGAGAACGTGGTCCTGGCGCGCACCGAGCACGCCGGCCGGTGGCAGCTGCGCGTCGATCTGGACCACGCCGTCCTGTTCGACCACCCGGTCGACCACGCTCCCGGCATGCTGCTGCTGGAAGCCCTGCGCCAGGCCGCCCACGCGACCTACCCGGCCACGGACACCATGGTGACGGCGATGTCCGTGTCCTTCGAGAAGTGGGTGGAACTGGACGAAGCGGCCTGGGTCTCGGTGCGGCCCCTGCGCCGCAACGTGCTGCGGGCCGTCATCGAGCAGTCGGGCGCGCCCTGCCTGAGCGGTGAGGTCACGGTCCAGGCCGTGCCGGTCCCGGCGGCGGGATCGCCCCGCCCGCTCCCACCAGACGGGCTCGAACCGCTGGGGCCGCTGGGGCAGCTCGGGCCGCTCGGGCCGTCGGACGAGGTGCCGCGCTCGCCGGGTGAAGCCGGCCGGGAGGCTGTGGGGGCCGTCGCACCGGCGCCTGCCACGGGGGGCCGGGCCGGCTGATCCCGGCACCGGGCCTGGTGGTGACACAGGGTCAGGGCGGCGCGAGGGGCGCACCGGCCGGACCCGTGGGGCAAGCCGCGGAAGCCGCGCAGACCGCCTTGGGGTGCGGGCGGTCTCCGCGGCTGTCGGCATGCCCGGGGCGCGCATGGGGTCCGGCCCGCGGGACCGGCGCGGCCGCGGGGAGGTTTCCCGGTACGGCATCCCCGGCGGCCCGGGCACCCCCGGGCGGACACCCCTCCGGCGGGCCCCTCCGGCAGGCCCCTGCGGCGGTGCCGCCGCCGGGCGCCCCGAGGTGCGCGGCGGCGGCACCCGGTTCCCCTGCGGCGGTAGGGCCGTTCGTCCGGCCACCTGGCCGCGTCGGGGCATGCGGTCGGCGGGCGGTGTGTGCGGTGCCGGGCCGCGGCGGCCGCCGGTTGCGCGGTCCCCGGCCGGGACGGAAGCCATGATCGATTGTCAGTGGCGGGTGCGACAGTAGGCACATCGAGCCGGGAAGAGGGGGAACCGTCATGTCCACCAGCCAGAACTACATCAACCACGTCGCTCTCGTGCTGGACGCCAGTTCGTCCATGTCGCACCTGAGCCGCAAGGTCGTCGAGGTCGCCGACCAGCAGATCGCCTATCTCGCCCGCCGCTCCAGGGAACTGGACCAGGAGACCCGGGTCACGGTGTACGTCTTCGCGGACACGGTGGAGTGCGTCATCTACGACAAGGACGTGCTGCGCATGCCGTCGCTGAAGCAGCTGTACCGGGCCGGGGGGATGACGGCGCTGCTGGCGGCCGCGCTGAAGTCCCAGCGGGAGCTGGCGCAGACCGCCCAGCTCTACGGTGACCACAGCTTCCTGACGTTCGTGCTGACCGACGGGCAGGAGAACGCCAGCCACCGCTGCCCGGACGCCCCGGCCAGGGATCCGCGGGAACTGGTCGGCGCGGTGGCCGAGATGATAGAGACGCAGGCGGACAACTGGACACTGGCCGTGCTGGTGCCGGACCAGATGGGCCGGCGCGAGGCCATCCAGTGCGGCTTCCCGAAGGACAACGTGGCCATCTGGGACGCCACCAGCACGCAGGGGCTGGAGGAGGCCGGGCAGGTCATCCAGCTGGCCACCGAGAAGTTCATGGTGGGCCGCACCCAGGGCATCCGGGGATCGCGGGCGGTGTTCTCCGTGGGCGCGGACGCGGTCAACAAGGACACCATCGAGGCGGCCGGCCTCACCCCGGCGGATCCCTCGACGTACCAGCTGCTCCCGGTGGCCCGTGAGGCGGCGATCCGGGACTGGGTCGTCGCCAGCGGGCACACCTACCGCACCGGCGGGGCGTTCTACCAGCTGAGCAAGTCGGAGAAGATCCAGGCGCGCAAGCAGATCGCGGTGCTGGAGAAGAAGACGGACCGCGTCTACACCGGGCCCGAGGCCCGGGCCCTGCTCGGCCTGCCGGACGTCGAAGTCCGCGTCAAGCCGGACCACAACGACGACTTCACCATCTTCGTGCAGAGCACCAGCGTGAACCGCAAGCTCGTGGCGAACACACGCCTGCTGCTCATGCTCTGAGACCCGCCCCCCGGGGGG
>NZ_MUMF01000788.1 GCF_002155905.1 Streptomyces tricolor | reverse complement strand
GCCGTCCTCCAGGAGCCGTTCGACACCGCACTCCTGGCCCAGGCCGCGCAGGCCGGTGAGGACGAGGCCCGGGCGGGCGTGGACGAGCTGGTCCGGCTCGACATCCTGCGCCCCGGCACCGCCCGGGGCACCTTCCGGTTCCGGGATCCGCTGGTGCGCCGCACCGCCCACGACACGGCGGGCGCCGCCTGGCAGCTGGGCGCGCACGCGCGCGCCGCCGCGGCACTGCGCGACCGCGCGGCCTCCCCGGCGCGCGTCGCCTGGCATCTCGGCCACGGCGCGCTCACCGGTCAGGACGGCGACGGCGTCCGCATCCTCCAGGAGGCGGCACGCACCGTGGTGTGGCAGCGCCCGGACCGGGCGGCGGGCTGGCTCAGGGCGACGCTCGGTACCCGCCCCGACGGCGGCGACCCGGGGCAGCGGCTGCGGCTCGCCACCGCGCTGGCGCTGAGCGGAGAACTGGCCGAGAGCCTGGCCCTGTTCGACCGCACGCTGGCCGAGGGATCGGCTGCGCATCCGGACGCCGAGCTCTGGCGGGCCCGCGTGCTGCGCCTGCTGGGCCGGCACGGCGAAGCGGCGGACCTGCTGGAGAAGACGGCCGCCAACCTGGCGCCCGACGCCCATGAGGCGCGGGCGCGCACGACGGGGGCGCTGCTGGCGACCTGCCTGGAGGCGGCGGAACGACCGCGCCCGGCCCTGGTCGAGGACGCCGGCGCGGTGCCGGAGGCCGACCCGGCGCTCCAGGCCCGGCTGCTGGCCCTGCGCGCGCTCGCGTCCGGCCGCGACGGCACCCCGGACGGCGGGCGGGCCGAGCTGGTGCGGCGGGCCGCGCGGCTGGCCGACGGGCTCGGCGACGAGCCGGCCCGCCGCTCCCTGGACACCCTCTACTGGGTGGCCCGCGCCGAGAGCGAGCTGGGCAGGGACACCACGGCGCTCGCGCGGCTGGAGCGCGCACTCGACCTCGCCCTGCGCCACCGGCTGCGCTACCTCGTACCCGAGCTGGCCGTCGAGGCGGGCCGCATCCTGCTGGAGCGGGGGGACACGGCCGCCGCCCTGCTGCACGCCGACCACGCCCGGCGCGCCGCCGACCGCATCGGGAGCGGGTTCCAGGCCGACGCGGCCGGTCGGCTCCGCGCGCGGATCGACCGTCCCGGTCCCCTCGGCACGCCGCGCCCCGACGCCGGGAAGGGCTCGGCCGAGACCGCTGCGGAGCCCGGCCCGGGGCCGGATCCGGTGCCGGTGCCGGATCCGGAAAACCGTCCCGCGGACCCCTCGACCGGCCTCGACCGGCTCAGCGAACGCGAACGGGAGATCTCCGTACTGGTCAGCAAGGGCCGCACCAACCAGCAGATCGCGCGGGCACTGGCGCTGAGCCCGAAGACGGTGGAGACCTATCTCGCCCGCGTGTTCAAGAAGCTCGCGCTGTGCTCCCGGGCCCAATTGGCCGCGCTCGTCGGGATGGAGGGGCGCCTGACCGGCTGACCGGGTGCCGGCCCCCTGGACACGGGCGGCCGGGGGACGCGCCGGACCGCAGCGCGCCGGTGGCTCGGCGGCGCACCGGCGGCGCGCCGGTCCACGGGGCGCAGGTGGCTCAGCGGCGTGCGTGCCGTGCCTCATGGCGCCGGGGCGCGCAGCACCGCCCGGCCGATGAGGTCGCGCATCACCTCGCTCGGCCCGGCGGCGATGGTCGCCGCGCGGGCGTCGCGGTGGATCCGCGCGACCGTGGAGGAGTCCAGGTAGCCCGCCGAGCCCTGGAGCTGGAGGCAGGTCTCGGCCAGTCGGCACGCCAGTTCCGTCGTGTGCAGCTTGGCCATCGAGCACTCGGTGGCCGGCAGCTCCCCCTGCGCGTAGAGCCAGGCCGCGTGGTAGACGAGCTGACGGGCCGCCGCGAGGTCGGTCGCGAGATCGGCGATGCGGTGGGCCGGGGCCTGGAGGTCGGCCAGGGGGGCGCCGAACGCCCGGCGTTCGGTGAGGAACCGCCGGGTGTCCTCCAGACAGCGGTCCATGCCGCCCAGCGCCGCCGCTGCCGCCACGAGACGTTCCAGCTGGAGTCCCCGCATCAGCTGGTAGAAGCGGCTGCCCGCCCGCCCCAGCAGGCAGCCGGCCGGTACCCGCACCCCGTCGTAGGTCACCGTGGCGGTCCCGGCGGAGCGCCAGCCGAGCGTCCGCACCGGCTCGGTGGCGATGCCGGGCAGCCGGGCGTCGACCACCAGGAGCGAGAGCCCCGTCGTCCCGCGGGGGCCGGAGTCCGCCGGCGGCGCGGTCCGGACGGCCACGACGTGGAAGTCGGCGGTCGTGCCATTGCTGACCATGGACTTCACCCCGCGCACGACGTAGTGGTCCCCGTCCCGTGCGGCCGTGGTGACGAGCCCGGCAAGGTCCGCGCCCGCGCCGGGTTCGGTGATCGCCAGGGCGGCCACCCGTTCGCCGCGGACGGCGGGCGCGAGGTGGTCGCGGTCCAGGTCCGGGTCGCGGGCCGTCGCGAGGTAGTGCGTGGCCATGTAGGCGTGCACCGACACCGCCGCGCGGCAGCCGCCGAAGCCGGTGCGGCCGAGTTCCTCCAGGAACACCACGGACGTGAACAGGTCCTGCTCGGTGCCGCCCACCCGCCGCGGGTGCAGCAGCCCCAGCAGGCCCTCGTCGCCGAGGGTCTTCCACGCCGTACGGGGCAGTTCGCCGTCCCGCTCCCAGGACGCGCCGGCCGGCCCGACGAGCCCGTCCAGCACCGCGCGGACGCGGGCGCGGAACTCCTCGTGCCGTGCGGTCAGATACACGGATCGTGTCATCCGGCGGCTCCGAGTTCGCGGTTGACCAGGTCCACCACACCGGCGGACGGGTCGGACAGGAAGAAGTGGCCACCGGTCACCTCGTGGCCCCGGAACCCGCCGGACGCCAGATGCCGCCACGCCCGTACGGCGCTGCGCGGGGCGACTTGGTCGGCGTCGCCCCACACCGCGGTGACCGGGACGGGGACGGGACGCGGCGGGTGTGCCGGCCAGGTCTCGGCCAGCCGTACGTCGGCGCGCAGGGCGGGTTCGAGCAGCCGGAACAGGCCGGGGCTGGCCAGCACCTCCTCCGGTGCGCCGCCCAGGTCCCGCAGTGCGGCGGCGAACTCCGGTCCCGGCAGGCGGTGGATGGCCGGCAGCGCGCGGGCGACGTCCGGGGCCCGGCAGGCGGAGATGACGACGCGTTCCGGTGGGCGGCTGAGCGCGGCGGTCGCCGTCTCGTACGCCAGCATGCCGCCCATGCTGTGCCCGAAGAGGACGTACGGGGAGGGCACGTGCCGCATCAGCGCGCGGCCGAACGCGCCGACCAGGGCGTCCCAGTCGGACAGCGGGGTCTCGCGCAGCCGGCTCTCCCGGCCGGGCAGCCGTACCCACACCGGTTCCACGTCGGGGGCGAGCGCCTCGGTCCAGGTCCGGAAGACCGCCGCGCCGCCGCCCGCGTACGGCAGGCCCACCAGCCGGATCCGGGCGGCGGGCCGGTCGACCGGGCGGTGGAACCACCGGCCGGCGGACGTCATCGGGGCCGGGCCGGTCGGGCGGGGGGCTCGCCGGAGGCCTGGACGGCGGCGGCCAGCGCGCCGTAGGTGCTCTCGGTGAAGATCATGTCCGGTTCCAGCACGTCCTCGCCGAGCTGTTCCTCCAGCCGGGCCAGCAGGCGCATGGCGGTCAGCGAGTCGCCGCCGAGGTCGAAGAAGTCCGCGTCCGGCCGGACCGCGTCCGCGCCGAAGATGCTCGCCCAGATCCGGGTGAAGACCTCGACGCGGGCGGTGTGCGGGACGGTGACCGGGGGCACCGCGGCCGGCCGGTCCGCG
>NZ_MUMF01000787.1 GCF_002155905.1 Streptomyces tricolor | reverse complement strand
GGGGTCCCCGCGGGGACCCCTCACACCCCGCGTCCCGCCCCGCTGAGGGCAGCGTTCCTCCCGGGAAACAGAGGTGATGCTGCCGGGTAACGTCCGGACCGCAGGCTCGGGGCATGACCTCGAATACGCGTGTGGTGGTGATCGGCGCCGGCCTCGCGGGCGTGCGGCTCGCCCGGCGGCTCGGCGAGCTGGGTGTGCCCGCGCTGCTCGTCGGCGACGAGGAGCACGCGCCGTACAACCGGGTGCTGCTGGCCGAGGTGCTGGCCGGCCGGTACGCGCCGGAGGTGATCACCCTCCCGCCGCCGGCCGGTCTGCTGCGCACCCGGGTCACCGGCATCGACCGGGCCGCCCGGACCGTCGACTGCGCCGACGGCATGTCGATCGCCTACGACACGCTGGTCCTGGCCACCGGCTCCAACCCGGTGCTGCCCCCGCTGCGCGGCCTCTTCACGCCCGACCGCCACCTGCCCGAGGGCGTCCACGCGTTCCGCACCATGGACGACTGCCTGGGCCTGGCCAAGGCGGTGCGGCCGGGGGTGCGGGCGGTCGTCGTCGGCGGCGGGCTGCTCGGTGTCTCCGCGGCCCGCGCGCTCGCCGTGCGCGGCGCTCAGGTGGTGCTCGCCCAGCAGGCCGAGCGGCTCATGGAGCGCCAGCTCGACCCGGACGCCTCCCGGCTGGTGCTGCGGCACCTGACCGAGCTGGGCGTCGAGGTGCACACCGAGTGCCGGGTGCGGGACGTGCGCTGCGTCGCCGACGCGGTCCGCTCGGTGGAGATGGCCGACGGGTACGCGCTCGACGCCGACCTCGTGGTCCTCGCCTGCGGGGTACGGCCCCGCACCGGCCTCGCCGAGCAGGCGGGCCTCGCCGTGCACAAGGGCGTCCTCGTCGACGACGAGCTGCGCACCTCCGACCCGCACATCCACGCCATCGGCGACTGCGCCCAGCACGACGGCACCGTCTACGGCCTGGCCGCCCCGGCCCTCGAACAGGCCGACGCGCTCGCCGCGCTGCTGGCCGGCGACGCCGGTGCCCGCTACACCGGCACCCGCGCCCTGACCCGGCTGACCCTCACCGGTCCCGACTCCCCCTTCGACCTCGCCGCGTTCGGCGAGACCGAGGCCCGCCCCGGGGACGACGTCGTGCGGCTCGCCGACGCCACCCGGGGCATCTACCGCAAGGTCGTCGTCCGCGACGACCGCCTGGTCGGCGGGGTCCTCGTCGGCGAACTCGGCACCGTCGGCGCGCTCGCCCGCGCCTGGGAGGGAGCGGAGCCGCTCCCCGACGACGGCCCCCTGCTCCACCTGCTCACCAACGATGGAGGCTCCTGAATGTCCGCCACCCCGGGGGCCACCCCCGCCCCCACGATCGTGCTCGTCGGCCACGGCATGGTCGGCCAGCGCTTCCTCGAAGCGCTCGCCGAGCGCGGCCTGACCGCCACGCACCGCGTGGTCGTGCTGTGCGAGGAGCCGCGTCCGGCGTACGACCGCGTCCAGCTCACCTCGTACTTCTCCGGCCGGACGCCCGAGGACCTCTCCATGACCGACATGGAGTTCATCAAGGACCACGGCATCGAGCTGCACCTCGGCGACCCGGCCGAGACGATCGACCGCGAGGCGCGGAAGGTGACCGCCCGCTCGGGACTGGTCGTGGACTACGACGTCCTGGTGCTGGCCACCGGCTCCTACCCGTTCGTGCCGCCGGTGCCGAACAAGGACGCCACCGGCTGTTTCGTCTACCGGACCATCGAGGACCTGCTGGCGATCGAGGAGTACGCGAGGACGCGGGCGACGACCGGTGCGGTGGTCGGCGGCGGTCTGCTCGGCCTGGAGGCCGCCGGCGCGCTCAAGGGACTCGGTCTCGACGCGCACATCGTGGAGTTCGCGCCGCGGCTGATGCCGGTGCAGGTGGACGAGGGCGGCGGCGCGGCCCTGCTGCGGACCATCCGGGAGATGGGTCTGACGGTCCACACCGGCGTGGGCACCCAGGAGATCGTGACGGACTCCGAGGGCGCCGTCACCGGCATGAAGCTGTCCGACGGCTCCGAACTCGCCACCGACATGGTGGTGTTCAGCGCCGGTGTCCGCCCCCGCGACCAGCTGGCCCGCGCCGCGGGTCTCACGGTCGGCGAGCGCGGCGGCATCGCGGTGGACGAGCAGTGCCGGACCGTCTCCGACCCGCACGTCTTCGCGATCGGCGAGTGCGCGCTGGCCGCCGACGGCCGGGTGTACGGGCTGGTGGCGCCGGGCTACGAGCAGGCCGAGACGGCCGCCGCGACCATCGCCGCGGACGAGGCGTCCTTCACCGGCGCCGACCTGTCCACCAAGCTGAAGCTGCTCGGCGTGGACGTCGCCTCCTTCGGCGACGCCCACGGCACCACCGAGAACTGCCTGGACGTCGTCTACTCCGACTCGCGCGCCGGCCTGTACAAGAAGCTGGTCATCGGCGCGGACGGCACCCTGCTCGGCGGCATCCTGGTCGGTGACGCCGAGGCCTACGGCACCCTGCGCGCGCTCACCGGCTCGGTGCCGCCCGTCTCCCCCGAGTCGCTCGTCCTGCCCGCCGGAGCGGGCTCGGGGGCCCAGCTCGGCCCGGCCGCGCTGCCGGACGACGCGATCATCTGCTCGTGCCACAACGTCAGCAAGGGCACGATCCGCGGCGCGGTCACCGAGCACCGGTGCACCACCGTGCCCGAGGTGAAGAAGTGCACCAAGGCCGGCACCGGCTGCGGCAGCTGCGTGAAGGTGCTGGGGCAGCTGGTCACCGCGGAGCTGGAGGCGTCCGGCGTCGAGGTCGACAAGGGCCTGTGCGGCTGCTTCGGGCAGACCCGCGAGGAGCTGTACGAGATCGTGCGCGCGCTGCGCATCACGTCGTACCAGGAGCTGCTGGACCGCTACGGCCGCGAGGGCGCCCGGGGCGGTGACGGCTGCGAGGTGTGCAAGCCGACGGTCGGCTCGATCATCGCCTCGCTGGCCCCCTCGATCGGTGCGAGCGGCTATGTCCTGGACGGCGAGCAGGCCGCGCTCCAGGACACCAACGACCACTTCCTCGCCAACCTCCAGAAGAACGGCTCGTACTCGGTGGTGCCGCGCATCCCCGGCGGTGAGATCGCGCCCGAGAAGCTGATCGTGATCGGGGAGATCGCCCGGGACTTCGGTCTCTACACGAAGATCACCGGCGGTCAGCGGATCGACATGTTCGGCGCGCGGGTGGAGCAGCTGCCGCTGATCTGGGCGCGGCTGGTGGACGCCGGCTTCGAGTCGGGGCACGCGTACGGCAAGGCGCTGCGCACGGTGAAGTCCTGCGTGGGGTCCACCTGGTGCCGGTACGGCGTGCAGGACTCGGTGAGGATGGCGATCGACCTGGAGCTGCGCTACCGGGGCCTGCGGTCCCCGCACAAGCTGAAGTCGGCGGTCTCCGGCTGCCAGCGCGAGTGCGCGGAGGCGCAGTCGAAGGACTTCGGGGTGATCGCCACCGCCAACGGCTGGAACCTGTACGTCGGCGGCAACGGCGGCGCCACCCCGCGCCACGCCGATCTGCTGGCGCAGGACCTGTCGGACGCCGAACTGGTCCGGCTGATCGACCGGTTCCTGATGTTCTACATCCGTACCGCCGACCGTCTGGAGCGCACCAGCACCTGGCTGGAGCGCATCCCGGGGGGCCTGGAGCACGTACGGGACGTGGTGGTGCACGACTCGCTCGGCATCTGCGACGAGCTGGAGAGGCTCATGCGGGAGCACGTCGCGCACTACCGCGACGAGTGGGCGGAGACCGTCAACGACCCCGAGAAGCTGGCCCGGTTCGTGTCCTTCGTGAACGCGCCGGACACTCCGGACCCGGTCGTCTCCTTCGTTCCCGAGCGCGACCAGATCAAGCCCGACCTGCCGCTGCTGAACATCGGTCTGCGGCCCGCCGACGACGTCCTGGAAGGAAGCGCCCAGCGATGACCCTGGCAGTTGAGACGACCGACCTGAAGGTCCAGCTCCAGCTGGCGGACGGCTGGTTCACGGTCTGCGACCTGAGCGTGCTGGTGCCGGGCCGCGGGGTGGCCGCCCTGCTGCCGGACGGCCGCCAGGTGGCCGTGTTCCGGGACCGCGCGGACCGGCTGTACGCCATCGACAACCGGGACCCGTTCACCGGCGCCGCCGTCCTGTCCCGCGGCCTGACCGGCACCCACCGGGGCCGCCCGTTCGTGGCGTCCCCGCTGCTGAAGCAGCGCTTCGACCTGGCGAGCGGGCAGTGCCTGGACGACGAGTCGGTGCGGGTGACGGCGTACGACGTGCGGACCACCTGAACATACTTGACTGATCGTTCCAGAAAAACCTAGGCTGCGACGCGTGGCCAGGACCAAGGAATTCGACCCGGACGCCGCGCTGCAGTCAGCCCTGGAGCTGTTCTGGCAGCGCGGCTACGAGGCGACGTCGATGGCCGACCTGGTGGCACACCTGGGCATCGGCAAGGCGAGCCTGTACGCCACCTTCGGCAGCAAGCACGAGCTGTACCTGCGGGCGCTGGACCGGTACGAGCAGTCGGGTCTCGCGCCGATCGTGCACGAGCTGTCCCAGCCGGGGCCCGCGCTGCCGGCCGTGCGGTCCCTCGTCCGGCGCTACGCCCGGGAGGCGACCGACGAGCAGTCGCGGCTCCAGGGCTGCATGATCACCAACACGGCGGCCGAACTGGCCCCGCACGACCCGGCCGCGGCCCGGCGCGTGGAGCGCAACTGGGACCACCTGGAGACCCTGCTGCACTCGGCGCTGGTCCGCGCCCGCGGCCAGGGTGAACTGCCGCCCGGCCGCGACCCCCTCGCCCTGGCCCGCACCCTGCTGGTGCTGCTCCAGGGGCTGCGGGTCGTCGGCAAGGCGTCGACGGACCCGGCCCGGATCCGGGACGCCGCGGAACAGGCCCTGACGCTGCTCGACTGACCCCACCGCCCTCCCCGCGGAGGGCGTTTTTTGCGCATCTCATACTGAACCGATCGGTCAAGAAAGAGGAAGATCACCATGACGCAGCGCTTCTCCGGCCGCACCGCCCTCGTCACCGGCGCCGGCTCCGGGATCGGCCGGGCCGTCGCCCTCGCGCTCGCCGCCGAGGACGCCAAGGTCGTCGTCGCCGGACGCCGGCCGGAGCCCCTGGCGGAGACCGTCCGGCTGATCGAGGAGCAGGGCGGCAAGGCCCTCGCGGTGCCGGCCGACGTCTCCGGCGCGGCCGGCGCCGAGGCGCTGGTGCGGGCCGCCGTGGAGCACTTCGGCTCGCTGGACGTGGCGGTGAACAACGCGGGCGTCTTCCGCGGCGGCCGGCCGCTCGCCGACCTCCCCGAGGAGGACTGGCACGAGCAGCTCGCGATCAACGTCACCGGCGTGTACCTGGCCCTCCGGGCCCAGGTCCGGCAGATGCGCACGCAGCCGGCCGGCGGCGCGATCGTGAACATCTCCTCCACGTTCGGCCGGCACACCTCCTCCCCCGGCGCCGCCGCCTACTCCGCGAGCAAGGCCGCCGTGACCGCGCTGAGCCGGGGCGCCGCCCTGGACCACATCCGGGACGGCGTGCGGATCAACGTGGTCAGCCCCGGCGCCACCGAGACCTCCATGTCCCTGGGCCCGGGGGAGACGGAGCAGGAGCGGGCCGAGCGCGCACGGGCCACGCTCCCGCTGGGCCGGATCGCCACCACCCGGGAGGTGGCCGCCGCCGTCCTGTACCTGGCCTCGGACGACGCGGCCTCGGTCGTCGGCACCGACCTGGTCGTGGACAGCGGCGCCACGGCGTGACCCCGCGCGGCGCGCTCAGTCGATCCCGGACCGCTCCACCCCCGCCACGATCCACCGCTGGAAGCACAGGAACACCAGCAGCAGGGGCAGGATCGACACGGCCGCCGCGACGAACAGCTCGTGCAGCCGCACGACCTGGGCGGTGGTGAACGAGGACAGGGCCACCTGCACCGTCCAGGCGCTCTGGTCCTGCCCGATCACCAGCGGCCACAGGAAGGAGTTCCACGCGCCGAGGAACACGATGGTCCCGACCGCCGCGAACACCGGACGGGCGTTGGGCACGACGACCAGCCAGTACGTCCGCCAGTACCCGAGCCCGTCCACCTGCGCCGCGTCCTCCAGCTCCCGCGGGAAGCCGAGGAAGTACTGCCGGAAGACGAAGCAGGCGAACGCGGAGAACAGGGTCGGCACGATCAGCCCGCGCAGCGTGGAGATCCAGCCCAGCGACGACACCAGCACGAAGCTCGGTACGAAGGTGACGGCCGCCGGGACCAGCAGGGTGCCCAGGATGCCGTAGAAGACCTTGTTCGCGTGCCGGTAGGGGATGCGGGCGAGGCCGTACCCGGCGAGGGAGGCGAGGAGCAGGGTGCCGAGCGTGGTGGCGACGGCGATCAGCGCGGAGTTGAGCAGGGACCGCGCGAAGGGCACGGACCCGTCGGCGAACAGCTCGCCGACGTTCCCCCACCGCACCTCCCTCGGGAAGAAGGTCCACTCGGGCGAGGTGATGTCCCGGTCGTCGGCCAGCCCGTTGCGCACGAGCAGATAGAAGGGGATCAGGAAGAGCAGGGCGAGCGCGGTCAGCAGCACCAGCCGCAGCGCCCGCCCGGCCCGCACCAGGGCGTCATCCATCGCCGTCCGTCCTTCCCAGCCTCAGCCAGCGCGCCTGCCCCACCGTGACGACGGCGATGACCAGCGCCAGGATCACCGCGCCGGCGCTGCCCAGCCCCAGGTTCTGCCCCTGCCCGAGGGCGGTGTAGTAGAGGTAGACCAGCGGCGGCCGGGCGTACGGCGGATAACCCCGGGCGTCCGACAGCAGGTTGTAGAACTCGTCGAAGGCCTGGAAGGCGTTGACGACGAGCAGCAGCAGCACCGCGACCGAGGTGGCCCGCAGCTGGGGCAGGGTGATGTGCCGCAGCACCGTCCAGCCCGGCCGGGCCCCGTCCACGGCCGCCGCCTCGTACAGCGCCGGGTCGATCCGCTGCAGCCCGGCGAGGAAGAGGATCATGTAGAACCCGGCCTGCAGCCACAGCCGTACGGTCACGATGACCAGCCAGTACCAGGGCGGGTCGGTGGTGGACAGCCAGGCGACGGGGTCGGCCCCGAACCACCCCAGCACGGTGTTGGCGAGCCCGAACCGCACCCCGTTGAAGAGGGACATCTTCCAGATCAGCGCGGCCACCACATAGCTGCACGCGGCCGGCAGGAAGAACACGGACCGGAAGAAGGCCCGCGCCCGCCTCAGCCGGTTGACCATCAGGGCGAGGGAGAGGGAGAACAGGTAGGTGACGGGGACGATGAACGCGGTGAAGAGGAGAAAGGTCCGCAGGCTGTCGCGGAACGCGCGGTCGCGCAGCATGGACACGTAGTTGTCGAACCCCGCGAAGCGCGTGGGCGTGACGGTGTTGTGCGCGTCGAAGAAGCTGAGCGCCACGCTCCACAGCAGCGGTACGTAGGTGAACACCGCGAGCCCGAGCGCGAAGGGCCCGACGAACACCCAGAACCAGAGCGTCCTGCGCCGCCTCACGACGACTTCTTCACCCGGTCCAGCTCCGCCGACACCTTCCGTACGACGGCCCGTAGTTCTCCCTCCGGACCGGCCCCGTCCTTGATGATCCGGCTGAGCGCGTCCTGGTAGGCGGTCTGGCAGGCCGGGGTCCACAGCAGCGGCTGGGAGTACCCGTGGTCGGTGGCGAACCGGACGGCCTCGGCGGCCGGGCCGGTGCGCAGCCGGGTGGCCTTGCGGGCGAGGGAGATCCGGGCGGGGATGTGGAACCCGTAGGAGAGCGCGAAGTCCTGCTGGTGGTCGGTGCGTTCCACCCACAGCCACTTCACGTACTCCTTGGCCGACTCCTTGTGCCGGCTGCGCGCGCTGACGGCGGCGCCGTACGCCCCGACGGGCACGGAGGGCCGGCCGCCGCCGTCCCGGGGGAAGGGCAGCACCCCGAAGTCGTCCCCCAGCTCCTTCTCGATCTGCGGCAGCGCCCACAGCCCGGACCACTGCATCGCGGTCAGCCCCTGGAGGAAGGCGGACGGGTCGGACCAGTCGCCGGGCGCGCCGAGGAGGAGGGACTTGTCGGCGTGGAGCCGATGCAGCTTGCCGAGCGTGCGGGCGGCTGCCGGATCGTCGAATCCGACCTTGCCGTCGTCGGTGACGAGCCGGAGTCCGGCCGCGTACAAGGGGGTTCCGCCGAGCACCCCCGCCCCTCCGTCGTTGCCGAGGAACAGCCCCTTCACCCCCCGCGTGGTGAGCGTGCGGGCGGCTTCGACCAGGGCGTCCAGGGTGGTCGGCGGCTCGACCCCGGCGTCGTCCAGCAGGCTCTTGCGGTAGTAGAGCATCTGCATGTCGACGACTTGCGGAATGCCGTAGATCCTCCCCCGGTAGGTCTTGGTCCCGAGCACGGCCGGATGGAAGTCGTCCTCGACCCCCGCCACCAGCTCGGTCAGATCGAGGACCTGTCCGCCCTGGATCTGGTCGAGGGTGGGCCCGTTCACCTCGAAGACATCGGGCCCGGAGTCGGTGAGCAGCGCGGCGGCC
>NZ_MUMF01000786.1 GCF_002155905.1 Streptomyces tricolor | reverse complement strand
GGCAAATGGGCGCATGCCGGACGCGGAGCCCGGTGGGCGAAGAGCGCGCAGGATCGTCGGGCACAGAAGAAGCCCCGTCCGGACTTCCCAGGGTCTTCCCTGGAGAAGCCGACCGGGGCTTCACCCGTATCGGGTCGCTCCACCCGTGGCGGGCGGTTTCACCCTCACCGGGACGCTTCAGTCGTACCGAGGCGTCAGGCCGCGCGGGCGGACCTCACGCGGCGACCACGTCCACCGCCTCCGCGGGCGCCTTGATGGTCACCCGTTCCGGTGGCACACCGGTCACCGACACGGAACCCAGCATCGGACGGACCGGCGTGGGCACGGGCTCGGTGGCCCTGGCGGACTGGGCCAGTTCGGCGAGCGCCAGCTCGTCGCTCACTTCCCGCATGAGTTCCGACATCCGTACGTCCAGCGCGTCGCAGATGGCGGCGAGCAGCTCGGAGGAAGCCTCCTTCTGCCCCCGCTCCACCTCGGAGAGATAGCCGAGTGAGACTCGGGCGGACGAGGAGACTTCGCGCAGAGTACGGCCCTGGCGTTGGCGCTGCCGACGCAGCACGTCACCCAGCAGGCGACGGAGCAGAATCATCGGTGGCTCCCTCCTCGGACCGCGTAGCCGCATCCTTCTCGCCCCACCGTACCGCCTCGCGCCGCGGCCGTGCGGGGAGCGATGTCGTGTTCACTCAGGGCTGCAAACATCAAAACCCCCCGTTCCGTTCCGTATCCTGTGCCCGCTCATTCCCAGTCTGTTCGCCCGCAAGCTGCTCCAGGAGCACTGCGAGTACGCTCCGTACACTCTCCATACGAATTTCCGCACGGCCGCCGTTCAACCGCAGAGCCTCGACTTTTCCGCCACCGGCAGAACCGGCCCGGGCGGTGAGGGGTCCGTCGACGGCCACGAAGAC
>NZ_MUMF01000078.1:539-3975 GCF_002155905.1 Streptomyces tricolor | reverse complement strand
GGCGGCGAAGCCGAGGACGACCAGGACGGCCACCGGGGCGTAGTTGAAGGTCTTCCAGGTGACCGGGGAGACCTGGGGGAGCATGAAGAGGATCGTGATCAGCGCCACCCAGGTCACCGCGACCACTCCGACGAGGCGCGACCAGCGGCCCAGGTGCCAGGGGCCGGGGTCGAAGGCGGCGCCCTTGCGGACGCGCAGGAAGGTCGGGATGACGTACGCGATGTACAGGCCGATGACCGCGATCGACGTCACCGCCGCGTAGGCCGTCGTGTTGATCAGGTACGGCAGTCCCAGGGCCAGCGCGCCGAGCGCGGCCAGCCAGACCGCCGCCACCGGGGTCCGGGTGCGCGGGCTGACCGTGCGCCAGACGCGGGAGAAGGGCAGCGCGCCGTCTCGCGAAAAGGCGTAGATCATGCGGCTGTTGGCGGTCACGGACGCCATGCCGCAGAACAGCTGGGCGCCGATCACCACCAGAAGGAGCAGTGGGCCGGCCGTGGCGCCGAGCGCGTCCAGGAGGATCTGGGCGGGCGGGGCGCCGGTGGGTGACGCGAGCGCCTTGTCGTACGACTGGATGGCGAAGGTGAAGCCGAGCAGCAGGACGAAGCCGGCGATCCAGGAGGTCCAGATGGAGCGGACGATGCCCTTCGGGCCCGCCGTGGCCGCGTCGCGGGTCTCCTCGGTCATGTGGGCCGAGGCGTCGTACCCGGTGAAGGTGTACTGGGCCATCAGCAGTCCCAGCAGCACCACGTACGGGCCGCTGCCCCAGCCCGTCTCGTTGACGAAGTGCGTGAAGACGAAGGACGCCGACCGGTGGTGGTCGGGCACCAGCGCCAGCGCGCCGACGATCAGTGCCACGCCGAGCACGTGCCACCACACGCTCACGCTGTTCAGGAAGCCGACGATGCGCACGCCGAAGGTGTTCAGCAGGCCGTGCAGGACGAGGATCGCCGCGAACAGCGCCACCGTGCGGCCCGGGGTCACCTCGAAGCCGAACCGGAGGTTCAGGTAGGCGCCCAGGAAGGAGGCCGCGCCGAAGTCGATGCCCGCGGTCACCGCCACCTGGCCCAGCACGTTGAACCAGCCCGTGAACCACGCCCAGGCCGCCGCCGAACGCGCGGGTGCCAGCCGGTGGGCCCAGAAGTACAGCCCGGCCGAGGTCGGGTACGCCGAGCAGATCTCGGCCATCGACAGGCCCACGAACAGGGTCATCAGGCCGACCGCGACCCAGCCCCAGGTGATCACCGCGGGGCCGCCCGTGGTCATGCCGAAGAGGTAGAGGGTCAGGCAGCCGGACAGCACCGAGATGATCGTGAAGGAGACGGCGTAGTTCGAGAACGCCGACATACGGCGGGCGAGGACCTGGGTGTAGCCGAGCTGGGCCAGCCGTTCCTCGTCCGACGGGCCGCCGGCGCGCGCGTCATCTGTCATGCCCCCAGCAATTCCCTCAGCGAGGGTGTGATATGCGTCACGCGATGGCCGGAAACGGGACCGCTCCGGGCATGCGCAAGGGCCCGTACGAACGGTGTCGTACGGGCCCTTGCCCTACGTCAGATCAGCCGGCGCCTGCGCCCGCCGCTGTCCGCGTCAGCCGTTGCGCTTCCAGCGCGGCTTGTCCTCGCGGCGGCCGAAGGAGCCGGTGCCGCGGTGGTCGTCACGACGGCCGTAGGGGCGCTCGTGGCCACCGGAGCGGAAGCCCGGGCGGTCGTCGCGGCGGTCGCGGTTGAACGGACGGTCGCTGCCCCGGTGCCCGCCGCGCTCGTCCCGGCGGAAGCCGCCCCGGTCGTCACGGCGGTCGAAGGAACGGCCACCGCGGTCCCGGTCGCGGTCGAACGGACGGCGCTCGCCCCGGTCGTCACGGCGCTCGAAGCCACGGCCACCCCGGTCGTCCCGGCGCTCGAAGCCACGGCCACCGCGGTCGTCGCGACGGTCGTCACGGCGGTCGAAACCACGGTCGCGGTCGAACGGACGGCGCTCGCCCCGGTCGTCACGGCGCTCGAAGCCACGGCCGCCCCGGTCATCGCGACGGTCGTCACGGCGCTCGAAGCCCCGCTCGCGGTCCCGGTCGAAGCCGCGCCGCTCCCGGCGCTCGTACGGCGCCGAGGCCGCCGGACGCTCCTCGCGCTCGGCCTCGCGCTCCGCCGGCTCCTCGGCCACGGAGAGCTGCTCCGCCGCCGTCGCCTGGGCCTCGGCCACCGCCGCCTCGGGGTCGTCGCCGCGCTCGCGGGCGACCCGGGCGACCAGCCGGTCGGCCTCCTCGCGCAGCTCGGTCGCGCGGCGCTGGGCGCGCTCCAGCTGCTTGGTGAGCTGGGCGACCTCGCGCTCGGCCTGCTGCGCGGCGTTGGCGGCGGACTCGGCCTGGACCTCGGTCATGGAGCGGGCGCCGGTGATCTCGGCGACCTCCGGGTCGAAGGCGGCGCCGCCCTGGATGATGTGGCGGGCCGCGTCGACGCCGGCGTCCTCCATGAGGCGGAAGATCTGGCGCCGCTGGTGCGGCAGGGACAGCGAGACGACCGTGCCGGTGCGGCCCGCGCGGGCGGTGCGGCCGGCGCGGTGCAGGTAGTCCTTGTGGTCGCCGGCCGGGTCCACGTTCAGCACCAGGTCGATGCCGTCGACGTGGATGCCGCGGGCGGCGACGTCCGTGGCGACCAGGACGTTGACGTAGCCGTCCTTGAAGTCGGCCAGGGTGCGGGTACGGGCGCCCTGGGTCATGCCGCCGTGCAGCGCGTCGGCCTTCACGCCGGCCTCGCGCAGCTGCTCGGCGACGCGGTCGGCGCCCAGCTGGGTGCGGACGAAGATGATCGTGCGGCCCTTGCGGGAGGCGATCGCGGCGGTGACCGGCGCCTTGTCCTTGGGCTTCACGATGAGGATGTGGTGCGACATGGTCGTCACCGCGCCCTGGGCCGCGTCCACCTCGTGGGAGACGGGGTTGTTCAGGTAGCGGTCGACCAGGGTCTGGATCTCGTTCTCCATGGTCGCGGAGAAGAGCATGCGCTGGCCGCCGGCCGGGACCTGGTCGAGCAGCTCGGTGACCTCGGGCAGGAAGCCCAGGTCGGACATCTGGTCGGCCTCGTCCAGGACGGCGATCTGCACGTCCTCCAGGGAGCAGGCGCCGCGGTTGATGATGTCGCGCAGCCGGCCCGGGGTGGCGACGAGGATGTCGACGCCGCGCTCCAGGGCGTAGATCTGGTTGCCCATGGAGGTACCGCCACAGACGACCTTCATCTTCAGGCCGACGACGTCGCCGTACGGCTGGAGGGCGTCGGCGACCTGCATGGCCAGCTCGCGGGTGGGGGTGAGGATGACGGCGCGGGGCCGCTTCTTCTCGGTACGGCCGCCGGCCAGCTGGGCCAGGGTCGGCAGACCGAAGGAGAGGGTCTTGCCGGAGCCGGTGCGGCCACGGCCGAGGATGTCCTTGCCGGCCAGGGCGTCCGGGATG
>NZ_MUMF01000078.1:0-498 GCF_002155905.1 Streptomyces tricolor | reverse complement strand
CGCCCTCGGGGAGGCCGAGGTCGGCAAAGGTGGTCTGGGGGGTGGTGTCAGCGGCCTCGGGGGCCTCGGTGACCTCGGTCGTCACGTCGACGAGTTCATCGACGATCTCGTTGTCGATCGCGTTCTCGGACACGACGATCTGGTCAGTACTGGACACGGACATGCGAATGCGAAACCTTCCGGAGTCTCTTCGGCACGCGCCCGTCAACTCCGTGATTCGCTCACGACCGCCTCAATGCGGTCCGCCACGGCAAAGGAGAGTACGCGCCACACGGCGCGCTCTGCGGTGGCGCCGGGCAAATGGGATCAAACGATCTACCACCATACGCACCCCTCACCCCTGCAGGCAAACCGGCCCGGAGAGACGCTGGTCACGCCCTAGACCGGGACCCCCGCCCGGGGTGCCGGCTCGCGCTGGGCGAGCTGCGGCTGCGGCTCCTCGTGGGCCGACGACGAGGGTTCGGCCGACGGCGGCTCCGAGGTGGGCGGGGGCGGGGT
>NZ_MUMF01000785.1 GCF_002155905.1 Streptomyces tricolor | reverse complement strand
CGCGGGCACGGCGGGCCTCGACGCGGGCACGGCGGGCGGCGTGGTGGCCGCGGAAGTCGTCGACGCGATCGGGGGCTTCTTCGAGGGAGAGGAGGGCGAAGGGGACGAGGGCTGACGGGGCGGCCGGCGGAGCCTCGCGACGGCCCGGTCGCGGCCCACGGAACTCCCCGGCCACCCCGTTCGTTTCTACATCACTGTAGAAGCTATCTTTTACACGGCTGTAGAAATCGCCGCCCGGGTGCCGTCGGAGCATCAGGCGGCCGTGACGAGGAGTGGACATGGCCCTGTGGGACCGCATCAAGGAGTCGGCGTCGCAGATGCAGACCCAGTTGCTGGCGAAGAAGAACGACCTGAAGAGCGGCGCGTTCCGGGACGCGAGCATGGCGATGTGCGCGCTCGTGGCCGCCGCCGACGGCACGGTGGATCCCTCGGAGCGGCAGCGGGTGGCCCAGCTCATCGCCACGAACGAGGTGTTGCAGAACTTCCCGGCGGACGACCTCCGCCGCCGTTTCGAGGAGAACCTGGACAAGCTGACGACGGACTTCGCCTTCGGCAAGGTCAGCGTGCTGCAGGAGATCGCCAAGGCGAAGAAGAAGCCGGCCGAGGCACGGGCCGTCGTGCAGATCGGCATCGTCATCGGCGGCGCGGACGGCGACTTCGACAAGGACGAGCGGGCCGTGGTGCGCGAGGCGTGCTACACGCTGGACCTGCCGCCGCACGAGTTCGACCTCTGAGCATCCCGGCGAGCGCGAGGACGGGGGCATGCGCGACGATCCCGACGGTGCCCTCGTCCACGCCCCGCACCCGGACGGCCGGGTGGGGCGAGCCGCCGTACGGGGCGGCTTCCGCCGTCGGCGGTCAGGCTTCCGGGGAGGTGCCGCGGGCGGCGCCCGCCGAGGCGGCCACCACGCACAGCACCGCGATCCACTGCGACCAGTGCAGCGACTCCTGGAGCACGATGAGGCCGATGAGGGCCGCCATCGCCGGTTCGAGGCTCATCAGGATGCCGAACACGCGCGGTGGCATCCTGCGGAGCGCTTCCAGGTCCAGCGAGTACGGGATCACCGACGACATCAGCGCCACGCCGAGCCCGGCGACCAGGACCCACGGCTGCATCAGCGCCGTTCCGCTCTCGGCCACGCCGAACGGCACGGCCACCAGTGCCGCCACGGCCATGCCCAGGGCCAGACCGTTGCCTTCGGTGGTGTGGCGGCCCAGTGCCGCGCCGACCAGGATGTACAGGCCCCAGCAGGTGCCCGCGGCGAGGGCGAACAGCAGGCCGAGGAGGTCGAGGTCGCCGCTTCCCTCCATCAGCAGGACCACACCGCCTGCCGCGAGCACGGCCCAGAGGACGTCCAGCCATCGCCTCGACCCGGCCAGGGCCACCACCAGCGGCCCGAGGAACTCGACGGTCACCGCGATCCCCAGCGGGATCCGGGCCAGCGACAGGTAGAAGCACAGGTTCATCAGGCCGAGCGTCACGCCGTAGCCGAGCACGACGGTCCACGTGCGGCGGTCCATGCGCAGCGACGGCCGCCACATGAGCATCAGCACCGCCGCCGCGAAGAGCAGGCG
Organism: Streptomyces tricolor; assembly: GCF_002155905.1. GTDB lineage: Bacteria > Actinomycetota > Actinomycetes > Streptomycetales > Streptomycetaceae > Streptomyces > Streptomyces tricolor. The sequence goes on along the minus strand of NZ_MUMF01000785.1, from coordinate 1,025 downwards.
CAACGCGACGGTCCCGAAGCTGCCCACCGCGCCGAACAGGTACTTGGCCAACGCCGAGCCGATCTGAACGCTGACGATGCCGAGCAGCACCAGCGCCGGCGGCGGGATCGCGCCGAAGGCGTGCCCGGCCGACGCGGCCAGGGAGAACCGGGGAGTCGGACCGCGATCGGTCCCGTCGACGCTCATGGTGGCCACGCGTGGATTGTCGACGACCGGGCACCGCGCGTCACCTGATTTTCCGGCGGCATCCGCACCGCCGCCGCACCGACCGGGCGGCCGGTCCGCGCCGAGGTCCGTGCCGGTCCGGCGGATCGGTCACAACTCCGCGAGGCGGGGCAGCAGTTCGGTCGCCGTCGCGATGTCTCCCGTCAGCGGGCGGTCCTCCGGGTCGGCGGGGAGCGCGGAGGCGGCGAGGGAGAAGACCGGGCCGGCCGGTGGTGCGCGGTGGAGGCGCAAAGCCCGGACGGCGACGACGAGTTCGCAGGCGAGGACGGTGGCGTAGGCGGTGCCGGCGCGTGCCGTCTGGCGGGCCGCCTGTCCGGCGAAGCCTGCGGCCTCCTCCAGCCCGTGGGAGAGTACGGCGTGTCCGGCCGAGGCCGGTGCCGCGGCACTCGAACGCAGCTCGGCGAGCGCCGAGTTGGCGGTGTACTCCAGGATCATCGTGCCGGAGCTGCCGGCCGGGCCGGTGGCGAGGAAGGCGGGCAGCCCGGTGAGGTCGGGGCGGCTCAGCGCGGACAGGCGCGCGGCGGAGAGCTGCGCGGTCTTCAGCAGGGCCAGGTTCAGGCCGTCCAGGGCCAGGGCGAGCGGGGCGGCGAAGAAGCCGCCGTGGTGGTGGAGCCGGCCGTCGGAGGTCAGGACGGGGTTCTCGGTGGGGCAGTTGATCTCCACCTCCACGATCCGGCGCAGCGCGGCCGAGGCGTCCAGGGCGGCGCCGTGCACCTGCGGGAACGCGCGGAAGCCGTACGGGTCCTGGATCCGGCGGTCCGACGACAGGGGCCCGGGCGCCGTCGGACCGCCGGATCCAG
>NZ_MUMF01000784.1 GCF_002155905.1 Streptomyces tricolor | reverse complement strand
CCGGCCGCAGCTCCCGCACCCGCCCGGCCGCCGCCAGCGACAGCAGGCTCACCCCGCCGAGGTAGGCCGCGCCCAACTCCCGCACGGTCAGGGCGAGGTCCGCCGCGTCCGCCGTACGCTCGCAGGACGCGCCCTTCGCGTCGCCCGTCAGCCGCCAACGTCCCGCGTTCCAGGGGCAGAAGGTGTCCTCGACCTCGAACACGACGTCGACGGGCGTCAGATACGTACGGGCCGACAGGGCCGCACCCACGTCCACGAGCCGCACGTACCCGGCGTCCCGCAGCTGCGGCAGACAGCGGCGGATGTCGGAGACCAGGTGCTGCCAGGCGTCGTCGACCGGCCGCCCCCGCACCTTCAGCGTCGTCATCAGGTCGATGCCGAACAGGAAACGCCACAGCGCGGCCTCGGTCGCCGGATCGAGCGCGGCCAGGTCCTCCACGGTCACCGTGCCGTCGTGACCGCTCGGCCCCCAGCCCATCTTGGTGCGGAAGCGCGCGTACCCCGTGACCCCGCCGTCCCGTTCGGCGACCACGCACTGCAGGGCCGACGCCCCCTCGCGCTCGCTCTCCGGGTCGACCAGCGCGGCCCGCTCCCAGCCGGGCTGCCGCGCCAGCATGCCCGGGCGGCGGGGCACCAGGGCCGCGTACACCGCCTCGCACTCCGCCAGGACGTCGGCCGGCGGCGCGTACCGCACCCGCACCTCGTCGGTGCCCGCGGGCAGCGCCAGCGTCACCCGGCCGGTGTCGATCTCCGCGTCGAGCTGGAGGGTCGCAGCGCCGTACCCGAACCGGCCGTAGATGGCGGGCTCCGAGGCGAACAGCGCGGCCAGCGGCTCCCCCTTGGCGCGCGCGTCCTCCAGCAGCCGCCGCATCATCGACGTCAGCACCCCGCGCCGCCGGTGCGTCGCGGCCACGCTGACCATCGTCACGCCGGCGGTGGGCACCACCGCCCCGCCCGGCACGGTCATCCGGAAGCTGAAGGCCCCGGACGTGCCGACGAGCGTGTCCCCGTCCCAGACGGCCAGCGAGCGGTCGAACTCGGTGAGCGATCTGTCCAGTTCACGTTCTTCGGTGGAGGTCGTCCCGCCGCCGAACGCACGGATCAGGTGGTCCCACCACCGGTCGAACTCCTCCGGGCGCAACGTCTTCAACTCGGTCCCGTGGTCAGTCCCCATGAGCCATGACTATCAGGGCGAAGGGGGACGAGCCACTGAATTTCTCCCCCGGCCCGACGGCGAAGCGGAATCTCGCACGGGGGACAAGTGGGACCTCCCGTGCCAAGCAGCCGGTCCGCTGGATAGGGTCCCGAACTAATGGCAGCAGGACGACAGCGGCGCGCGAAGGCCGAGACGTTCACGGCCCGGTGCAAGATGCAGTGGCACCGGGTCCGCGTCGGCCTGCGCAAAAGCGCCGTCGACTACTTCCGCGGGGACGGCTCCGACTGGATCGCCTTCGCCGGACTGCTGCTGACGGTCCCGGTCCTCGCGGCCATGACCCTCCTCGACTCGGTGTGGTGCTCCCCGGCCACCCTGGTGCTGCCGATCGTCGCCGGCGGCCTGCTGCTGCGCCCGGCGAGCCTGCTCGGTCTGTACGCGGCGGCGGCCACCGCGCTGATCGTGGAGTCGGTGAAGCTCGGCCCCTACACCGAGGGGCCCTCGCGGGTCACCCCGGGCATCGTCCTGGTGGTCGCCGCGTGCGGCTTCTTCGGACTGCTGACCGCGCAGTTCCGCAGCCGGGTCGGGGTGCCCTGGCGGCGCGGCGGCACCATGCTGTTCGACCTGCGCGAGCGGATCCGGGTGCAGAGCAAGCTGCCGAAGCTGCCGCGGGGCTGGCACCACGAGATGGCGCTGCGGCCGGCCGGCGGCCAGTCGTTCTCCGGTGACTTCGTCGTCGCGGCCCGCACCAACGGCGGCCGGACGCTGGAGGTCGTGCTGACGGACGTGTCCGGCAAGGGCATGGACGCGGGGTCGCGCGCCCTGCTGCTGTCCGGCGCCTTCGGCGGCCTCCTCGGCTCGCTGCCCCCGCACGCCTTCCTCCCGGCGGCCAACGGCTACCTGCTCCGCCAGGACTGGGACGAGGGCTTCGCCACCTCCATCCACCTCGTCCTGGACCTGGATTCCGGCGACTACGAGCTGTACTCCGCGGGCCATCCGCCGGGCCTGCAACTGAGCGCGGGCACCGGGCGCTGGGAGGAGAAGGCCGCCGAGGGCCCGCTGCTCGGTGTGTACGACGGTGCCCAGTTCGACTCCGTGAAGGGCTCGCTGCGGCCCGGGGACGTGCTGATGCTGTTCACGGACGGTCTGGTGGAGACCTCCGACCGGGACATCGTGGAGGGCATCGACCGGCTCACCGGCGAGGCGGACCGCTATGTCGCCGGCGGCTTCCACGGCGCCGCCTGGCACCTCATCGAGGCGGTGGCGAAGGACGTCAACGACGACCGGGCCCTCCTGCTGATCTGCCGCGAGGCGACGGCGAACGGCCGCTGAGGACTACGCCGGCGGGTCTTGCGGCGTGCGGGTGGCGGCGGTCAGCGGGGCCAGGACCCGCCAGCCCGCGCTCTCGTACAACGCCCGGCCGTCCGGGGTCGCGCCCAGGACCGCCGCCGTCGCGCCCTCGCGGGCGGCCGTGTCCGCGAGGCTGTGCAACAGCACGCGCCCGAGGCCCCGCCGCCGGTGGCCCGGATGCGTCTCCACCTGGTCCACCACCGCGGTCCGGCCGGTGACCGCGATCTGGGCGCGCGCCGCGAAGGCGCCGTCGGCGGCGCGCACCACGGCCCGGGTGACCCCGCCCCGGGTCCACCGGGTCAGCCGGTAGCCGTCGGCGAGCGCGGGCGCTGCGGCCCCGCCGGGGTCCAGCCGGGCCGCCATCAGGAACCCCGGCCCGCCCGCGAGGGCCCAGCCGGGCGGCAGCCAGGCCGCCAGGGTCTGCGGCGGCACGAACGTCTTCAGCCAGACGGCCGGCGCGGCGGTGTTCCCGGCGATCTCGCGCACGGTCGTCTCGTCGGCGTCGGGCAGCACATGCCGGGCCACCTCGTGGGGCAGCCCCACCTCGACCGTGTAGCCCCAGTCCCGGCCGACCGGTTCGGCCGCGCCGCGCGACACGGCCCAGCCGCGGACCCAGGCGCGCACGGCATCGTCGGTGGTGGCGAAAGGCACGGCCCCTCCCGGAGCGAGTACGAGAGCAGGTAATGGATGCTCAGGCTCTTCGCTCATTACCGTACACGGGCCGGGCGCCGGGCCGCCCCGCGCCGGGAGACACTGGGGCCATGACCCCACTCACGCTCGCCGAGGTCGAGGCCGTCGCACGTGCCGCCCATGAGGGGCAGACCGACAAGGCGGGACGGCCGTACGCCGAGCACCTCGCGGCCGTCGCCGAAGGCGTCCGCGCCCGCGGCGGCGACCCGGAGCAGATCGCGGCGGCCTGGCTGCACGACGCGGTCGAGGACGACGCGCTCAGCCGGGAGTGGCTGGCCGCCGCCGCCCTGACCCCGCGGACGAAGGCCCTGGTGGACGCCCTGACCAAGCGGCCCGGGGAGGAACCGGAGGCGTACGCGCGGCGCATCCTCGCCACACCGGGCGCGTCCCTGGTGAAGGAGGCCGACCTGGCGCACAACGCCGACCCGCGGCGCCTCGCGGTCCTCGACGGACCGACCCGGGAACGACTGACCGAGAAGTACGCCCGGATGCGCGCACTCCTCGGTCTGTGACGGCGACGGGCCTGCCGACGCCGGACGTCGGACGGACGACAAGCGGATGCCGGACGGACGACAAGCGGATGCCGGACGGACGACAAGCGGGTGCCGGACGGACGGCAGGCGGGTGCCGGACGCCTAGACGACCGCCTTCTCCCGCGGCTTCTGCCGCTCGCGGGCCTGTTCGGCCGCGTCCTGCTTGAACGCCCACTCCATCTTCGGCTCCATCGCGAACCGGAAGACGCGCTGCACCGGCCGGGTGCACAGCGCCGTGACGGCCGCCGCGGCCAGCACGGTCACCACGATCTCGCCGAGCGGGCGGTGCAGCCAGGGGTGCTCGAACCAGCCGCGGTAGTCGCCGAACTTCACCAGGAAGCCGTGCAGCAGATAGCCGTAGAGCGTGCCCGCGCCGAGCGCCGTGAACCACAGGTGCCGGCGCGGCACCCAGGCGAAGAAGCAGGCCGTCAGCACCAGCGAGCAGCCCATCAGGGCGAGCGTCATCACCGGGCCGCACCACCACGGGGCGCCCAGTTCCTGCGCCGAGTCCCGGTGGTAGAACCACGCGGTGTTCATCCGCGGCACCGCCCACCAGCCGACCGCCAGCGCCGCCGCGAACACCGGCACCGAGGCGATCCGCACCCAGCGGCGGCGCACCAGATGGAAGTGCTCGGGCTTCATGCACAGGCCGAGCACGAAGTACGGCAGGAACTGCAGGACCCGCTGCAGGTCGAGGTCGTCACCGATGTTCGGGGTGACGGTCGCCAGCATGGCGATGCCGAGGGCCAGCGGCAGCGGCCAGCGCACCAGCTTCCAGAAGGGCGTGGTCAGCCGCCAGATGAACAGCGCGACCAGGAACCAGGTCAGATACCAGGGATCGAGGAGGCTGATCTCCTCGTGGGAGCCGGTGACGGCGTTCTTGAACAGCGGGTAGGCCGCCTCGAACAGGACGTACGGCACGGCGACGCCGGTGACCAGCCGCTTCAGCCGGTCCGGGCGCATGTCGAAGCTGCGCGAGAAGAAGCCGGAGATGAGGATGAACGCCGGCATGTGGAAGGAGTACACGACGGTGTACACGCCCTCCAGGATGCGGCTGTCGCCCTTCAGCGGCTCCCACGCGTGCCCCATCGCCACGAGCACGATGGCCAGATACTTGGCGTTGTCGAAGAACGCGTCGCGCTGTCGGGAGCCGCTGCCGCCGGGTCTGTCCGCCGCCGGCTGCCGTCCGCGCTGCGTCTGCGCGCTCATCGGGGTACGCGGAGCGGGCACTCCGTCCGCCGGCGGCTGTGCCGGGGGGAGCGGCCTGCGGTTCTGGCCGGGGGACGAGGCGGCGTCAAACATCTCAGGCACCCTAGCGTCGTCCGCGGGATTTCGTAAAACTCCCGCAGTCATTCCTGGTTATCGGCTCCGGGTACCCGCTCAATTACCGAACTTGCCGCCCGTGTCCACGTGATGGTGCGCACACTCGGGTCGTCAGTTCACCCTCGATGTCCCGATTCATCCTGACTAATTGGGGCATACGTCGTCTCTGTGTCATCAATTCGAATTACCTGCGCACATGATGTGTGGACACAGAAACGAAGTCGCGCAATTTCCCGGCGAGTCGGACGCCGGCGCCCGCTCGAATTGCTGTGCGGAAGATCGCCCGCAGCGGTCTCGCCGCCGACGTTCTGTCACGGACCGCATGGCGCGGGCGGGTTGGTGGCACGATGGTTCCGGCGGGGGGTGCGCGGGTACCTCCGGGCCGGGAGAGCGGACCGACCGAGGGTGTGATCTGTTGTGGCCATTTCACTGTCCGTGGTGCTGCTGTTGGCGATCATCCTGGTGGTCCTGATCAGAGGGGGGAACATCAAGGCCGGCCCCGCCATCGTCGCGATCCTCTTCGGATTCTTCCTGGCCTCCACCGGCATGGCACCATCGATCAATCGCTTCCTGAACTCGATAGCGGAGTCCATCAACTCGATCAGGTTCTGACCCGGCGGGGGAGCCGGCGGACCTGAGCGGGCCGCACAGTGAAACAACGGGGGGACGTACGGGAATGGCGCTGCGCGACTCGGACCCGGCGGAGGTCGGCGGCTACCGCATCGAGGACCGTCTCGGCAGCGGCGGCATGGGCGTGGTCTACCTGGCCCGCTCCGCCTCCGGCCGCCGGCTCGCCGTCAAGGTCGTCCACGGCCAGTACGCCGACGACGACGAGTTCCGCACCCGGTTCCGCCGCGAGGTGGCCGCCGCCCGCCAGGTCAGCGGCGCCTTCACGGCACCCGTGGTGGACGCGGACGCCGACGCGCCCCGCCCCTGGATGGCCACCCTCTACATCCCCGGCGAGGACCTCGGCACCCACGTCCGCCGGCACGGCCCGCTCCCGCCGGACCGGCTGCGCGGACTCGCGGCCGGCCTCGCCGAGGCCCTGCGCGACATCCACCGCGCCGGGGTCGTCCACCGGGACCTGAAACCGGCCAACGTCATGCTCGCCGACGACGGCCCCCGCGTCATCGACTTCGGCATCTCCCGCGCCGCCGAGGCCGCCGGCATGGACGCCCTCACCCAGACCGGCCGCGTGATGGGCACCCCGCCCTTCATGTCCCCCGAGCAGTTCGCCTCCCCGCAGGAGGTCGGCCCGGCCACCGACATCTTCTCCCTCGGCGCCGTCCTCGTGTACGCCGCCACCCGGCGCGGCCCCTTCGACAGCCCCAGCCCCTGGGAGACCGCGACCCGCGTCGTCGAGGGCACCCCCGAGCTGACCGGCGTCCCCGCCGACCTGCTCCCCTTCGTCCGCCTCTGCCTGGAGAAGCACCCCAAGTCCCGCCCCGGCCCCGACGAGCTGCTGCACCTGCTCCGCGAGGGCCGGCTGCCCGACCCGCGCCCCGAACCACCCGTACCGCAGGACCCCGAGCCCGCACGGCCGCGCCGGCGCCGCTGGTGGCCGGCCGCCGTCGCCGCCACCGCCGTACTGGCCGCCGTAGCCGCCACCACCGTGCTCGCCCGGGCCGGCGGCAGCGACCCGCACGACCCGCACGACCTGCCGGCCGGCTGGCACACCTGGCACCGGCAGGCCGCCGACCCCACGGCCGGGCATCCGAACGCCATGGGCCCGAGCGGACCGTTCAGCCGCTGCGTCCTCGCGGACCGGGCGCTGGTGTGCGCCGGCGACGGCATCATGGCCGCCCGGTTCGACCTCGACGACGGCCGCAACGTCTGGACCCGGCCGATGGACCCCACCCCCGCCGAGACCTCCGCGAGCGGCGGCGGCACGATCATCGGCACCCGCCGCGGCGCCGTGTACGCCTTCGGCGCCGACAGCAGCGACCTCAAGACCGGCGAGGAGCCGCAGAGCCGCACCCGCTACACCGTGCAGGCCCTGGACCCGGACACCGGCAGGACGATCTGGCGGACGCCCGTCGCCGACACCGTGGACGGCATCGGCCCCGAGTACGGCGGCGCCGTCGCCACCCCGGCCGGGGTCATCGCCACCTACGGCGACGCGTCCGACTCCTACGCCCTGCTGGACGCGGCACACGGCAAGGTCCGCTGGCAGCGCGACCTGCCCGGCGGCGCCGACAGCGACTGCGGACTGACCGGCGCCGGCGGCCAGGCGTACCTGATCTGCCGCGACACCGACAGCAAGGGCGACCGCGAGCGCACCGTCGTCACCCAGCTCGACCCCGCCACCGGCAAGGCCCGCTGGCAGGTCACCGCCAAGGGTCTGCTGTCCCTGCTCGGGGAGACCGGGGGACGCCTCGTCCTCGGCGCCGACCCGGTCATGGAGAAGCTGGCCGGCCTCACCCTGATCGACGCGTCCTCGCACGTCCTGACGACCGTACGGCTGTCCATCCCGCGGAACGCGTCCGGCGCCCGCCTCGTCCGCGGCACCCTCTACCTCACGCTCACCAGCGGCGGCGTCCGCGCGATCGACCCGCGGACCGGGCGGGAGCTGTGGCAGAGCAACTCCACGATCGAGCAGCCCGGCCCGCC
>NZ_MUMF01000783.1 GCF_002155905.1 Streptomyces tricolor | reverse complement strand
GGGGGGGATATGAGTGCGGGCCCTGACGGTGCAGTCAGGGCCCGAACCGAGGTCTTGTGTGCTGTAGCTCCCCCGCAAGGATTCGAACCTTGTCCTGCTGGTACCAAAAACCAGTGTGCTGCCAGTTACACCACGGGGGAACAGCGCTTCAGACCTTACCCGAGACGTGCCTCGGCTTGGGCGACGATTCCGGCCCACCAGCCCTCGATGCGGTTGTACAAGTGGGCGCTTCTGGCTACGGCGATGACCAGGCAGCCGCGGTAGTCGTCTCCGGTGTTCTTGCGGACGGTTTTCGGGTTGTGCTTCTTCAGCGTCGGCTTGGCGAACACCGACGTGTCGATGTCGGCCACGGCTGCCCAGAAGCGGTGAGCGGCCTCCACGTCCGCCGACTCATGGATGAGCAACCGGAAGCTCAGCCGCTCCCTGTCCACCTCCAGTAGATCGAGCCAGGCGAGGTATGTCCGGATCACCCCGGGGTCGCTGTTGACGAAGACGACACGCTCGCGGCGGTCGTAGGGCTTGCTCTTGGACCCCTCGGCCCAGTAGAGCGCTGCCCCGGCCACGAAAAGTTCGCGGTCTGTCAGGTTCCCGACGTCCTTGGAGGCTGCCAGCTTCGTCTCCTTGCGCTTCTCGCCCTCGGCCGCCCGGCGCCTTGCCAGCCCCTCCCGCATGAGCGCTCGCTGTTCTTCGGGCGTGTAGCGCGGCTCCGGCTTCGGAAGATCGCGCACCCACAGTGACACCGAACTCCGTGAGCAGCCCAGCTCCGCCTCGATCTGGTCGTACGTCCAGCCCTGGAGTCGTAGCTCCCGTGCCCTCTCGCGGAGGTCGTCCTTTGCGTTCGGGCGCTTCGTCCACTCCGGGGGTGGCTCGCCCTTCACCAGTTGGTTGAGGATGTCGTTGTTGAAGATCTTCAGCTCGTCGCGGATCTGCCGGAGGCTGTAGCCGGCCCGGCGGAGGGCCACCGCCTGCTCCCGCAGTCCCTCGAAGTCGGCGTACTTGCCGGGTGAATGTGCCATACGCATACCGTCCGGACGGAATGTTGGGTTCCGGGGGTGAACGAGGAGGGTTCACCAGTTCGAGGGAAACCGGTGGGTTTCGAGGGCGTTCGGTTACGGAGTGTGGTGTGTGGTGGTAGGCGAAAGTCACCGGAAAAGCCGTACCCGTCGCCCGTAGGCTGGAGGCATGACCACGACGGGGGAAGACCACGCCAGGGCGCTGACCGGCCCTTGGTGGTGGGCGAGGCGGCGCAGTGCGGTGCTCGACGGGGCACTCGCGCTGGTGTCCGCCGTGGAGTGCGCGGCGGAGGGGATCCCGTTCGCCAGGGAGGCGGGGATCCCGGCCTCCGTGGGGATCGTGTTCGGGTTGATCACGGGTTCGGTGCTGTTGGTGCGCCGGAAGTGGCCGATCGCCGTGGTGCTGGTGTCGATCGCGGTCACGCCCGCCGAGATGGGTTTCCTGATGGGCGTGGTCGGCCTGTACACGCTGGCGGCGGCGGAGCTGCCGCGGCGGATCATCGGCGCGCTGGCGGGGATGTCGCTGCTGGGGACGGCGGTGGTGACGTTCGTGCGGGTCCGGCAGGACATCGCGCGCGGGGATCTGACGCTGGGTGACTGGTTCGTGCCGTTCGCGGCGGTGACGACGGCGTTGGGGCTGACGGCTCCGCCGGTGCTGCTGGGGCTGTACGTGGGGGCGCGGCGGCGTTTGATGGAGAGTCTGCGGGAGCGGGCGGACAGCCTGGAGCGGGAGCTTCAGCTGCTCGCGGAGCGGGCCGAGGAGCGGGCCGAGTGGGCGCGGAACGAGGAGCGGACGCGGATCGCCCGGGAGATGCACGACGTGGTCGCCCATCGGGTGAGTCTGATGGTGGTGCACGCGGCCGCCTTGCAGGCGGTGGCGCGGAAGGACCCGGAGAAGGCGGTGCGGAACGCGGCCCTGGTGGGGGACATGGGGCGGCAGGCGTTGACCGAGCTGCGGGAGATGCTCGGGGTGCTGCGGGCGGG
>NZ_MUMF01000782.1 GCF_002155905.1 Streptomyces tricolor | reverse complement strand
TGTCCCGGGACACCAACGGCAGCGAGCGGGAGATCCCCGCCGAGCGGCTGGAGGTGGCGGTGCTGGACCGTACGCGTCCGCAGAAGCGCAAGTTCAAGCGGATCGTCGGGCGTCAGCTGGGCCGGCTGCTGGCGGCGGAGGGTGCGGGCACGGAGGCGGAGACCTCGGAGGAGGGCTCCGCGGAGGAGTGATCCGTCCGCTGTGACGTCGAGGGTGCCCCGGCCGGGAGTTGCGGCCGGGGCACTCGGTCTATCGGGGGGCGCCTGGTGGCGCTGTGGAGCCCCGGACGACGAGTCGGACGGGGATGTCCCCGCCGTCCGGTTCGCGGCCCTCCAGGACCGCGAGGAGGGCCTGCATGCCCCGTTCTCCGAACAGCTCGGCGTCCAGTCGTACGGTGGTCAGCTCGGGGTCGATCGCGGTGGCCAGGGCGAGGTCGTCGAGGCCGGTGACCGAGATGTCGTCGGGGATGCGCAGGCCGAGGCGGCGCAGTGCCTTGTAGGCGCCGGCGGCGAGTTTGTCGTCGTCGCAGACGACGGCGGTGGGCCGGGGGCCGGGGGCGGTCAGGGCGGTCTCGGTGGCGGTCAGGGCGCCGTCGATGGAGATGGGGGCGCGGGCGGTGC
>NZ_MUMF01000781.1 GCF_002155905.1 Streptomyces tricolor | reverse complement strand
GTCATGGGGCGGCCGATGCGGTGACGGTCGGGGACCTTCATCTGCCGGGGATCGCGGGGCGGGCGCTGGCGGGGGACCGGGATGCCGACGACGCGGAGATGCTGCGGCTGCTGGAGCCGTATGCCGGGCAGCGGCATCGGGCGGCTCGGTTGATCCTGCTGAGCGGGCACGTACCGGCTCGGCGTACGCCGAAGATGCGCAAGGTGGACATCGGCCTGCTGTGAGCAGCGCTGTGCTGCGGCCGGGCGACGGGGGTCCGCTCACCGGCGCCGGCAGGGTGCCGCTGCGCACAGCCGACGGCACCGCGGCTCCCCAGGGGCGCGGGGAACCGCGCGGGCACCCCAGGACCGGCCGCGGACGGCACACGGGCCGCGCATGGCAGACGCGCCCCAAACAGCAGACGCACCGCGACAGCAGACACACGGCGAAGAGCAGACGCACCCCACGGCAGACCCCGCATACGGCACGCGCCGCGCAGCGCACACGCGGCGTCGAGAGCGGGCTACTGGTCCGAGGAGAAGCGCAGTGCGCCCGAGGGGATGTGGGCGTCGCACCAGACGCGGGCGCCGGTCAGCAGCTCGTTGTCGGCGCCGACGACCGCGCCGTCGCCGATGACCGTACCGGTGAGCACCGAGCGTTCGCCGACGCGGGCGCGGGTGCCGATGAGGGAGTCGGTGATGACCGCTCCGGGCTCGATGACGGCACCCGGCAGGATCGTGGACCCGAAGATCCGCGCGCCCTGCGCCACGAACGCGCCCTCCCCCACCACCGTGCCGCCCGTCAGCTTGGCGTCCGGCGCCACCGTGGCCGTCGGCAGCACGAGCTGGTCGCCGCAGCGGCCGGGCACCGCCGGGGACGGCGCGCGGCCGAGGACCAGGTCGGCCGAGCCGCGGACGAAGGCGGCCGGCGTGCCGAGGTCCAGCCAGTAGGTGGAGTCGACCATGCCCTGCAGATGCGCGCCGGCGGCCAGCAGCCCGGGGAAGGTCTCGCGTTCCACCGAGACCGGGCGGCCGGCCGGGATCGTGTCGATCAGCGAACGGCGGAAGACGTACGCCCCCGCGTTGATCTGGTCGGTGACGATCTCCTCCGGCGTCTGCGGCTTCTCCAGGAAGGCCAGGACGCGCCCGGTCTCGTCGGTGGGCACCAGGCCGTACGCGCGCGGGTCCGTCACCTTCGTCAGATGCAGCGAGACGTCGGCGCCCGTCGACTCGTGGGTGTCCACCAGCGCCCTGATGTCCAGGCCGGTCAGGATGTCGCCGTTGAAGATCAGCACGGGGTCGTCGGGGCCGGAGTGCAGCCGGTCGGCGACGTTGCGGATGGCGCCGCCCGTGCCGAGGGGCTCCTCCTCGGTCACGTACTCGATGTGCAGTCCCAGCCCCGCGCCGTCGCCGAAGTACGGCTCGAAGACCTCGGCCAGGTAGCTGGTCGCGAGGATGATGTGCTCGACGCCCGCCGCCCGCGCCCGCGCCAGCTGGTGGGTGAGGAACGGCACCCCGGCGGCCGGGACCATCGGCTTGGGCGTGTGCACCGTGAGCGGTCGCAGCCGGGTGCCCTTGCCGCCGACCAGGAGGATCGCTTCTGTCACCTGTCGTCTCTGCTTCCTGCCGGGACCGGCCGAACTACTAGTGAACACTCGTTTCGGCCGGTCAGTGTATGCAGACCGGGCGACGACGCCTTCGCAGGCCGCGCGGTGTCCCGCGAGATCGGCGTGCGGTTTCCCCCGGCCGGTCCCGCCCGTCCCCCGGCGGCGGCGCACGCGCGCCCCGGCCTCAGCGCCCCTGGTACTTCGCCGCGCTGGAGCGGGCCGTGCCGAGCTTGGCGTAGAGCAGCTTGCCGGGGCACTCGGTGGCGAACCCGTCCCGATGGCCGGAGATCACGTTCAGTCGTACGTTCTTCCCCTTGGGGTAGAGATTGCCACCCCCCGAGGTGAGATATGTCTTCGCGCGCGGATCGACCCCGTAGAGCCCGAGCTTCCACGCGGTGAGCCGGGCGACGGCCGTCACCGCGCCGCCCGGCGGCTTGCTCGTGCCGTACGTGCCGATCACGGCGACGCCCATGCTGTTGGTGTTGAACCCGAGGGTGTGCGCGCCCAGCACGGCCTTGGCCACGCCCCCGGCCCGGCCCTCGTAGAGGGTTCCGCATTTGTCGACGAGGAAGTTGTAGCCGATGTCCCGCCAGCCCATGCTCTTGACGTGGTAGCGGTAGATACTGCGGATGACGGAAGGGGCCTGGGCGCAGGTGTACGTGTTGCCCGTGGCGGTGTGGTGGACGAAGGCCGCCTTGATCTTCTTCGTGTAGACGAACCCGCGTTCGCGCAGGGACTCGTCCGCGCCCCAGCCCCGGCGGGTGACGATCCGCGGGCGCGGTCCGATGTACGGCTTGGTCCGCGAGGGGCCCTGAAGACGGGTCAGCTCGGTCTCGGTGGCCTGCCGGTCCAGCTCCGGGACGGCGAAGGAGCCGAAGTCGGTGATGTCGGCGTTGGCGCCCGAGGCGGCGAGCGCGGCCTCGGTGTCCAGGGCGGTGCGGG
>NZ_MUMF01000780.1:1199-1402 GCF_002155905.1 Streptomyces tricolor | reverse complement strand
GGTCGTCGTGGACGACGAGGTGCTCGTACGTCGTGGCGCGCTGGGCCGGGACCCGGCCGGCCTTGCGGATCAGGTCGATGATCTCCAGGCGGTTGGAGCGGTGCCTGGCGCCGGCCGAGGAGACCACGTTCTCCTCCAGCATGATCGAGCCGAGGTCGTCCGCGCCGTAGTGCAGGGACAGCTGGCCGACCTCCTTGCCGGTG
>NZ_MUMF01000780.1:0-1084 GCF_002155905.1 Streptomyces tricolor | reverse complement strand
CCAGCTTGTGCGCGGTCTCCATGATCTCCAGCCAGCGCTCGCCGCTCTCCTTGAGGGGCGCGATCGCCTTGCGGGGGCGCTCGGGGAGGAGTTCGGCGCCGGCGCCCGCGAAGGAGTCCAGGCCCGCCTCGTGGATCCGGGTGATGGCCTCCTCGACGGAGACCCCGCTGATCCGGGCCATGTGCTCGACCTCGGACGCGCCCAGGGAGTGGATCACCAGCTGCGGGAAGGCGTCCTTGATGGCCTTGAAGTGCTTCTCGTAGTACTCGACGCCGTAGTCCGGGTGGTGGCCGCCCTGGAACATGATCTGGGTGCCGCCCAGTTCGACGGTCTCCGCGCAGCGGCGCAGGATGTCGTCGAGGTCCCGGGTCCAGCCCTTCTCCTTGTCCTTGGGGGCCGCGTAGAAGGCGCAGAACTTGCACGCTGTGACGCACACGTTCGTGTAGTTGATGTTCCGCTCGATGATGTACGTGGCGATGTGCTCGATGCCCGCGTACTTGCGGCGGCGTACGGCGTCCGCGGCGGCGCCCAGGGCGTGCAGGGGGGCGTCGCGGTAGAGGACGAGCGCCTCCTCGGGTGTGATGCGTCCGCCCGCTGCGGCTCGGTCGAGCACGGCTGTGACATCAACAGAAGCGAGGTCGGCCTTCTCGGTCACCGGGCGTCCCTTTCGTCAAGGGTGTGGACGGACCGAACCAGCCTACGCCAGCCCCTTCGGGGCAAAGACGTCAGGCCGCGTACGCCCCCGCCAGCAGCCCCAGGAACGCGCCGGCGATCAGGAACGGCCCGAACGCGATGGCGGTCCTGCGGTCCGCGCGCCGGGCCAGGACGAGCGCGCCGCCGTAGAGCGCGCCGAGCAGGAACCCGGCGAAGGTGCCGAACAGCACGGTGGACCAGCCGTACCAGCCGAGGACGGCGCCCATCCCCACGGCCAGTTTCACATCGCCGAAGCCCATGCCGCCCGGGTTGAGCCGGTACAGCGCGTAGTAGCCGGCGCCGAGCGCGAGGGCGCCGTAGAGGGCGGTGCGCCAGTGGCCGGCGTGTTCGGGGAGCAGGGCGGCGAGGCCGAGCAGGGCGAGGGCGAGGG
>NZ_MUMF01000779.1 GCF_002155905.1 Streptomyces tricolor | reverse complement strand
GACACCGTCCAGCGGGCGCACCGCGGTCAGCAGATCGGTGCGGACCCGGCGGGTGCGCAGCAGGCGGCGGGTGGCCAGCCAGCCCGGGCCGGCCGACACGCGGACCGGGAAGAGCACGAGGAGCAGCAGCAGGGCCAGCGCGAACCACAGGGCACCGCGCCACCAGATCAGCTCGCCGGCCGTCAGGTCGACGCACAGCAGCAGCCCGAACAGCGCACCGGCACACCGGACCGAACGGCGCACGTCCGGCGCCCAGTCGCGGTCGTACACCACGGTCCCGGCGCCGGACGGGTACGGGCCGGTCGTCTGGGGGCGGGTGTCGTCGCGGTGCTCCATGGGAGAGACGGTAGTCCGCCGCCGGCCCTCCCTGTCCCCCCTTGACGGTGCCCTGACGGGCGGGCGCCCGCGTTCTTGACAGGACGGCAGCGCCGGCGGAGCGGCCGGGCCCCGTACGGCACGATGCGCTGTGCCGGACGCCGCGGTCGCGCTCCGCTCGGGACGGTCGCGCTCCGCTCGGGACGGCCGCGCTCCGCTCGGGGTGGCGGGCTCACAGTCCCCGGGTGTCGATGCGCAGGTGCCAGGTGTTGCGGCGGTGGACGGAGAGCAGTTCGGACTCCAGGGGGGACGGGGGGACCGCCAGGACGGGGCACTGGGCGTGGGACAGGCAGTGCCGGCAGACCCGCCCCGAGAAGGCCCGCTGGATGCCGCGCCGGCCCGTGCCCACGACCAGGACGTCGTCCTCCCGGTCCGCCGTCGCCACCAGGGCCCGGCCCGGGGAGCCGCGCACGACGACCGCGTGGATCGGCGCACCGGGGTCCTCAGCGCCGAAGATCTCCTCGAGCACCGAGGCCAGCCGCTGCTTGGCCAGCCGCTGCCACTCCTCGACCAGCAGACCGGCGGCCGGGCCCCGCCGCGCGGCGGGGTCACCGCCCGGTGGCTCCCAGGCCAGCACCGGCCACAGCTCGGCTCCCAGCCGCCGGGCCAGCGCGGTGGCCCGGCGCAGCGCCGTGACGCTGTTCAAGGAGCCGCTCACCCCCACCACCACGCGCCCGGCCACCGGGGCGTCGTTACCGGACATGACTCATCCGTTCCGGACGGGCACCGGCGGCGAGGCGACCGCAGGAGTGCCCGTCTGCAAGGTCCTCGCTCCCTTCCATCCCACTCCCGCGGCGGCGATTCGACCAGCCGGCGGCTCGCAGACTCTCACCATCTCCGTCGCCCCGCCACTAAAATTCGGCGCTCGGACCGAAACTTTCGAACGCCTCCGGGAGGCGACCATGCGGACCTACGGCAACCCCGTCATCCCCGGTTTCCACCCCGACCCGAGCGTGTGCCGGGTGGGGGACGACTACTACCTCGTGTGCTCCAGCTTCGAGTACTTCCCCGGCGTTCCGCTGTTCCACAGCCGGGACCTGGTGCACTGGCGCCAGCTGGGCAACGTCCTCGACCGGCCGGGGCAGCTGGCGCTGTCCGACGACGTCCCGGCCTCCGGCGGCATCTACGCGCCGACCATCCGCCACCACGACGGACGCTTCCACGTCATCACCACCGCCGAGGGCGCCGGCGGCACCTTCCTCGTCACCGCCGACCGCCCCGAGGGCCCCTGGTCCGACCCGGTCCGGATCGACCTGCCCGGCATCGACCCCGACCTGGCCTGGGACGAGGACGGGAACTGCTGGTGCGCGACGGCCGGGGCCAGCGTCGCCCGCATCGACCCGCGCACCGGCCGGGTGCTGGAGGGCCCGCTGCCGCTGTGGTCCGGCACCGGCCTCAGGGACCCGGAGGCCCCGCACCTGTACCGGATCGGCGACTGGTGGTACCTGCTGCTCGCCGAGGGCGGCACCGGCCTCGGGCACGGGATCTCGGCCGCCCGCGCCCGCTCGCCGCGCGGCCCCTGGGAACCGGCCCCCGGCAACCCGCTGCTCACCCACCGCGGCACCGGCCTGCCCGTCCAGTGCACCGGCCACGGCGACCTGGTGCAGGCGGCCGACGGCGGCTGGTGGATGGTGCTGCTGGGGACCCGGCCCCGCGGCTGGTTCCCGGAGTTCCACGTCCTCGGCCGGGAGACCTTCCTGGTCCCGGTGGAGTGGGCCGACGGCTGGCCCCGGGTGGGCCCGGTGCGCGAGCGGCACCCGGCGCCGGCCGCCTGGGCGCCCGTCGAACCGCCGCCGGTGCGCGACGACTTCACCGGCCCGGTGCTCGCGCCGTACTGGATATCGCCGCGACGCAGGCCCGAGGGCTGCTGGTCGCTGACCGAGCGGCCCGGCCGGCTCACCCTGACGGCCACCGGTGACAGCCTCGACCGGCCCGGGCACACCTTCGTCGGCCGCCGCCAGCAGCACCACGACTGCCGGGCCGCGACGCTGCTGGAGCCGGGCGCCGCCCGGGCCGGGCTGTCCGTGCGGCTGGACGAGGCCCACCACTACGACCTGGAGGTCGGCCGGGGCACCGCGGCGGTCGTCGCGCGGATCGGCCCGCTGCGGCAGCGCGTCGCCGAACACCCGGTGCCCGACGGCCCGCTCACCCTGGCCGTCGAGATCCGCGCCACCCGCCGGCCGGGACCGCAGCACGGCCCGGACACCCTCGTCTTCCATGTCGAGACCGCCGGCGGAACCGTCCGGCTCGCCGAACTGGACGGCCGCTATCTCTCCACCCAGGTTGCCGCCGGCTTCACCGGCCGTGTCATCGGGATGTACGTCACCGAGGGCCGCGCGGCCTTCGACTGGTTCGACTACGCGCCCCTCACCTCGTGCACGACACCTTGACGCTCCCCACGCGCCTTCCTAGAGTCGCGGTTCGGAACGTTCGGGAAATCACTCGAATGTTTCGGCCCACCGGTGGCCGAACGACCCTGTCGGCGGCTTCCGGTGGGCCAGCTTTCTCTGTCGGGAACCTCTCCGAAGCAACGCCGAAAGTTTCGAAGGAGCGCAAGATGGGCGACCCTGCACTGTCCCGCCGCGGCTTCCTGGCGGCCTCCGTCGCCGCCGGTCTCGGGGCCACCGCACTCAGCGGCTGCGGCGGCGACTCGGACGGAGGGTCGTCCTCGGGGACGACCACGATCGAATGGTGGAACATCTCGACCACGGAACCGACCAAGACCGTCTGGGCCGGCCTGGCCAAGAAGTTCGAGGCCGACAACCCCACGGTCAAGATAAAGATCGTCCAGCTGGAGAACGACGCCTACAAGTCGAAGATGACCGCGCTGATCGCCTCCGGGAAGCTCCCGGACATCTTCCACACCTGGGGCGGCGGCGTGCTGCGCCAACAGGTCGACGCGGGGCTGGTCGAGGACCTCACGGACGTCACCAAGCCCTGGGCCGACGGGCTGCTGCCGGTCGCGAAGGAGCCGTACCTCATGGACGGCAAGGCGTACGGCATCCCGTTCGACATCGGCATGATCGGCTTCTGGTACAACAAGGCGCTCTTCAAGAAGGCGGGGATCAGCACACCCCCGACCACCTGGAGCGGCTTCCTGGACGCCGTACGGAAGCTGAAGGCCGCCGGGATCACGCCGCTCGCCCTGGCGGGCAAGGAGAAGTGGCCCGGAATGTACTACTGGGCGTACCTGGCGATGCGCACCGCCGGTGTCGAGGCGCTCCAGAAGGCCAGCGAGAGCAAGGACTTCACCGGCGCCGGGTTCGTGCGGGCCGGGCAGCACCTGAAGGAGCTGGTGCAGCTCCAGCCGTTCCAGAAGGGCTACCTCGGGGCCGCCTACTCCACCCCGACCGGCCAGGCCGCCACCGTCGGCAACGGCAAGGCGGCGATGGAACTCATGGGGCAGTGGGCCCCGGTCGTGGAGGCGGACGCGGGCAAGGGCCTCGGCGCGGACCTGGGCTTCTTCCCGTTCCCCGAGGTCGAGGGCGGCAACGGGAAGATCACCGAGGTCTTCGGCGGAGGCGGCGGCCACGCCCTGCGCCGGGGAGCCCCGCAGGCCGCCGTCGACTTCCTGAAGTTCTTCGCCTCCCGGACCACCGACCAGGAACTGGTGAAGAAGACCGGGGTGCTGCCGGTCGTCCCGGCCGCCGAGGCCGCGCTCACCGACCCCAACCTCAAGGCCGTACAGGCCCAGTTGAAGGCCGCCACCGGCTTCCAGCTCTACCTCGACCAGGCCTACGCGCCCGCCGTCGGCCAGGAGATCAACGACAGCGTGGCCGCGCTCATCGCCGGCTCCAAGTCGCCCGAACAGGCCGCGCAGTCGATCACCAGGACCGCCAAGGAAGCGCAGTAGCCGGCGATGACCTCCACCTTCCTCCCGGACAAGCGGAGCGGCCCGGCCGCCGGCCGGCCAGCCCCGGCCGTCCCCGCGGACCGTGCCCGCACGCGGCGGCGCGCGCTGAACTGGCTCACCGCGGTCGCCTTCCAGCTGCCCGCGCTGGTGCTGTTCATCGGGCTGGTGCTGCTGCCGATGCTGTTCGCGCTGTACGCCGCCTTCTTCCGCTGGGGCGGCTTCGGCATGCCCTCCGACTACATCGGCGGCGACAACTTCACCCGGCTCTTCCAGGACGACGTCTTCCTCGGCGACCTGTGGCGCTGCCTGGTGCTGGTCGTGCTCTCGCTCGCCCTCCAGCTGCCGTTCGCGCTGGCCATGGCGGTGCTGCTGAACCAGCGGCTGCGCGGCCGGGCGGTGTACCGGATGCTGTTCTTCGCGCCGTACGTGCTCTCCGAGGCCATCACCGGCGTGCTGTTCAGCATGGTCTTCGCCCCGGACGACGGACTCGCCGACCACGTCCTGGGCGCCGTCGGGCTGGACGGGCTGGGTGGTGAGTGGTTCGCCGACCCCTCCTCCGTCATGGCCACGCTCTTCCTGGTCATGATGTGGAAGTACTTCGGCTTCCACATGATGCTCTACCTGGCCGGACTCCAGTCCATCCCCGCGGAGCTGACGGAGGCGGCGCTGATCGACGGGGCCGGGCCCTGGCAGCGCTTCCGCAACGTCACCCTGCCGCTGCTGGCGCCCACCCTGCGCATCAGCGTCTTCCTGTCCGTCATCGGGTCGATCCAGCTGTTCGACCTGGTGTGGGTGGTCACCCAGGGCGGTCCCGACCACCACTCCGAGACGATGGCCGTGACCATGTTCCAGTTCGGCTTCAAGCGCTACCAGGTCGGCTACGCCAGCGCGATCAGCGTGGTCATGTTCGGCATCTGCCTCGTCTTCGCCCTCGCCTACCAGCGGTTCGTGCTCCGCCGCGACCTCGAAGGGGCCACCACGACGATGAGGGGAGACGGCACGTGACCCGCAGGACCAAGGGCGTACGCGCCCTGCCGCTGCACCTCGTCCTGGTCGCGGTCGGCGCGGTGATGGTCGTACCCCTGCTGTACGCCGTGCTGTCCGGCTTCAAGTCCACCGACGAGCTGTCCCGCAACCCGTTCGGGCTGCCCGAGCACTGGCTCACCGGCAACTACACCGACATCCTCGGCGCGGGCGGCTTCTGGCGGCTGGTCGGCAACAGCACGCTGATCGCGGTCGGTACGACCGTGCTGGTGGTCGCCGTCTCCGCCCTCGCGGCGTTCTCCTTCGCACGGTTCGCCTTCCGCGGGCGGGAGGTGCTGTTCACCGTCTTCACGATGGGGCTGATGTTCCCCTTCGCGGTCGCGGCCCTGCCGCTGTTCCTGCTGCTGCGCTCCCTGGGCCTGCTGGACAACCCGCTCGGCGTGATCCTCCCGCAGGCCGCCTACGCGCTGCCGATGACGATCATCATCCTGCGCGGCTTCTTCCGGGAGATCCCCGGCGAACTGGAGGAGGCGGCCACGCTCGACGGGTGCAGCGCGTTCGGGTTCTTCTGGCGGGTGCTGCTGCCCATGGCCCGGCCGGCGCTCGGCACCGTCTCGGTCCTCGCGGTGGTCACCAGCTGGAACAACTTCTTCCTGCCGCTGCTGGTGTTCACCGACAGCACGTGGTGGACCCTGCCCATCGGCGTCCAGCAGTTCCAGGGGCAGTACTCGGCGGAGTACGCCCGGGTCTTCGCCTATCTCGTCCTCGCCATGGTCCCCGCCCTCGCCTTCTACTCGGTCGCCGAGCGCCAGCTCGTCGGCGGCCTCACCGCCGGCGCCACCAAGGGCTGAGCCGCATGACCCCTCCCACCGATCCGGAGACAGGAGTCCCACCATGCCCACGGCACGCTCCCGAATCGTCGGCGCCCTCGCGGCCGTCCTGGTGGCCGCCGGCCTGGCCACCGGCCCCGCCGCACAGGCCGTACCGACGGCACCGGCCGCACCCGCGCAGGCGGGGCAGCCGACCCTCGCCGACCTCGCCGAGCGCCACGGCCGGTACTTCGGCAGTGCCACCGACAACCCCGAACTCACCGACACCGCCTACACCAAGATCCTCGGCAGCGAGTTCGACATGATCACGCCCGGCAACGGCATGAAGTGGTACGCCACCGAGCCGCAGCAGGGCGTCTTCGACTGGACGAGCGGCGACGAGATCGTGAACCTCGCCCGGAAGAACCACCAGAAGGTCCGCGCCCACACCCTCGTCTGGCACAGCCAGCTGCCCGACTGGCTCACCTCCCGGCAGTGGACGGCGAGCGAACTGCGGGCCGTGCTGAAGAAGCACATCACCGCCGAGGTCCGGCACTACCGGGGCAAGGTGTACTCCTGGGACGTCGTCAACGAGGCCTTCGAGGAGGACGGCAGCTACCGCGAGACCATCTGGTACAAGACCCTCGGCCCCGGCTACATCGCCGACGCGCTGCGCTGGGCCCACCAGGCCGACCCGCACGCCAAGCTCTACCTGAACGACTACAACATCGAGGCGACCGGCCCCAAGAGCGACGCCTACTACCGGCTGGCCAAGGAACTGAAGGCCCAGGGGGTGCCCCTCGATGGCATCGGCTTCCAGGCCCATCTGGCCCTGCAGTACGGCTATCCCACCACCGTGGAGGACAACCTCCGCCGCTTCTCCCGCCTTGGCCTCGACACCGCGCTCACCGAGGTCGACGTGCGGATGCAGCTGCCCGCGACCGAGGAGAAGCTGGCCGAGCAGGCGACCTGGTACCGGGACCTCACCGCGGCCTGCCTGGCCGTGCGCCGCTGCGTCGGGGTGACCATCTGGGACTACACGGACAAGTACTCCTGGATCCCCGCGGTCTTCCCGGGCGAGGGCGCCGCGCTGCCGTGGGACGAGGAGCTGCGTCCCAAGCCCGCCTACCAGGCGCTGCGGGAAGCGCTGCGCTAGCGTCCCGCTCCCCGGCCCCCGCCTCCCGGTCCCGCACCGCCGGCCGGTGGTGCGCGCGGCGGGTCGGGGCGCCCTCGCGGCCCCGACCGGACATGGGTCGGGGCCGGTGCGCACCGGGTGAGTGCGGCCGGCCCCTCAGATCACTGTGCCGTGGTCAGGCGGCGGTCATCACCTGATCCGCTCCGAGCGGGCGGTGCGGGGCGATGATGCGGCCGTCCGGCAGCAGCTCACCGGTGTCCTCGAAGAGCAGGACGCCGTTGCACAGCAGGCTCCACCCCTGCTCCGGGTGGTGCGCCACGAGACGGGCGGACTCCCGGTCGGCGGATTCGGCTGGCGGGCACGGTGGCTGGTGCTGGCACATGGGCGGGATCTTTCGCTCTGACGTGATCATGTCCGTCCCCCGTGATGATGAGTCGGTCGTAGTCCAGTGTTGTCCTCTGGGCGTCATTCCGCAGGGATTTCACAGCACCGCTTCTCACAGGTTCAGGACGCGTCACCCGCGCGGACGGTTCAGTCCAACTGCACTGTCACTTTGGGTGGTTCGCAGTGGCCGGATGGGACTAGTCCGACCGGCCGGAGCCGGCGGAGGCCCCGAGTACGGCCGTACCCCGCTTCCCTTCCGGGGAGCGGGGTACGCGTGCGGGGGTCAGGCAGGCGAGCCCAGCGCGGGCGAGCCGAGCAGTGGGAGAGGAGTCGCCCGATGGGTCAGCACCGGAAGCAACTCGGCGACCCGGAACGGACGGTGCGCCGGGATGCCGGGTGGCGCCGGCGCCAGCGGGACGAGCAGATCCGTGGCGGCCGGATGGCCCTCGGTGCCGTCGCCGGAGCAGTCGCCGTGCAGCCACAGGGTGAGCATGTACAGGCCGGGTACGGACAACAGCCTTGCCTGGTACGGCTGTTGCAGGGTCTCGGCCTGTTGCAGGGCGCGCTCGGTGGAGGTGACGTACGGCCCCTCGAAGAAGTGCGAGAAGGTCCAGCCGTCGGGGGTGAGCATGGTCTCGGCCGCGGCCACCGCG
>NZ_MUMF01000778.1 GCF_002155905.1 Streptomyces tricolor | reverse complement strand
TCCCGCGCCGGGAAGATCATCGAACGCTTGTCACGGTTGGCGACCGAGATGAACGCCCGCCCCTTCGTCGGCAACGGCCCGTACGCGCCCGCCTGGGACTTGGCGTAGGCGGTGCCGAAGACGGAGTCGATGCCCATCACCTCACCGGTGGAGCGCATCTCCGGGCCCAGGACGGTGTCCACCCCGCGGCCGTGGATGTCACGGAACCGCGACCACGGCATGACGGCCTCCTTCACCGAGATCGGCGCGTCCAGCGGCAGCTCGCCCCCGTCCCCGTTCGCCGGCAGCAGGCCCTCGGCGCGCAGCTCGGCGACGGTCGCGCCCAGCGAGATCCGGGCCGCGGCCTTGGCCAGCGGCACCGCGGTCGCCTTCGAGGTGAACGGCACCGTCCGCGAGGCCCGCGGGTTGGCCTCCAGCACATACAGGATGTCCCCGGCCATCGCGAACTGGATGTTGATCAGCCCGCGCACCCCGACACCCTTGGCGATGGCCTCGGTCGAGGCCCGCAGCCGCTTGATGTCGAACCCGCCCAGCGTGATCGGGGGCAGCGC
>NZ_MUMF01000777.1 GCF_002155905.1 Streptomyces tricolor | reverse complement strand
GGGCGGCGCGCAGCAGGGCCTGGCCGGCCCGGGCGAGCGCGGCGGCGAGGACGAAGGACCGGGACGTGCGCGTGACGATCATGCCGTCACCCTAGGACCCGCCGCGGGCCGTGCTCCTACAGGTCCGCCCTGGCCGTGGCCAGGAGTTCCTCCGCGTGGGCGCGGGCCGTCTCGGAGTCCTCCTGGCCCGCCAGCATGCGGGACAGCTCGCGGACGCGCTCCTCGCCCTCCAGGACCTTCACGCCGGAGCGGGTGACGGAGCCGTCGTTGGTCTTCTCCACCAGCAGCTGGCGGTCGGCGAACGCGGCGACCTGGGGCAGGTGGGTGACCACGACGACCTGGGCGGTCTTGGCGAGCTTGGCCAGGCGCCGGCCGATCTCGACCGCCGCCTTGCCGCCGACACCGGCGTCGACCTCGTCGAAGAGGTACGTCGGCACGGGGTCGGTGCCCGCGAAGACGACCTCCACGGCCAGCATGACGCGGGACAGCTCACCGCCGGACGCGCCCTTGGCGATGGGCCGCGGCGGGGCGCCCGGGTGCGGGGCGAGGAGGAGTTCGACCTCGTCCGCGCCGGACGGGCCGTAGGCGACGGTCCGCCCGCCGACCTCGACGCCCTCCGGGTCCTCGGTCTGCCGGATGTCGAAGGACACGCGCGCGTGGGGCATCGCCAGCGAGGCCAGCTCGGCGGTCACCGCGGCGGCGAACCGCTCGGCGGCCTCGGTCCGCGCGTCCGTCAGGGCCTGGGCGAGCCCGCCGAGTTCGGCGCGCAGCGCGTCCCGCTCGGCGGTCAGCTCCTCGATCCGCTCGTCGTCGCCGTCCAGCTCGGTGAGCCGGGCGGCGGCCTGCTCGGCCCAGGCCAGGACAGCGGTCACGTCCTCGCCGTACTTGCGGGTCAGCGCGGTCAGCGCGGCCCGGCGCTCCTCCACCGCCGCCAGCCGCAGCGGGTCGGCGTCCAGATCGTCGGCGTACCCCGCCAGCTCCCCCGCCACGTCGCCGAGCAGGATGCCGATCTCCCCGATCCGGTCGGCGAGCGCGGCCAGCGCCGGATCGTGCGAGCGCACGGCCTCCAGGGCCCGGTGGGCGCCCGCGACGAGCGTCGTCGCGTCGATGCCCTCGGGGTCCTCGGGATTGCCCGCGAGAGCGGCGTGCGCGGCCGTCGCGGCGGACGCCAGCGCCTCGGCGTGGCCCAGCCGCTCGGCCTCCTCGGCCAGCTCCGCGTCCTCGCCGGCCCGGGGCTCCACGGCGGCGATCTCGTCCAGCCCGAACCGCAGCATGTCGGCTTCCTGCGCCCGCTCACGCGCGCGCGTGGTGATCTCCTCCAGCTCGGCGGAGACCGCCCGCAGCCGCCGGTAGGCCGCGGTGTACTTGGCGAGCGGCACGGCGACGGCGTCGCCCGCGTACCGGTCGAGCGCCTGCCGCTGCCGGGACAGCTTCAGCAGCCCCTGCTGGTCGGTCTGCCCGTGCACGGCCACCAGGTCGTCGGCCAGCTCGGCGAGCAGCCCGACGGGCACGCTGCGCCCGCCCAGATGCGCCCGGGAGCGGCCCTCGGCGGAGACGGTACGGCTGATCAGCAGGGCCCCGTCGTCCAGCTCGGCCCCGGCCTCCTCGGCGCGTACGACGGCGGCGGAGCCGGCGGGCACGGCGACCCGGCCCTCCACGACCGCCTTCTCGGCCCCGATCCGCACGAGCGCCGGGTCCGCCCGGCCACCGAGCAGCAGCCCCAGGCTGGTGACCACCATGGTCTTGCCCGCACCCGTCTCACCGGTGACGGCGGTGAACCCCGGCGACAGCTCGACGACGGCATCGTCGATGACCCCGAGCGACCGTATCCGCATCTCCTCCAACACGGAACAGACCATACGAGGTCCGGGGCGGCGAGCGCACATGGCCCGCCCATGTCACTCCGAGGGGTGGTGCGGCGCCCCCCGCCAGCCGGTGGTGGGCAGCGCGAACTTCGCCACGAGCCGGTCGGTGAAGGACGAATGGTGCAGTCGGGCCAGCCGCACCGGCACGGCCCCCCGCCGGACCTCCACCCGCGCCCCGGGCGGCAGCTCGACCGTCCGCCGCCCGTCGCACCAGAGCACCCCCGGCGGAATGTGCGGCAGCACCTCCACGGCCAGCACCGAGTCCGGCGAGGTCACCAGCGGCTTGGCGAACAGGGCGTGGGCGCTGATCGGCACCATCAGCAGCGCCTCCACCTCCGGCCACACCACCGGTCCCCCGGCGGAGAAGGCGTACGCCGTGGATCCGGTCGGCGTCGACAGCACCACGCCGTCGCAGCCGAACCCGGTCACCGGGCGCCCGTCGATCTCCAGCACGACTTCCAGCAGCTTCTCGGCGCCCGCCTTCTGCACGGCCGCCTCGTTCAGCGCCCAGTCGGTGTGCACGATGTCCCCGTTGCGGTGCACCACGACGTCGACGGTCATCCGCTCCTCGACCTCGTACGACCGGGCCACCACCCGGTCCACCACCCGATCGAGGTCGTCCCGCTCGGCCTCCGCGAGGAAGCCGACGCGCCCGAGGTTGACGCCCAGCATCGGCACCCCGGAGGCCCGGGCGAACTCGGCCCCGCGCAGCAGCGTGCCGTCGCCGCCCAGCACGATCAGCAGCTCGCACCCGTCCAGGCACTGCGGAGTGGCCTCCTTGACGAGCGCCACCTCCTCGGGCAGCGGCAGGTCGCGCGCCTCCTCCTCCAGCACCCGCACCCCGATGCCGTGCCGCAGCAGCCCCTTGACGACGAGTTCCGCACTGCGGATCGCCGCGGGCCGCCCGGTGTGGGCGAGCAGGAAAACAGTACGCGCCAGGTTCTGTGTCAACGCGGCCCCTCCGCCACTGCACGGTCGACGTCGGCCGGGTCCACCTGGGGTGCCCCCGCCCGCAGCCAGAGAAAGTACTCGACGTTCCCCGAGGGGCCGGGCAGCGGACTCGCGGTGACGCCCCGCACCCCGAGCCCCAGCTCCCAGGCCTTCTCGGCCACTCCCCGCACGGCCTCCGCCCGCAGCTGCGGACTCCGTACGACACCCCCGCTGCCGAGCCGCTCCTTCCCCACCTCGAACTGCGGCTTGACCATCATGACCAGGTCGGCGTCCGCCGTCACGCACCGCTTCAGGGCCGGCAGCACCAGCCCGAGCGGGATGAAGGACAGATCGCCCACGACAAGATCCACAGGTTCCCCATCGATCGCTTCAAGCGTCAACTCGCGTACGTTCGTACGGTCCTTGACGGTGACGCGTTCATCGCTCTGGAGGGACCAGGCGAGCTGTCCGTAGCCGACGTCCACCGCGACGACGTGGGCGGCGCCCGCGCGCAGCAGGACGTCGGTGAAGCCGCCGGTGGACGCGCCGGCGTCCAGCGCGCGCCGGCCCTCGACCACGAGCCCCTGCGGCACGAAGGCCTTGAGCGCGCCGGCGAGCTTGTGCCCGCCCCGGGAGACGTAGTCGGGGTCGCTGTCGTCGGAGGCGACCACGATGGCCGCGGCCGTCTCCACCTGCGTGGCCGGCTTGGTCGCCACGGTCTTGCCGACGGTGACCCGCCCGGCGGCGATCAGCTGGCTGGCGTGCTCGCGCGAGCGGGCGAGCTTCCGGCGGACCAGCTCCGCGTCGAGACGGCGGCGTGCGACTCCTGCCACGTTCGGTTCAGCTCCTGTGTTGGTACGACGGTGCGGGGGCCGAGGGCCCCGGGCGGGCGTCGAGCGCGGTGAGCGCGTCGCGCAACCCCCGGTGTACATCCTCGTACACCTCCAGGTGTCCGTCGGTGGCGAGGTGGTCGGCGTCGGCCAGCCGGTCC
>NZ_MUMF01000776.1 GCF_002155905.1 Streptomyces tricolor | reverse complement strand
GGATGGATGTCGAGCCCCAGGACACCGCCGAGGTGTGGAGCGTGGTGGGCCGGAGACTGTCCGGCGCGGCACCCAGGCCCGGCACCGACGACCTGATCGTCTGGCAACTCCGCGTCCCGCGCGCCCTGTCCGCGGCCCTCGTCGGCGCCGGACTCGGCCTCGTCGGCACGGCGACGCAGGCCCTGGTGCGCAATCCGCTGGCCGACCCGTACCTGCTGGGCGTCTCCAACGGCGCCTCGCTCGGCGCGGTCGCCGCGATCGTGCTCGGCGTCGGCGCGGGCGGCGCGCTGGGCCTCGGTCTTTCGGCGGCGGCGTTCGCGGGCGCCCTGGCCACCTTCGCCCTGGTGTGGGCGATCGCCCGGCGCGGCAGCGGATTCGCACCGCTGCGCCTGGTCCTCACCGGCGTCGCGATCGGCCAGTTCCTCTCCGGCTTCACCAGCTATCTGGTGCTGCGGACCGGGGACGAGCAGCAGACCCACAGCGTGCTGTTCTGGCTCATGGGCAGCCTGAGCGGGGCGACGTGGCCGCTGCTGGCGCTGCCGGCCGCCGCGGTGCCGGCCGGCCTGCTGTGGCTCCAGGCGCGCGCCCGGTCGCTGAACGCGCTGCTGATGGGGGACGAGACGGCGGCCGGTCTGGGCGTCGACGTCACACGGCTGCGCCGCGAGCTGTTCACCGTCACGAGCCTGCTGACCGGGGTCCTGGTCGCGGTGTCCGGCGCGATCGCGTTCGTCGCGCTGATGGTGCCGCATGCCTGCCGCCTGGTCGTCGGCGGCGACCACCGGCGCCTGCTGCCGGTCTCCGCGCTGTCCGGGGCGCTGCTGCTGGTCGTGGTCGACATCGTCTGCCGGGTCGCGCTGGACACGCAGGAGCTGCCCGTCGGGGTGGTCACCTCGCTGCTCGGCGCTCCCGCCCTGCTGTACCTGCTGGACCGGCGGACGGGGGACCGGGCGTGAGGATCGACATCGAGGACCTGCACCTCGGCTACGCGGGCCGTACGGTCGTGGCGGGCGCCCGGCTGGTGGCCGCGCAGGGGGAGATCACCGGACTGGTCGGGCCGAACGGAAGCGGCAAGTCCACCCTGCTGCGCGCCGTCTACCGGCATCTGCGGCCCGCCGCGGGCCGGGTGCTGCTGGCGGGCACCGACCTGCGCGAGCTGAGCCCGGCACGGTCGGCCCGGCACATCGCCGCGCTGCCGCAGGAGCGGGGCGACGACTTCGAGCTGACCGTGGGCGAGGTCGTCGCCATGGGACGGACGCCGTACAAGCGGGCCTTCGCCGGCGAGGACGCCACCGACCGGGACACCGTCGCGCGCGCCCTCGCCGACGTCGGCATGGCCGGCCACGCCGGACGCCGCTTCGCCGCGCTGTCCGGCGGGGAACGCCAACGGGTCCTGCTGGCCCGCGCGTTCGCCCAGAGCCCGGACGTGCTGGTCCTGGACGAACCGACCAACCACCTCGACGTCCGCCATCAGGTCGAGCTGCTCGCCCTGCTGCGCGCCCAGCGCCGTACGACGCTGGTGTCCCTGCACGACATCAACGCCGCCGCCTCCGTCTGCGACCGGCTGCACGTCCTGCACGCCGGTACCGTGGTCGCCTCCGGGCCGCCCCGCGAGGTCCTCACGCCCGCCCTGCTGGCCGAGGTGTTCGGGGTACGGGCGGCCGTGGTCGAGCACCCCCTCACCGGCGACCCGCTGATCGCCGTCGACCACCGGGCGCCGGCCGACGGCCCGTCCGCCGGGGGGAGGGGGCAGGGATGACACACCCCGGACCCGGCCCGGACCGCCCCGGCGGCGACCGCTGGCTGCCGGTGGCCGTGGCCGGCCTGCTGTCGTTCGTGGCCATGCTCGACATGAACATCGTCAACGTGGCCCTCGCGGACATCGCCGACGGCCTGCACGTCTCCGCGGCGACCGCCCAG
>NZ_MUMF01000077.1 GCF_002155905.1 Streptomyces tricolor | reverse complement strand
AGGTCACCCCGTCGCGGCGGCGCGGGTCGCCTCGCTCAGGCCGGCGCCCGGCCGGCGCCCGGCCAGCGCTCGGACGTGCCTCCCGGCGCCCGCCCGGCGCCCGCCCGGCGCTCACCGCCCCCGTCCGGGACGGCTCACCGCGCCGCGTCCGGCGGGCTCAGCCGGCCTGCTGGGAGCGGGCCTTGAACGCGGCCTTCCGGGCCTCCTTGGCGACCTTCTTGTCCGGGTGCAGCCGGCCCATCGCGTCCAGCACCTCGGCGGTGGCGGGATGCTCCACCCGCCAGGCCGCCGCGAAGAACCCGCTGTGCTGGGCGGCCAACCCCTCCACCAGCGCCCGCAGTTCCTCGGAATTGCCCTCCGCCGCCAGCTGTGCGGCCAGCGTGTCGACGGTCAGCCAGAACACCATCTCCTCGGGCGGCGCCGGCACCCCGGCGGCGCCCCGCTCGCTCAGCCACACCCGGGCGAGCCCGCCGAGTTCGGGGTCGTCCAGCACCTCCCGCAGCGCGGGTTCGGCCTCCATGCCCACCAGCGACAGCGCCTGCTGACAGCGCAGCCTGCGCAGCGGGGCGCCGGCGTCCGCGCCACGGGCCGCCGCGAGCAACTCCCGTGCCGCGGCGAGCGGTTCCCGGCGGGCGAGCCACTGCTCGGTCTCGGCGCGGGCGGCGGACCGGCCGAACCGGGCGGTGCCGTCGAGCAGCGCGTCCGCGCCCTTGTCGGCCAGCTCCCCGACGACCGGTGCCGCGAACCCGGCCTCCAGCAGCCGCGCCCGCAGCCCGTAGACGCCGAGCGGGGTGAGCCGGACCATGCCGTAGCGGGAGACGTCGGTGTCGTCCACCGGGGCGGCGGGCTCCTCGTCGGCGTCGGCCATCAGCGCCTCGTCCACGGGCCGGTAGGCCACGAGCCCGATCGGCTCCAGCGCCCGGAACTGGTCGTCCAGCCGCATCATGGCGTCGGAGACCTGCTCCAGGACGTCGTTGGTGGGCTCGCCCATGTCGTCCGGGACGATCACGGAGGCGGCGAGGGCGGGCAGCGGGACGGGGCTCTCGCCGGAGCCGTCCTCACTGACGGTCAGCAGATAGAGGTTGCCGAGCACGCCGTCGAGGAACTCCGCCTCGCCCTCCGGGTCCCAGTCGAGTGACGAGAAATCGACCTCGCCGCCCTCGTCCAGCGCGTCGACCAGGTCGTCCAGGTCGGGGACGGCGGCATCGGCGATGACGGTCTCCAGGGCGGCGAGCCACACGGTGAGCACGTCCTGCGGGGAGCCGCCGGTGAGCAGCTTCAGCTCGTCCCCCGCCCGGACGGTGCCGGCCTCCTCGTCCACGATCTCCACCAGGCCGGTGTCCACGGCGACCCGCCAGGCCTCACTGGCGTACGCCGCGGCGTCGTCACCGGTGAGTCCGAGCAGTTCGGCGGCGGCCGGCAGCTGCTCCTCGGCCAGCCCGCCGCCGGCGTCGACGCGGGTGTCGGGGCCGGCCCAGCGGGCGAGGCGGGCGGCTCGGGAGAGCACCGGCGTGGACAGCGCGGCGCGCGCCAGCTCCGCTTCGGGGTGCAGCCGTACGGGCGGCAGGGGGGAGCTGTCTGACATCGGCTGGTTCTCCTCGGACCGTGAACGGGCTCAGCCGCTCAGCCTAGACGGATTTCCACCCATGCCGCCCGGTTCATCTCCCCGTAACCAGCCGGACATGGCCGAAACCTTGACAACTCCCCGGGCGAGGCAGGAGATTGACGCGCGTAGAAGTCGGGGGGACAACTGTTCACTCTGCTCTACGCGTGTCACAGAGGGCTACGAGCCCCGCACGCTCCCGTTCCACCCTCGTCCCGGCGCCTGTCACGTCCCCGGAGGGATCCCTTGCCGAGCAGGTCTTCCGCGCGCCTCGCCGCGCTCACCGTCGCCGCCGTCTGTTCCGCCGCGTCGACCGTCGTCCTCACCTCTCCCGCGCACGCCGACGCCGTGCGCGTCCACGACATCCAGGGCACGACCCGGATATCCCCGTTCGCCGGGCAGAAGGTGACGGACGTGCCCGGCATCGTCACGGCCACCCGCACATACGGCTCCGCCAAGGGCTTCTGGCTCCAGGACCCGACCCCGGACGCCGACCCGGCCACCAGCGAGGGCGTGTTCGTCTTCACCAGCTCGACGCCGAAGGTGGCGGTCGGCGACGCGGTGACGGTGACCGGCACGGTCACCGAGTACGTCCCGGGCGGCACCTCGTCCGGCAACCAGTCGCTGACCGAGATCACCAAGCCCACGGTCACCACCGTCTCCACCGGCAACGCGGTCCCGGCGCCGGTCGTCGTGGACGAGGAC
Source organism: Streptomyces tricolor (assembly GCF_002155905.1). Classification (GTDB taxonomy): domain Bacteria; phylum Actinomycetota; class Actinomycetes; order Streptomycetales; family Streptomycetaceae; genus Streptomyces; species Streptomyces tricolor. The sequence goes on along the minus strand of NZ_MUMF01000077.1, from coordinate 14,151 downwards.
ACGGTGCCGGACGCGTACACGCCCGCCGGCGACCCCGCCACGGGCAACTCCGTCAACGGCCTCCCCCTGGCCCCCTCGGCGTACGCCCTGGACCGCTACGAGTCCCTGGAAGGCATGAACGTCCAGGTCGCCGACGCCCGCGTGGTCACCGCGACCGACCCGCACAGCGAGCTGTGGGTCACGGTGAAGCCGTGGGAGAACCGCAACCGCCGCGGCGGCACGGTCTACGGCTCCTACGACGCGCAGAACACCGGCCGGCTCCAGATCCAGTCGCTGGGCCCGGTGGCCGACTTCCCGAAGGCGAACGTCGGCGACACGCTCGCCGGCCCCACCACCGGTCCGCTGGACTTCAACCAGTACGGCGGCTACACCCTCGTCGCGCGCGACCTGGGCACGCTGAAGAACGGCGGCCTGGAGCGCGAGACGACGCGGAAGCAGTCGCGCCGCGAGCTGGCGGTGGCGACGTACAACGTCGAGAACCTCGACCCGTCGGACTCCACCTTCGACCGGCACGCCGCCGCGATCGTGCATCACCTCCAGTCGCCGGACATCGTGTCCCTGGAGGAGATCCAGGACAACAACGGCGCCACGAACGACACCACGGTCGACGCGAGCCAGACCGTGACCAAGCTGATCGACGCGATCGTCGCCGCGGGCGGCCCGAGGTACGACTGGCGCTCGGTCGACCCGGTCGACGACCAGGACGGCGGCGAGCCCGGCGGCAACATCCGCCAGGTCTTCCTGTTCAACCCGGAGCGGGTGTCCTTCACGGACCGCGCGGGCGGCGACTCGACCACCGCGGTCGGCGTCACCGAGGCGCACGGCAAGGCACGGCTGACGGTCTCCCCGGGCCGGATCGCCCCGGCCGACACGGCCTGGAAGAACAGCCGCAAGCCGCTCGCGGGCGAGTTCGTCTTCCGCGGCAAGACCGTCTTCGTGATCGCCAACCACTTCAACTCCAAGGGCGGCGACCAGGGTCTGACCTCGCAGTACCAGCCGCCGGCGCGCAGCTCGGAGACCCAGCGGCACGCCCAGGCGACCGCGGTCAACGCGTTCGTCAAGGACATCCTGTCCGTGCAGAAGAACGCGGACGTCATCGCGCTCGGCGACATCAACGACTTCGAGTTCTCCGGGACCACGAAGATCCTGGAGGGCGGCGGCGCCCTGTGGTCGGCGATCAAGTCGCTGCCGAAGAGCGAGCGCTACACCTACGACTACCAGGGCAACCAGCAGGTCCTGGACCAGATCCTGATCAGCCCGGCGATCCGCCGCGGCGGCGACTTCGCGTACGACAGCGTGCACATCAACGCGGAGTTCCACGACCAGATCAGCGACCACGACCCGCAGGTGCTGCGGTTCCGTCCGTGACACGGCGACGGGACCGGCCGGACGGGGTGTCCGGCCGGTCCCGCCGTGCCGTGGTCACGCGGAGCGGTCGATACGGCGCCAGATCACGGCGGCGCCCACGACGGCGGCGCCCGCCGCGCCCAGGATCAGCGACGGCCGCGGGTGCCGTGCGGCGGCGCCCATGACGGCCCGCACCGGCCGCGGGGCCCGCAGGTCGTGCCGCGCGGTGCGGCCGGCGTGCTCCGCCCCGTGCCGCAGGGTGTGCTTGCCGTGTCCGGCCCTCTCCTGCACGAGGTGGCCGGCCTTCGCCATCCCTTCCTGCGCCCGGTGACCGGCCTTCGCCATCTGTTCCTGCGCGGCGTGACCGGCCCGGGCGGCGCGGTCCTGCACCAGGTGGCCCGCCTTGGCCGCCCGGTCCTGCATGCCGTGTCCCGCCTGGGCGGCACCGACGCGCAGTTGGACGGTCATGGCACCGGCCTTGTCCTTCAGGTCCGCGGCCCGCGTCCGGGCCCGGCCCTTCATCTCCGCCCGGTCCACCAGCCGGGTGACCCTGTGGCCGAGCCGGCTCCGGGCGTGCTCGATCTGCTGCCGCAGCTCGTCGGGCCCCTTGGCGCCCGTACGGTGCGGGTTCCTGTGCCTCATCGGTGTGCCCTTTCCCTGATCGCGTCGGTGTCCGCAGTCCGCCGCCGCGTCCGGCCGACGAGTTCAACCTCCGGAGTACCCGGCCCGAAGGCCTTAACCCCCGGCAGTGATTAGCCCCGCTTAGCGATACCTCGTAGAAGAATTAAGTAGAGCTTCACGATGAGGCTGTCGAGACTACTCCCATGACGAGTACACGCACGCCCGGGCCCTTCGGCCGCACCCTCTGCGCCATGATCACGCCGTTCACCGCGTCGGGCGCGCTCGACCTGGACGGCGCCCAGCGGCTGGCGGCGCACCTGGTGGCGGAGGGCTGCGACGGCCTGGTCCTCAACGGCACGACGGGTGAGTCGCCCACCACCACCGACGAGGAGAAGGCGCGGCTGATCACGGCCGTACGGGAGGCGGTCGGCGACCGGGCCTCGCTGGTCGCCGGCGTGGGCACGTCCGACACCCGGCACACGGTGGAGCTGGCGCTCGCGGCCGGGAAGGCGGGCGCCGACGGTGTGCTGGTGGTGACGCCGTACTACAGCCGGCCCCCGCAGGAGGCCGTGGCCGCCCACTTCCTGGAGGTCGCCGACGCGAGCGAACTGCCGGTGATGCTCTACGACATCCCGGGCCGCACCGGCACCCGGATCGAACCGGACACGATGATCCGCCTGGCCGGACACCCGCGGATCGTGGCCGTCAAGGACTGCTCCTACGACTTCCTCGGCACCCTGAAGGTGCTGGAGCGGACGGAGTTGGCGTACTACGCGGGCTGCGACGAGCATGTGCTGGCGCTGTACGCGGTCGGCGCGGCGGGCTGTGTGAGCACGGTCGCGAACGCCGCACCGGCCCACATCGCCGCCGTCCTGGCCGCCTACGCCGCCGGTGACACCCCTCGCGCGGCCGGACTCCAGCTGGCCGTGACGCCGTTGACCGAGGCGATGATGGGTGCCGGCCTGCCCGGCACGGTCACCGCGAAGGCCCTGCTGGCCCGCCTCGGCCTGCCCGCCGGCCCGGTCCGCGCACCGCTGCTGCCCGCCGGTCCTGAGACGGCCGACGGGCTGCTGGCGCGGTACGAGGCGCTGCCGGCGCTCTGATCACCGTTCGGCGAACACCGGGTTCCACTCCTGCTGGTGGTACTCGGCGTTCGGCTTCCGGTAGCCGCTGAGCGGGACGACGCCCTTCTCACCGATCGTCACCAGCACCAGCCGGTCCCGGTACTCCTTCCGCTCCGGGTCCCGTTCCCAGGCGATGAGCCTGCGGTCGTCCGCCCAGGCGAGCAGCTGCGCGCCCCGGGCACGGCCGATCTCCTCGCCGGTCAGCGGATCGCGGATCGCGGAGTACGACACGCGGTGCGGCTCCGCGACCAGTCCCCAGGCGCCGAGCCGCCCGTCCGGGGAGAGCCGGGCCGGCACGTCCGACCGCAGGTGGCGCTCGTCCGCGGGCGCGGCGGCCTTCCGTCCGGTGAGGTCGTAGAACTGCTGCATGCCGTCCCGCCCGCCGACCGCCTGGGAGTACACCAGGTCGCCGGTGCGGCTGAAGGCGAAGTCCAGGCGGCCGATGTCGTTGCGGCCGGGCGGCACCGCGCTCCAGGTCGCCTTGCCGGAGGAGACGTCCACGACGTGGAAGCCGGTGCGGACCTTGCCCTGCCACCACGGCCCCCAGTCGGTGCGGCCGGTGTTCCCCGCGTCGGCGACCTTGACGGCCTGGTCGGGGTTGGCGCTGTAGGCCGTGGCGACCAGTCGGCGGCCGTCGTCCGAGAAGGCGAGCCCCGCGACGCCGTGGGACACCGGGATCCACCGCTCGACCTCCCCCGTCGCGAGGTCGAGCAGTCCGATCCGGGCGGCGGGCAGCGTGCGTTCCAGCACGGCGGCCGTCCGCAGGCCGGGAGCCACGGCGACGAACGACCACCGGGCGTCCTTCTCGTACCGGCCGGTCTCCGGGTTCAGCAGCCAGTACGTCCGGTGGGTGACCCCCCTGTCGCCACCCTGCGGCACGGTCCGCCTCGTGTAGTACGCCGCCATCGCCGTCCGCCCGGCCGCGATCAGCTCGCGCGGCGGCGACTGGTCCGGGTGGGACCGGATCCCGGCCGGGGCCGGTACGGCGGCCGGCCGCACCTCGTTCCCGCCGGGGTGGAGCAGCGGCACCCCGACCGCCACGGCGACCACGGCGGCGGTGGCCGCGGCGACGGACAGGAGCCTGCGGGTTCGGCGGCGCCGGCGCACCCCGAGCACCCGGTCGGCGAACCCCGCCGGCACCGGCGGCTGCGCGTCGGCCTGCTCCCGCAGCGCCTCCCGCACGAGTTCCTCGACGTTCATGGACGCACCTCCACCGGTGAGAAGTCATGGGACCGCTGCCGCGGCCGGGGGCCGAACCCGGCCAGCTCGGGCGCCAGTTGGCGGAGCCTGGCCAGGGAGCGGTGGGTGGTGGACCGTACGGTGCCGACGGAGCAGCCCAGGATCCGGGCCACCTCGGCCTCCGGCAGGTCCTCGAAGTAGCGCAGCACCAGCACGGTGCGCTGGCGGGCGGTGAGCCGGGACAGGGCCGTGCGCAGCACCAGCCGCAGCTCGGCGGCGCCCGAGACGTCGGGGGCGTGTCCGGCCTCCGGCGGCTCGGCGACGGTGACCTCGCGCCGCCGCCACTTCAGCCGCCAGCGGCTGATCTGCTGCCGGTACAGGATCTGCCGGACGTACGCCTCGGGCTCGTCGATCCGCTGCCATCGGCCGGCCGCCTTGACCAGCGCGTTCTGCAGCAGGTCCTCGGCGGCGTGCCGGTCCCCGCCGGACAGCAGCACGGCGGTCCTCAGCAGCGCGGTCGACCTCCCGGCCACGAACTCCCGGAAACTCTCCTGCGCTTCGGCATCCATCGTCACCTTCTCCGGTCCCCGGGCTCCGTCTGGTCCTCGGAGCCCCACACCCCTCCTGACGTGCACACCGGCGCACCACTATGCCTGCCGTCGGAAAAAAGTCCCGGTGCCGGGGACGCTCCGGCCGGCGGGGCGGCCGCCGACCGGCGCGGTGGCGGGCCGGCGCGGCGGACCCAGGGCGGCGGCGATGGCCACCGCGCCGCACGCACATACGGCGAGTACGGAGGGGCGAGCCTCCCGGCCCTCCTCAGGGGGATCGCCGTTGAGAGACTCCGCCCATGGGATCTTGGGGAACCTTGGGGCCGGCGCTGCTGTCCCTCGTGGGGGTCGCGCTCGGCGCGGGCGGGTCGCTGTTCGGCCAGTACCTCGTCTCGCGCGCGAGCACCCGGCAGCTCGAAGTCCAGGAATCAGCCGCTCACCGGGCAGAGCTGAAGGACGCGGTCCTGAAGTTCGTGAGGATCGCGTCGCAGGTGGAGAAGGCGGCGCTCACCCGCCCGGATGCCGACGGCACCACGGCCGATGACGAGTCGAGCCGGCTCGTCGACGATCTGTGGCTCGCTCAGGCCGAGATCGACCTGGCGGCCAGAAGCGAGCCCTTGCGGGGCGCTACCTATCGCTATGCCGTCCGCCTCGCCGAGGCCGCCCGGGGCGAGATGTCCGACGCGTCGGCGCTCCGCGGGCCGCAGGCCGAGTTCATGGACGCCGCGTATGCCGACATGTGGCCCGGCCTGCGGCGGCCGGACGGGGATCCCGGCTCACCTCGGTGAGTTCCTGCCGCTGGAGAACCGGGTCACGGCGTAGCGCGGCAGAAGCGGAAGCCCACGGCATCCGACCGTCTCGGAGCCGTGGGCCTCGTCCTGCCGCGGATGATCAGTTGTGGCTGTGGAGGATGTCGTTCAGGCCGCCCCAGACCGCGTTGTTCGGGCGGGCCTCGACGGTGCCGGTGACCGAGTTGCGGCGGAACAGGATGTTGGAGGCGCCGTTCAGGTCCCGGGCCTTGACGATCTGGCCGTCGGGCATGGTGACGCGGGTGCCCGCGGTGATGTACAGGCCGGCCTCGACCACGCACTCGTCGCCGAGCGCGATGCCGACGCCCGCCTCGGCGCCGACCAGGCAGCGCTCACCGATGGAGATGATCACGTTCCCGCCGCCGGACAGGGTGCCCATGGTGGAGGCGCCGCCGCCGATGTCCGAGCCGTCGCCGACCACGACACCCGCGGAGATCCGGCCCTCGACCATGGAGGTGCCGAGCGTGCCGGCGTTGAAGTTGACGAAGCCCTCGTGCATGACCGTGGTGCCCGCCGCGAGGTGCGCGCCGAGGCGGACCCGGTCGGCGTCGGCGATGCGCACGCCCTTCGGCGCGACGTAGTCCGTCATGCGCGGGAACTTGTCGACCGAGGTCACCTGGAGGTGCAGGCCCTCGGCGCGGGCGTTGAGGCGCACCTTCTCCAGGTCGTCCACGGCGACCGGGCCGAGCGAGGTCCAGGCGACGTTGGCGAGGTGGCCGAAGATGCCGTCCAGGTTCTGGCCGTGCGGCTTGACCAGGCGGTGCGAGAGCAGGTGCAGGCGCAGGTAGACATCGTGCGCGTCGATCGGCTTCTCGTCCAGCGAGGCGATGACCGTGCGGACCGCCACCACCTCGACGCCCCGGCGGGTGTCCGGGCCGATCGCCGCGGTCGCGCCGCCGCCCAGCAGCTCCGCGGCCTGCTCGGCGGTCAGCCGCTCGGTGCCGGCCGGGCCCGGCGCCTCGACCAGCTCGGGGGCCGGGAACCAGGTGTCGAGAACGGTGCCGTCGGAGGCGATCGTGGCGAGGCCGGCGGCGACGGCGCCGGTGGTACGGGTTGCAGACTCGGTCATGGAAGAAAACCTAACGTGAGCGGGGTGGTGAGGGCGAACCGCGTCTCACGTGCCGGGCGCGGGTTCAGGGGATCAGCCGAGCCAGTACGGCGCGGGCGTGCTCCTCGTCGTACGAACCGCCCGTCAGCAGCACCTGGAGGCAGATCCCGTCCATCAGCGCGAGCAGGGCGCGCGCCGTGACCGGGTCGGTGCGGCGGGCCAGCAGGGCCGCCGCCGCGTCGGTCCACTCGGCGGCGACGGGACGCAGCGCGGGGCGGCGCAGTGCCGCGAGATACAGCTCGTACTCCAGCTCCACGCCGGTGCGCCCGCCCGCCAGCCACTGCCCCAGGGCCCGGGCGAGATCGGCGGCGAGGTCGCTCCGGCCGCCGCCCTCCGGCAGCAGTTCGGCCAGCACCCGGCCGAACCCCTCGTTCGACTGCCGCAACGCGGCGACGAGCAGCTCTTCGAGGGTGGCGAAGTGGTACGTCGTGGAGCCGAGCGGTACGTCCGCCTCGGCGGCGACCGTACGGTGGCTCAGCCCGGCGATGCCGTCCCGGCCGACCACGCGGATCGCCGCGTCGATGATCCGCTGCCGGCGCTCGGGGTCGTGGCGGCGGGGCATCAGTGCGCCGCTCCGCCGAGGTTCAGCACCACCACTCCCCCGATGATCAGCAGGATCCCCGCGACCTTGGTCAGGCTCAGCCCCTCCCCGAACAGCAGCAGGCCGAGGACGGCGATGGTCGCGGTGCCCACGCCGGACCAGATGGCGTACGCCGTGCCGATCTGCACGGTCTTCAGGGTCTGGGCGAGCAGGGCGAACGAGACGACGTAGCCGAGCGCGGTCACCAGCGAGGGCCAGAGCCGGCTGAACCCCTCGCTGTACTTCATCGCCGTGGTGGCGGCGACCTCGGCGGCGATGGCGCCGGCGAGCAGCAGATATCCCATGTGTACGAGCGTACACAACGGCTGCGTGGCCCGAGCGCACGGAAAGGGGCCGTGGCCCATGGCCACGGCCCCTCTCACGGGTTCCTGCGTCAGACGTTGAAGCCGAGCGCCCGAAGCTGCTCCCGGCCGTCGTCCGTGATCTTGTCGGGGCCCCACGGCGGCATCCAGACCCAGTTGATGCGCAGCTCGTTGACCAGGCCGTCCGTGGCGGACTTGGCCTGGTCCTCGATGACGTCCGTCAGCGGGCAGGCCGCCGAGGTCAGGGTCATGTCGACCGTGGCGATGTTGGAGTCGTCGATGTGGATGCCGTAGATCAGGCCGAGGTTGACGACGTCGATGCCCAGCTCGGGGTCGACGACGTCCATCAGGGCCTCGCGGAGTTCCTCCTCCGAGGCCGGCTTCATCTCGACGGTGTCGCTCATGCGCTCTTCCTTTCGGCGTCGGCGCCGCCCAGCGCCTGGGCCGTCGCGTCCTTCCACGCCATCCAGCTCAGGAGGGCGCACTTGACCCGCGCGGGGTACTTGGAGACACCGGCGAACGCGACCGCGTCCTCCAGGATCTCCTCCATCGCGTCGTCGGGCTCGATCCTGCCCTTGGACTGCATCAGCTCCAGGAAGGTCTCCTGGATCTGCCGCGCCTCGGTGAGATCCTTGCCGACCAGCAGCTCGTTCAGCACAGAGGCCGAGGCCTGGCTGATGGAGCAGCCCTGGCCCTCGTACGAGACGTCCTCGATCGTCGTGCCGGCGTACTTCACCCGCAGGGTGATCTCGTCGCCGCAGGTCGGGTTCACGTGGTGCACCTCGGCGTCGCCATCCCGCAAGCCCCGCCCGTGCGGGTTCTTGTAGTGGTCCAGGATGACGTCCTGGTACATCGAGTCCAGCTTCACGGTTTCAGCTCACGCCTCTCAGCCGAAGAAGTTCCGTACGTGCTCCAGGCCCTCGACCAGAGCGTCGATCTCGGCCGGCGTGGAGTACAGATAGAACGACGCTCGCGTGGTCGCAGGAATTCCGTAGCGCAGGCAGACCGGCCGGGCGCAGTGGTGGCCGACCCGGACCGCGATGCCCTGCTCGTCCAGGACCTGGCCCACGTCGTGGGGGTGGATGTCCCCCAGCGTGAAGGAGATCGCCGCGCCCCGGTCCTCGGCCGTCGTCGGACCGATGATCCTCAGGTCCGGGACCTCCGCCAGGCGCCGCACCGCGTACTCCGTCAGCGCGTGCTCGTGGGCGAGGATCTTGTCCATGCCGATCGAGTTCAGGTAGTCGATCGCCGCGCCGAGACCGACCGCCTGGGCGATCGGGGGCGTGCCCGCCTCGAACTTGTGCGGGGCCGGCGCGTAGGTGGACGAGTGCATCGAGACCGTCTCGATCATCTCGCCGCCGCCGAGGAACGGAGGCAGGTCCTCCAGCAGCTCCTGGCGGCCCCAGAGGACGCCGATGCCGGTCGGACCGCACATCTTGTGGCCGGTGAAGGCCACGAAGTCGGCCTGGAGGGCCTGCACGTCCAGCGGCATGTGCGGAGCGGCCTGGGAGGCGTCGATGCAGACGAGGGCGCCGACCTCCTGGGCCCGGCGGATGATCGTCTCGACCGGGTTGACCGTGCCCAGGATGTTGGACACCAGCACGAAGGAGACGATCTTCGTCTTCTCGGTGATGATCTCCTCGATGTTCGACAGGTCGAGCCGGCCGTCGTCCGTGAGGCCGAACCACTTCAGCTTCGCGCCCGTGCGCTGCGCCAGCAGCTGCCACGGCACGATGTTGGAGTGGTGCTCCATCTCCGTGATGACGATCTCGGTCTCGTGGTCCACCCGGTAGGGCTCGTCGGCCCAGCCCAGCATGTTCGCCACGAGGTTCAGCGACTCGGAGGCGTTCTTGGTGAAGATCACCTCGTCGCGGCTCGGCGCGTTGATGAACGCGGCGATCTTGTCGCGCGCGCCCTCGTACAGCGCCGTGGCCTCCTCGGCGAGCACATGCACACCGCGGTGGACGTTGGCGTTGTAGCGCTCGTAGTACTCGCTCAGGGCGTCCAGCACCTGGCGCGGCTTCTGCGAGGTCGCCGCGTTGTCCAGGTACACGAGCTTCCGGCCGTCGTGGACGACGCGGTCCAGAACGGGGAAGTCCTTGCGGATCGCCTCGGTGTCGAGGAGGCCCGGCAGCTGTGTCACGCGGATGCGCCACCCTTCACGTATGCCTCGTAGCCCTCGTTCTCCAGCTTGTCCGCCAGCTCGGGGCCGCCGGACTCGACGATGCGGCCGCCGGCGAACACGTGGACGTGGTCGGGCTTGATGTAGCGCAGGATGCGCGTGTAGTGCGTGATCAGCAGGGTGCCGACCTCACCGGTCTCGCGGACGCGGTTGACGCCCTCGGAGACGATGCGGAGCGCGTCGACGTCCAGGCCGGAGTCGGTCTCGTCCAGGATCGCGACCTTCGGCTTGAGCAGCTCCAGCTGGAGGATCTCGTGGCGCTTCTTCTCACCGCCGGAGAAGCCCTCGTTGACGTTGCGCTCGGCGAAGGACGGGTCCATGTTGAGGCGCTCCATGGCCTCCTTGACCTCCTTCACCCAGGTGCGCAGCTTGGGGGCCTCGCCGCGGATCGCGGTGGCGGAGGTGCGCAGGAAGTTGGAGACCGAGACGCCGGGGACCTCGACCGGGTACTGCATCGCCAGGAACAGGCCCGCGCGGGCGCGCTCGTCGACGGACATCTCCAGGACGTCCTCGCCGTCCAGGGTGACCGTGCCGCCGGTGATCGTGTACTTGGGGTGACCCGCGAGCGAGTAGGCGAGGGTCGACTTGCCGGAGCCGTTGGGGCCCATGATGGCGTGCGTCTCGCCCTGCTTCACGGTGAGGTCGACGCCCTTGAGGATCTCCTTCGTGGCGTTGTCGGCCTCGACGGTGACGTGCAGGTCTCGGATTTCAAGCGTTGCCATGGGTGCCTCAGGACTCCTGGGTGAGGGAGACGAGAACGTCGTCCCCTTCGATCTTTACGGGGTATACGGGGACGGGGCGCGTCGCGGGGAGGCCGGACGGCTTGCCGGTGCGCAGGTCGAAGGCGGAGCCGTGCAGCCAGCACTCGATCTGGCAGTCCTCCACCTCTCCCTCGGACAGGGAGACGTTCGCGTGGGAGCAGATGTCGTGGATCGCGAACACCTCGCCCTCGGTCCGCACGACCGAGACGGGCGTGCTGTCGATCTCCACCCGCTTCGGGGTGTCCTCCTCCAGCTCGCTCAGCCCACAGACGCGTACGTAGGTCATGCGACCGAAGCCTCCAGCTCTTCCTCGATCTTGGCGAGCAGCCGCTCCTCGATGTCGGCGACACCGATCTGCTGGACCAGCTCGGCGAAGAAGCCGCGGACCACCAGGCGGCGGGCCTCGTGCTCCGGGATGCCGCGGGCCATCAGGTAGAAGAGCTGCTCGTCGTCGAAGCGGCCGGTGGCGGAGGCGTGGCCGGCGCCGACGATCTCGCCGGTCTCGATCTCCAGGTTCGGCACCGAGTCGACGCGCGCGCCGTCCGTGAGGACCAGGTTGCGGTTCATCTCGTAGGTGTCCGTGCCCTCGGCCTTGGCCTCGATGAGCACGTCACCGATCCAGACCGCGTGCGCGTCGTCGCCCTGGAGAGCGCCCTTGTAGACGACGTTCGACTTGCAGTGCGGGGTGTTGTGGGTGACCAGCAGGCGGTGCTCCTGGTGCTGGCCGGCGTCGGTGAAGTACAGGCCGAACAGCTCGGCCTCGCCGCCGGGGCCGGCGTACTCCACGCGCGGGTGCAGACGCACCACGTCGCCGCCGAAGGTGACGACCACGGACTTGAAGGAGGCGTCCCGGCCGACCAGCGCGTTGTGCTGGGCGACGTGGACGGCCTTGTCGTCCCAGTCCTGGACGGAGACGACGGTCAGCTTGGCGCCGTCCCCGAGGACGTAGTCGACGTTGGCGGCGAGCACCGCGTCACCGGTGTGATCGATGACCACGACGGCCTCGGCGAAGGCGCCCAGCTCGATCACCTGGTGGCCGAAGGCGGTGCCGCCCCGGCCGTGCACGGCGATGCGGATCGGCTCGGTGAGGACGGTCTCCTTGGGGACGGTCACGACCGAGGCCTGCTCGAAGGCGGAGTACGCCTGGGCGGCGACGCGGTCCACGGGGGTGCCCGCCTTGCCGAGCCGCGCGTCGTCGCGGCCGACGGTCTCGACGGTGACGCCCTCGGGGGCCTGGACGTCGACCTTCACGCCGTCGCCGTTCGCGACGGCGGTGCCGTCGTGCAGGCCGCGCAGCCGCTCCAGCGGGGTGAAGCGCCACTCCTCCTCCCGGCCGTGCGGGACCGGGAAGTCCGCGACGTCGAAGGAGGGGGGCGCGCTCATGCGCGAGACGACGGTCGACTCCGCGGCGACCGCGATCGAGCCCGCGGTGGTGGAACCCACGGGGATGTTCTGGGCCTCAGCCATGGCTGTCGTAGTGCTCTCTTTCCTGAGTAAGACGTCTGCTGGGGATGGTGGCGGTCGTCAGCCGACCGCGCCCTCCATCTGCAGCTCGATCAGCCGGTTGAGCTCCAGCGCGTACTCCATGGGCAGCTCCTTGGCGATCGGCTCGACGAAGCCGCGCACGATCATCGCCATCGCCTCGTCCTCGGAGAGGCCGCGGCTCATCAGGTAGAAGAGCTGGTCCTCGGAGACCTTGGAGACGGTGGCCTCGTGGCCCATGGACACGTCGTCCTCGCGGACGTCGACGTACGGGTACGTGTCCGACCGGGAGATGGTGTCGACCAGCAGCGCGTCGCACAGCACGTTCGACTTCGAGCCGGCGGCGCCCTCGCCGATCTCGATCAGACCGCGGTAGGAGGTACGGCCACCACCGCGCGCGACCGACTTCGAGACGATGTTGGACGACGTGTTCGGCGCCATGTGGACCATCTTGGCGCCCGCGTCCTGGTGCTGGCCCTCGCCCGCGAAGGCGATGGAGAGGGTCTCGCCCTTGGCGTGCTCGCCCATCAGGTAGACGGCCGGGTACTTCATCGTCACCTTGGAGCCGATGTTGCCGTCGATCCACTCCATGGTCGCGCCCTCGTAGGCGACGGCGCGCTTGGTGACCAGGTTGTAGACGTTGTTCGACCAGTTCTGGATGGTCGTGTAGCGGCAGCGGGCGTTCTTCTTGACGATGATCTCGACCACCGCGGAGTGGAGCGAGTCGCTCTTGTAGATCGGCGCCGTGCAGCCCTCGACGTAGTGCACGTAGGCACCCTCGTCCACGATGATCAGGGTCCGCTCGAACTGGCCCATGTTCTCCGTGTTGATGCGGAAGTAGGCCTGGAGCGGGATCTCGACGTGGACGCCCGGCGGGACGTAGATGAAGGAGCCGCCGGACCACACGGCGGTGTTCAGCGCGGCGAACTTGTTGTCACCGGCCGGGATGACGGTGCCGAAGTACTCCTTGAACAGCTCCGGGTGCTCCTTGAGCGCCGTGTCGGTGTCCAGGAAGATGACGCCCTGCTCCTCCAGGTCCTCGCGGATCTGGTGGTAGACGACCTCCGACTCGTACTGGGCGGCGACACCCGCGACGAGGCGCTGCTTCTCGGCCTCCGGGATGCCCAGCTTGTCGTACGTGTTCTTGATGTCCTCGGGCAGGTCCTCCCAGGACTCCGCCTGCTTCTCCGTGGAGCGCACGAAGTACTTGATGTTGTCGAAGTCGATGCCCGAGAGGTCGGAGCCCCAGTTCGGCATCGGCTTCTTCTCGAAGAGCTTCAGGCCCTTCAGGCGCAGCTTGGTCATCCACTCCGGCTCGGACTTCTTGCCCGAGATGTCACGGACGACCTCCTCGTTCAGGCCGCGCCTGGCGGAGGCACCGGCCACGTCGGAGTCGGCCCAGCCGTATTCGTACTTGCCCAGGCCCTCGAGTTCGGGGTGGGCAGTCTCCGTGGGGAGAGTCATGCGGGGTTCCTCCCGGCCGTGCTTGCAGGTGCGTCAGTGGAAATCTTGGGGATGAACGTCGTACAGACGCCGTCGCCGTGCGCGATGGTCGCCAGTCGCTGGACGTGGGTGCCCAGCAGCTCCGCGAAGATCTCCGTCTCCGCCTCGCACAGCTGCGGGAACTGTTCCGCGACGTGGGCGACCGGGCAGTGGTGCTGGCAGAGCTGCTCGCCGACCGGTGCGCTGCGCGCCGTAGCAGCGTACCCGTCGACACTCAAGGCCTTGGCCAGCGCTTCGGCGCGCTTGTCGGGTGTCACGGCCTCGATCGCCTTGCGGTACGCGCTCGCCTGGGCGGCGATCCGGGCGCGGGCGAAGGCGGCGACCGCCNNGACCGTGGTCCAGGATGGACCGCGCGACCCGGTTGCGCGTCGAGCGCTCACCGGTCGCTAGCTCCTCCTGGGGGGCACCCGTGGGGGTCTCCCGAGCCTCGCCGACGTTTTTCACAACGCCATTGTTGCGTAATTCCGAGGAGCCTGACAAGCGCCGTCCGGATCACCGGACGGTGCCCTGCGTCACTTAGGCATACCTAATCTGACCTGCGGAAACGATCTTCTGATCGATCATTCCACGATCCCCGCGCGCCC
>NZ_MUMF01000775.1 GCF_002155905.1 Streptomyces tricolor | reverse complement strand
CGGCCGCCGGGCCGGCGAGGGCCTGGCCGACCGGCATCATGGCGAGGGAGCCGGCCACGTCGTAGGCGTGGATACGGTTCAGGACGTCGGCCGGGACCTGCGTCTGCACGGTCGTCGCCCACATCACGCCCCAGAACGACATCCCGGCACCGGCGAGCGCCGCCCCGGCCGCCATGGCCGGCACCCCGAGGCCCGCCCCGACGGCCGCCGGGAAGCCGAAGAAGGCGAACAGGGAGAACGCGCCCGCGCGGAGCATCCGGCGGGGGCGCAGCCGCAGGGCGAGCAGGCCGCCGATCACCGTGCCCACGCCGAGGGCCGAGTTGACCAGGCCGTAGGCGCCCGGGCCGTGGTGCCGAACGACCTCGGTCGCCACCAGCGGGACGGTGGGGCCCCAGACGGCGATCATGTAGAGGCACCAGACGGCGATCACGCCCCACAGCCACGCCCGGGAGCGGAACTCCCGCCAGCCGTCGGCCAGATCGGCGCGGAAGGCACGCAGCGCGGAGCCGGTCGCGGCCCGGGGGCCGGCGGGGAGCGGGGGCAGCCGGAGCAGCAGCAGGCACAGGGCGCTGAGCGCGTACGTGGTGGCGTGCGCGGCGAAGACACCGCCGGGCGAGGCCAGGCCGACCAGGACGCCGGCGACGGCGGGGCCGGCGAGCTGGGCGGCGGACTCGGCGATCCGGATGGCACCGTTGGCGCCCTGGACGTCGGCGGCCAGCCGGGGCACAGTGCTGGCCACGCCCGGCTGGAAGACCGCGCCGGCCACGCCGTTGACGAAGCCGATGGCGCAGATCTGCCACAGCACCACGTGCCCGGTGAAGAACAGCCCCGCGGCGAGAGCCTGGGCGCCGAGCCGGACCAGGTCGGCGCCGATCATCAGCTTGCGGGTGCTGAACCGGTCGGCGACGACCCCGCCGAAGACGACCAGCCCGGCGAACGCGGCGGCCGTGGAGGCCATGGCGAGGCCGACCGCGCCCGCGCCGTACCCGTGCTCCAGCAGGCCGGCCGCGAGGGCGACGGGCAGCATGGTGTCGCCGAGGCGGGCGACGGCCCGGGCCGCGAAGAACAGGGCGAAGTCCCGCGACCAGACCGCCGGGGAACCGGCCGCCGCCCGCGCCGCACCCCGGGCGGCGGTGTCGCGCCGCGCGTCCGTTCCGGTCATGCCGAGTGCTCCCCTCCCCCGGGCGGCCGTCACCGGCCGGTGGCCGCCCTGCCTGCCGACGCGCGGGATCATGCCACCCCCGGCCGCGCCTCCGCCGGGGTTTTCAGGCCCCCGGCGGGAGCCCCAACTCGGGGTGGGCGTCGAGGAGTCGGGTCGGGGCGGCCTGGCGCCAGGAGTCGGCCAGGATGTCCCGCAGCTCCTCCTCGTCCTCCAGGGCGGCGAGTCTCGCTCTCACCCAGGCGAACTGGGCCTCGTGGTCGGCGATCCAGAACTTCTCCGGCTCGGCCAGCACCAGTTCGTCGCGCTCCACCTTGGGGCAGCGCACGGCGATGGACGTCTCGTCCTCGGGCAGGGTCGCGAACATCTTCCCGGCGACCCGGAACGTGGGCATGCTCCAGGCGATCTTCTCCGTGGTGTCCGGCAGGGACAGGGCGATTCGGCGTACGGCTTCTGCATCCGGCATGTCTCGCACGGTAGCCCCCACCACTGACAATCAGCCTCCGAGCCGCTTGTAGTACAGCGTCGTCGGCCGCAACTCGCCCGCCGGGCTCGCCGCGTAGTCGGGGATGGTGCCGGCCTCGGTCCAGCCGGCCGAGCGGTACAGCTGCTCGGCGGGGCTGCCGGTCTCGGTGTCGAGGTGGAGCAGGGTGCGGCCGGCGGCAGCGGCGGCCCGTTCGGCGGTGGTGAGGAGAAGGCGGCCGAGGCCCCGGCCCCGGGCCGAGCGGTGCACCATCAGCTTGACCAGCTCGGCGCGGTGCCCGCTGTTCGGCTTGTCGGGGAAGGCCAGGCCGACCGTGCCGGTGACCCGGTCCGCGGGGTCCAGGGCCGTCCAGACGGCGAGTCGGCCCGCCGCCGTGGCCGCCGCCCGCTCCCGCCACCAGGCGACCGCCTCCGCGTGCCCGAGCGGCGCGAGGAAGCCGACGGAGGCGCCCGCGGCCACGGTGTCGGTCAGCAGCGCCGCCAGGTCGTCGGCCCGGTCGTGCACCTGGGCGCCGGTCCAGTGCTCCACCCTCATGGCCGGACCACCGCCAGGACGTAGCGTGCCTCGGTCGGACCGGGGCAGCGGAAGCGGGTCGCACCGGTGACGCGCATCCGCAGGCAGTCGCCCGCGTCGAGCCGGTGGGTCCGCTCCCCGGCCGTCACCTCCAGGGCTCCCGCCAGCAGCCACAGGTGCTGTTCGAGGCCGGGCACGGGCGGGCGGTCGTAGGCGAGGTCCGCGCCGGGGGTGAGCCGACCCTCGACCAGTTCGCCGCGCAGTCCGCTGTGCGGCGGGGACACGGACCGGCGGACGAAGCCGGAGGCGCGGTCCTCCCACACCTGCTGCTCGGCGGCCCGGACCAGCGGAACCGGTGCCGCCTCGACCTCGCTGAGCAGCTGCGACATGGTGCGGCCGTAGACATGGCAGAGCCGGTTCAGCTGGGCGGCGGTGGGGCTGGTCTCGGCGCGCTCGGCGCGGGACAGGGTGGACCGGCTGACTCCGCTGCGCTCCGCCAGCTCGCCCAGGGACCAGCCGTGCTGGGCGCGCAGTTCGGCCAGCCGGGCGCCGAGGAGGAGATCGACGGGTTCCTCGCTTCTCATATGCGGGACGCTATCCCGGACATGAGACGGCGAGGTTACAGAAGCCTCACGCCTGGGCGGCCTCGCCGAGCGCCGTCAGCACCGGGCGGATCAGCGGGTGCCCCTCGGCGCCACGGCGGACGGCGGCGAAGACCCGCCGGGTCGGGGCCACGCCGTCGACGGGGCGTACGACCACACCCGTGAGGTCCATGCCGCGCAGCGCGGAACGCGGTACGAGCGCCACACCGGCGTCGGCCGAGGCGAGGGCGACGACGGCGCGGAAGTCGTCGGAGGAGTGTTCGAGGCGGGGCTGGAAGCCGGCGCTCTCGCAGGCGAGCACCACCACGTCGTGGCAGGGGTTGCCGGGGTACGGGCCGATCCACGGGTCCTTGGCCAGTTCGGCGAGGGGCACCTCGGGGGCGTCCGCCAGGCGGTGCCCCACCGGCACGACGGCGTCGAACGGCTCGGCGTAGAGCGGCACGTGGGTCAGGCGGGGGTCGTCGGCGGACGGCGCGCCCCGGTACTCGACGGCGACCGCGACATCGACCTGCCGGTCCAGCACCATGGGCAGGCTGGCGTCGCCCTCCGCGTCCTGGACCCGGATCTTTATGCCGGGGGCGGACCCGGCGAGGCGGGCCACGGCCGGGGCCACGACCTGGGCGATACCGGTCGCGAAGGCCGCCACGGTGACCGTGCCCGCCTCGCCCGAGCCGTAGGCGGCCAGCTCGGCCTCGGCCCGCTCCAGCTGGGCGAGGACGGCATTGGTGTGGCTGAGCAGGATCTCGCCTGCCGGGGTGAGCCGTACGCCCTTGGCGCCGCGCTCGACCAGGCGGTGGCCGGTCTCCTGCTCCAGAGCCGTCAGCTGCTGGGAGACGGCGGAGGGGGTGAGGTACAGCGCGGCGGCTGCCGCCGTGACCGTGCGGTGGTCGGCCACCGCACGGAGGATGTGGAGCCGCCGTGCCTCGATCATGACCTCAATTATCCCCGGTCGTCCGCCCTGGTCAGACCGCCAGCTCGGCGCGCGCCGCGATGAACGCGTCGACGGCGCGGTTGACGTCGTCCGTCGAGTGTGCGGCGGACAGCTGGACCCGGATGCGGGCCTGGCCCTGCGGGACGACCGGGTAGGAGAAGCCGATCACGTAGACCCCGCGCTCCAGCAGCAGTTCGGCCATGCGGGCCGCCTCGGCGGCGTCGCCGATCATGACGGGGGCGATGGCGTGGTCGCCGGGGAGGACGTCGAAGCCCGCCTCGGTCATCCGGCTGCGGAACAGCTTGGTGTTCTCGGCGAGCCGGACCCGCAGGTCGTCGGCGGACTCCAGCAGGTCGAGGACCTTCAGGGAGGCGGCGGCGATCACCGGGGCGAGGGTGTTGGAGAACAGGTAGGGGCGGGAGCGCTGGCGCAGCAGGGCGACGATCTCGGCGCGGGCGGCGACGTAGCCGCCGGAGGCGCCGCCGAGGGCCTTGCCGAGGGTGCCGGTGATGATGTCGACCCGGTCCATGACGCCGTGCAGCTCGGGCGTGCCCCGGCCGGTCGGGCCGACGAAGCCGACGGCGTGCGAGTCGTCCACCATGACCATGGCGTCGTAGCGGTCGGCGAGGTCGCAGATCTCGCTCAGCGGCGCCACGTAGCCGTCCATGGAGAAGACGCCGTCGGTGACGATCAGCCGGCGGCGCGCGTCGGACGCCTCCTTCAGCTTCGCCTCCAGGTCCGCGAGGTCGCGGTTGGCGTAGCGGAAGCGGCGGGCCTTGGACAGCCGGATGCCGTCGATGATGGAGGCGTGGTTGAGGGCGTCGGAGATCACCGCGTCCTCCTCGCCGAGGAGGGTCTCGAAGACACCGCCGTTGGCGTCGAAGCAGGAGGAGTACAGGATGGTGTCCTCCTGGCCGAGGAAGGCCGACAGCCGGGCCTCCAGCTCCTTGTGCACCTCCTGGGTGCCGCAGATGAAGCGCACGGAGGCCATGCCGTAGCCCCAGCGGTCCAGGGCCTGGTGGGCGGCGGCGATCACCTCGGGGTGGTCGGCGAGGCCGAGGTAGTTGTTGGCGCAGAAGTTGAGGACCTCGCCGGGACGGCCGCCGGCGGTGACGTTCACGGTCGCGGACTGCGGGGTGTCGATGACCCGCTCGGGCTTGTGCAGGCCGGCGGCGCGGATCTCGTCGAGGGTGGCGCGCAGGTCGTCGCGGACGGTGTCGAACATGGGGGCTCCTGAAGGTTCTGACGGGGTGAGGGAGGGTGCGCGTGCTGCGGGTTACGCGGTCCAGTCCAGGATGACCTTGCCGCCCTTGCCGCTCGCCGCGTCCGCGAAGGCCGCCTCGTAGTCGCGGTAGCCGTAGCGGCCGGTGATCACGGGGGCGAGGTCCAGGCCGCCCTCCAGCAGCACCGACATCGCGTACCAGGTCTCGAACATCTCGCGGCCGTAGATGCCCTTGATGGTGATCATCGAGGTGACGATCCGGGCCCAGTCGACCGGGAACTCCTCGGCGGGCAGGCCGAGCATGGCGATCCGGCCGCCGTGCGTCATGTTGGCGATCATGTCCCGCATGGCCTCGGGGCGGCCGGACATCTCCAGGCCGATGTCGAAGCCCTCGCGCAGTCCCAGTTCGCGCTGTCCGTCGGCGATGGTGGACTCCGCGACGTTCAGGGCGAGGCTCACCCCTATCTTGCGGGCGATGTCCAGGCGCTCCTCGCTGACGTCGGTGACGACCACGTTGCGGGCGCCGGCGTGCCGGGCCACGGCGGCGGCCATCAGGCCGATCGGGCCCGCGCCGGTGATCAGGACGTCCTCGCCGACCAGCGGGAAGGAGAGCGCGGTGTGCACGGCGTTTCCGAACGGGTCGAAGATCGCGGCGACGTCGAGGTCGACGGGGACGCGGTGCACCCAGACGTTGGACGCGGGCAGCGCGACGTACTCGGCGAAGGCGCCGTCGCGGCCGACGCCGAGGCCGACGGTGGCCCGGCACAGGTGGCGGCGGCCGGCCAGGCAGTTGCGGCACTTGCCGCACACCAGGTGGCCCTCGCCGCTGACCCGGTCGCCGATGCGGATGTCGGTCACGTCCCGGCCGACCTCGACGACCTGTCCCACGAACTCGTGGCCGACCACGAGGGGCGTGCGGATGGCCTGCTGGGCCCAGCCGTCCCAGGCCCGGATGTGCAGGTCGGTGCCGCAGATACCGGTCCGCATGACCTTGATCAGGACGTCACCGGGGCCGATGGCGGGCTCCGGGACGTCCGTCAGCCAGAGTCCCGGCTCCGCCTTCTCCTTGACCAGCGCCTTCAACGCAACGGCTCCTGTGAGTGAGGCCCGGCGCGCGGGCAGACATGAGGGGCCCGCACCGGGTCAGAGGGGTGGAATCACCCTGCAATCTGCCGTATGCGGGGGCCGGGGTCCATCGAGCTTTTCTTAACCGGCGCCTCAGCTTTCCTACACGCCTCCCGGCGGGTCACAGGGGCAATCCGTCCTCGGCGCTCCGTTCGAGGCGTACGACGAGGTCGGCGGCGAGCGCCTTGATGGTCTCCAGGCCCGGCCTGCCCCAGGCGCGGGGCGCTGTGTCGGCGGCGCACACGGTGCCGAGCGCCATGCCGGAGCTGTCGATGAGCGGGGCGCCGAGGTAGGAGCGGATGCCGTACCCGTCGACGACCGGGTTGCCGGCGAACCGGGGGTAGTCGCGGACGTCCTCCAGGACCAGGGCCTTGCGGCGCACCACCACATGGGGGCAGAAGCCGTGGTCGCGCGGCAGCACCCGGCCGATCGCGGCCCTGGTGCCGTCGTCCCGCACGACCGGGGCCGTGACGGGGGCGCTCAGGCCCGCGAAGAACTGGTGGTCCTCGCCGATGAAGTTGACCATGGCGTAGAGCGCGCCGGTGAGCTGGGCGAGGTGGCCGGCGAAGGCGTCGAGCGCCGGGTCGGGCCGGTCCGCCAGGCCGAGTCGGCGCAGCCGGTGGACGCGGGCGGGGGCCTCCTTGTCCTCGGGGGTGAGCAGCAGCCCCCGGATCGGCCGGGGCGGCTCGTAGCTCATGGCCGGGCTCCGGCGCTGTGGGCGTACCTCATAGGGCGGCTCCGTGGGAGGTAGGGCGGGATCACATGTGGGCGCCGTGGCTGGGCGCGGTCGCCGGGACGTGGGCGAGGAGGTGGCGTACGAGGACGAGCAGGGTCTGGACGCCGGAGCTGGAGATCCGGGCGTCGCAGCGCACCACCGGGATCGCCGGGTCGAGGTCGATGGCGGCCCGCACCTCGTCGGGGTCGTAGCGGTGGGCGCCGTCGAACTCGTTGAGGGCGACGATGAAGGCGAGCCCGCGCTCCTCGAAGAAGTCCACGGCGGCGAAGCAGTCCTGGAGGCGCCGGGTGTCGGCGAGGATCACCGCGCCGAGGGCGCCCTCGGACAGCTCGTCCCACATGAACCAGAACCGCTCCTGCCCGGGCGTGCCGAACAGGTACAGGACGTGCTCCGGATCGAGGGTGATCCGGCCGAAGTCCATGGCGACCGTGGTCTCCATCTTGTTCTCGACGCCGTCGAGACTGTCCGTGCCGACACTGACCGTGGTGAGCAGCTCCTCCGTGCTGAGCGGCGCGATCTCGCTGACCGCGCCCACGAAGGTCGTCTTGCCGACCCCGAACCCGCCCGCCACCAGGATCTTGAGCGCGGTCGGGAACGGGTCAGAGCTGTCGTCGTAGTCCATCGAGCACTGCCTCCAGCAGAGACCGGTCAGTGGGTGTGTGGTGGTAGACGGGTGGCTTGGTGGTCAGCGCACCGCAGTCGACCAGGTCCGAGAGGAGCACCTTCGTGACCACGGCGGGCAGTTTCAGCTGGGCGGCGACCTCG
>NZ_MUMF01000774.1 GCF_002155905.1 Streptomyces tricolor | reverse complement strand
CGCGCCGAGATCCCTTGACGTCCGGGGTCTCCCCGCACGCCGGGGCCCCTTCGCAACGCCCGGGTCTCTTCACATCCGGGGGCCTGCGCACGCCGAGGCCCCTTGACGTCCGGGGTCTCCCCGCACGCCGGGACCCCTTCGCAACGCCCGGGTCCCTTCACATCCGGGGGCCTGCGCACGCCGAGGCCCCTTTACGTCCGGGGTCTCCCCGCACGCCGGGACCCCTTCGCAACGCCCGGGTCCCTTCACATCCGGGGGCCTGCGCACGCCGAGGCCCCTTGACGTCCGGGGGCCCTTCACGTGCGGGGTCACGCCGGGGTCCCCCCGCGCACCAGGGTCGCCTCACCGCGTGCCGGTCCCTCCACGACTACGGCATCATCCGAGCCCGCACGGGGCTGGTCTCCGGCCGGTCTGCCGGCGCCCGCTCCAGGCACCGAGGCACGCGCAAGACCACTGACGCCCGCTCCGGGCCGTCGGCACGCTCACCGGCTGCGGCGCCCTTCCGCCTGCCGGCGCCCCCCTGGCCCCCTCCGGTTCGCTCGCTCCGCCTGCCGATACCCCCGGCCGCCGACGCCCACTCCAGACCACCCACGCCCGCTCCGGGCCGCCGGCACGCGTCCGCCTGCCGGCGGCTCCTGCTGCTCCCGGCGCCCACCCCGTCCGTCGGCGCCTTTCAGCCCGGTGGCAGCGGTTTTCCGTCGCTCTGGTGCTCGGCGGCGGTCGGCGGTGTCGGGCCTTCCGCGGACCGCCGGCTCAGTCGTGCCACGCTCCGAAGTCCTCCAGCAGGCGCTGGAGGGGTTCGAACACGCCCGGGGCCCCCGCGACGGTCAGGTCCGGTGACGGCCGCTCTCCGGGGCGCCCGCCCGTCAGCGCGCCCGCCTCCCGGGCGATGAGGTCCCCGGCCGCGAAGTCCCAGGCGTGGAGACCCCGCTCGTAGTACCCGTCGAGCCGGCCGCAGGCCACGTCGCACAGGTCGACCGCCGCCGAGCCGCTGCGCCGGATGTCCCGCAGCAGCGGGAGCAGCCGGGCGGCCACCTCGGCCTGGTGGGTGCGGACCTCGGTGACGTAGTTGAACCCGGTGGAAACCAGGGCCTGGTCCAGCGGAGGCGCGGGACGGCAGGCGAGCGCCCGTTCGCCCTCCCACGCGCCGGTGGCCCACGCCCCGCCGCCGCGCACGGCGTGGTAGGTCTCGCCCCGCATGGGCGCGGCGACGACTCCGACGACGGTCTCGCCGTCCTGCTCGGCCGCGATGGACACCGCCCAGGTCGGCAGGCCGTACAGGTAGTTGACCGTGCCGTCGAGCGGGTCGATCACCCAGCGCACCCCGCTCGTGCCCTCGACGGAGGCGCCCTCCTCACCGAGGAAACCGTCGTCGGGGCGCCGCCCGGAGATCAGATCGGTGATCAGCTTCTCCGCCGCGATGTCCATCTCGGTGACGACGTCGATCGGGCTGGACTTCGTCCTGGCCACGGCCAGGTCGGCGGGGCGGCCGTCACGCAGCAGCGCGCCGGCGTGGCGGGCGGCCTCCTGGGCGAGTTCGAGCAGGTCCCGGTGCAGGGCGTCGGTCACGGGTCTCCTCAGGCGTAGGGGCTGTCGGCGCCCGCGGCGGCGGGGCGGGGGGCACGGGCCGGGCAGCAGCCGACCGGGCAGAGGTGGTGGCTGGGGCCGAGCGCGCCGAGGGCGCAGGGAGTGACCTCCTGGCCGCGCTCCACGGCGGCCCGCTCCAGGATCAGCTCGCGGACGGCCGCCGCGAACCGCGGGTCGGCGCCCACGGTGGCCGAGCGGCGCACCGGCAGGCCCAGCTCCTCGGCCTTGGCCTTCGCCTCGGTGTCGAGGTCGTAGAGGACCTCCATGTGGTCGGAGACGAAGCCGATGGGGGCCATGACCACGGCCGGGACGCCGGCGGCGTGCCGCTCCTCCAGGTGGTCGCAGATGTCGGGCTCCAGCCAGGGGATGTGCGGGGCGCCGGAGCGGGACTGGTAGACGAGTCGCCAGGGGTGGTCGACGCCGGTGCGCTCGCGGACGGCGTCGGCGATCAGCCGGGCGACGTCCAGGTGCTGCTCGACGTAGGCACCGCCCTCGCCGTGGGCCTCGGCGGGGCCGGAGCTGTCGGCGGCGGAGGTGGGGATGGAGTGGGTGGTGAAGGCGATGTGGGCGCCCGCGCGGACGTCCTCGGGGAGGTCCGCGAGGGAGCGCAGCACACCGTCGATCATGGGTTCGACGAAGCCGGGGTGGTTGAAGTAGTGCCGCAGCTTGTCGATCTTCGGCAGCTCCAGGCCCTCGGCCTCCAGGGCCGCCAGCGCGTCCGCGAGGTTCTCCCGGTACTGGCGGCAGCCCGAGTAGGAGGCGTAGGCGCTGGTGGCGAGGACGAGGATGCGGCGCCGGCCGTCGGCCACCATCTCGCGCAGGGTGTCCGTCAGGTACGGCGCCCAGTTGCGGTTGCCCCAGTAGACCGGCAGATCCAGGCCGTGGTCGGCGAAGTCCTTGCGCAGGGCTTCCAGCAGGGCGCGGTTCTGGTCGTTGATGGGGCTGACCCCGCCGAACAGGAAGTAGTGCTGCCCGACTTCCTTGAGGCGTTCCTTCGGGATGCCGCGCCCGCGCGTGACGTTCTCCAGGAACGGGACCACGTCGTCCGGGCCTTCGGGGCCGCCGAAGGAGAGCAGGAGCAGGGCGTCGTACGGGGTGGCATCGAGCGCGTCTGGCATGAGTCGATCCTGCCACCCGGCACTGACAGCGGGGAAACAGCGAGGCGAAGAGTCTGGTTGCAGTTGATTGAGACGGGTTTGTCCCCCCGTTTTCCGTCCGCGTCGCCCGGGTGCAATTAGGGTCACCTAACTCGTAAGCTGTATCAGCCGCATTCGCGCCTTACTGAGCCGCTCCGGAGAACCACGTGCCCAGCCCTTACAGAGCCCTCTTCGCCGAGCCCGGCACCAAGGCGTTCTCCGCCGCGGGATTCCTCGGCCGGATGCCGCTGTCGATGATGGGCATCGGCGTGGTCACGATGGTCTCCCAGCTCACCGGCCGCTACGGCCTCGCGGGTGCCCTGTCGGCGACCATGGCGCTGTCCGCCGCCGTGCTGGGGCCGCAGATCTCCCGGCTGGTGGACCGGCACGGGCAGCGCCGGGTGCTGCGCCCGGCGACCCTGGTCGCCCTGACCGCGGCGGCCGGACTGCTGCTCGCCGCCCACTTCCGGTGGCCGGACTGGGTGCTGTTCGTCTGCTCGGCCGGGATCGGCTCGGTGCCGAGCCTGGGCGCGATGATCCGGGCCCGCTGGGCGGCGCTGTACCGGGGCACCCCGAAGCTGCACACCGCCTATTCGTTCGAGTCGGTCGTGGACGAGGTCTGCTTCATCTTCGGGCCGATCATCTCCATCGGCCTGTCCACGGTCTGGTTCCCCGAGGCGGGTCCCCTGCTGGCCGCCTGCTTCCTCGCGGCCGGGGTCTTCTGGCTGACCGCCCAGCGCGCCACCGAGCCGGAGCCGCACCCGCGCGAGCGGCACGGCGGCGGCAGCGCCCTGCGCGCGCCCGGGCTCCAGGTGCTGGTGGCGACCTTCGTGGCGACCGGCACGATCTTCGGGGCCGTGGACGTGGTCACCGTCGCCTTCGCCGACGAGCGCGGCCACAAGGGTGCCGCGAGCGTGGTCCTCGCGCTGTACGCGGCCGGTTCCTGTGTGGCGGGCGTGGTCTTCGGACTGCTGCGCTTCAGCGGTGCGCCGGAACGCCGCTGGCTGCTGGGCGTGGCGGCGATGGCCGTGAGTATGATCCCCCTCCTACTGGTCGGAAACCTGCCGCTTCTGGCCGTGGCGCTGTTCGTTGCGGGGCTGTCCATCGCGCCGACGATGATCACGACGATGTCCCTGATCGAAGAGCACGTACCTCGCGCGCAGCTCACCGAGGGCATGACCTGGGTGAGCACCGGCCTCGCCGTCGGCATCGCGGTCGGCTCCTCCGTGGCCGGCTGGGTGATCGACGCGGCCGGAGCGCGGGCCGGGTACGGGGTTCCGGCCGTGTCCGGGGCCGTCGCGGTCGCGGTCGGTTTCCTCGGGTACCGCCGGCTGCGCAGGCCGGCCGCGGGTCGGGGAGGCACCGTTGAGCAGCACAGCGAGCGGGAAGAACGGCACCTGGCGTAACTGGGGCGGCACCGTCTCCGCCCGGCCCGCCCGGCAGGTGGAGCCGGCCTCGGCGGAGGAGCTGGCCGCGGCGGTGCGCCGGGCCCGGGAGGACGGCCTGAAGGTGAAGGCGGTCGGGAGCGGGCACTCCTTCACCTCGATCGCCGCCACCGACGGGGTGCTGATACGCCCTCACCTGCTGACCGGCATACGCAGGATCGACCGTGCGTCCATGACGGTCACGGTCGAGGCGGGCACCCCGCTCAAGAGACTCAACGCCGCCCTCGCGCGCGAGGGCCTCTCGCTCACCAACATGGGCGACATCATGGAGCAGACCGTCTCGGGGGCCACCAGCACCGGGACGCACGGCACGGGCCGCGTGTCCGGCTCCATCGCCGCGCAGATCAAGGGGCTCGAACTCGTCACGGCCGACGGCTCGGTGCTCACCTGCTCCGAGAAGGAGAACCCGGAGGTCTTCGCCGCGGCCCGCATCGGCCTCGGCGCCCTGGGCGTCGTCACGGCGATCACCTTCGCCGTCGAGCCGCTCTTCCTGCTCACGGCGCGCGAGGAACCCATGCCGTTGGAGCGGGTTCTCGCCGAGTTCGATCAACTGTGGGCCGAGAACGAACACTTCGAGTTCTACTGGTTCCCGCACACCGGCAGCACCAACACCAAGCGGAACAACCGCAGCGCCGGCCCGGAGCAGCCGGTGGGGCGGCTGGCGGGCTGGTTCGAGGACGAGTTCCTCTCCAACGGCGTCTTCCAGGTGACCCAGTGGGTCGGCCGCGCGGTGCCCGCGACGGTTCCGGCGATCGCGCAGATCTCCAGCAGGGCCCTGTCCGCGCGGACGTACACGGACATCCCCTACAAGGTCTTCACCTCGCCGCGCCGGGTGCGCTTCGTGGAGATGGAGTACGCCGTCCCGCGCGCGGCCCTGGTGGCGACGCTGCGCGAGCTGAAGGCCATGATCGAGCGCTCCCGCCTGCGGATCGGCTTCCCGGTGGAGGTGCGCACCGCCCCGGCCGACGACATCACCCTGTCCACCGCCTCCGGCCGGGACAGCGCCTACATCGCCGTGCACATGTTCCGGGGCACGCCGTACCAGGCGTACTTCACCGCCGCCGAGCGCATCTTCACCGCGCACGAGGGGCGTCCGCACTGGGGCAAGGTGCACACGCGGGACGCGGAGTACTTCTCGCGGGTGTATCCGCGCTTCGGCGAGTTCACCGCCCTGAGGGATCGTCTCGACCCGGATCGGCTGTTCCAGAACGACTACTTGCGGAGGGTGCTGGGGGCGTAGGCGTCGTGGCGGGCGCGGTGGTCGTG
>NZ_MUMF01000773.1 GCF_002155905.1 Streptomyces tricolor | reverse complement strand
CTTCGCCGTCCGCCGGCAGCTTGGTCAGCCAGACAAGGAGGTACTGGCTCTTGAACGACTTGCCGGGCTGGAGAA
Organism: Streptomyces tricolor; assembly: GCF_002155905.1. Lineage (GTDB taxonomy): Bacteria > Actinomycetota > Actinomycetes > Streptomycetales > Streptomycetaceae > Streptomyces > Streptomyces tricolor. The sequence goes on along the minus strand of NZ_MUMF01000773.1, from coordinate 912 downwards.
CCACCGTGGTGCCCGAGCCGTCGGCGACCTTGCTGTACGCGTCGAACGACGTCGGCTGCGACCCCGCGTCGGCGGACGCGGCCCGGAGTTCGACCGAGGTATGGCCCACGAACGAGACCGTCACCTTCCCGACCTGCTGAACCTTGCCGAGGTCGAGGATGATGCCGACGCCCGACTTCAGGTTGCCGAACTCAGGGCTCAGGTAGAAGTCCGTCTGCCAGTACGAAGCGGTGTCGTTGTCGTACGCCTTGCCTATGTCGCGGGGCTTCTCCGAACCGTCCGGGCCGAACGGGTCGAAGTCGCGGGCGCCCTTGATGGCGATCGGCTTGCCGGAGACCGGCTTCTTCTGGTTCTTGTCGCCGCCGTCCTGCGTCTGCGTGGTGTTGGTGTCGTCCGACTTGTCGCCCTGGTCCATCAGGGCGTCCGCCAGCTGCCAGCTGCCCAGGCCGAGGGCGGCGATGAGGAGGGCCGACACCGCCCACTTCAGGGCCTTGCCGGTGCGGCTCTGGAGCGGGGGCGGCGGGGCCGTGATCGGCTGGGTGACGCCGGGATGCGGCGCCGGGCGGCCGTACGTGCCCTGCTGGTAGGTCGTCCGCTGGTACTCCGGCGGGGCCGTGAACGCGGGCTCGGGCGGGCGGATGCGCGGCATCTCGCCGATCGCCTTCACCAGCTCCTCCGGCGTGGTGCACGGCGCCTCGTGCCGGGACGCCGTGGCCCCGTCGTTGACGAGGGCACGCATGGCCAGCTCGGACAGGCCCCGGTGCACGCCGGCCCGTACCTGGTCCGGGGCGATCAGACCGATGTCCTTGGGGAGGCCGGACAGGCCGTAGGCGTCGCTCTCGTACGGCCAGCGCTGGGTCAGCGCCGCGTACAGCAGGGCGCCGATCGACTCGGTGTCGGTTCGCTGCGGGG
>NZ_MUMF01000772.1 GCF_002155905.1 Streptomyces tricolor | reverse complement strand
CCGCCCGGCCGGGCGGCGAGGGCGTGGTACGAGGGCTTGGTGTTCTGCGCCTGAAGACCCACGACGTGCCCGACCGCGTCCCGGACCGGCATCGCGGAGCGGTCCAGCAGCAACTGCCGGGCAAGGGTGGCCCGGTTCAGCGCCCGGACGTCCAGCACCGGCGCGCTCCCCGCACCACCCCGCTCCCCCGCACCCGCGTTCGGTCAGCTCGCGTTCCCTCTGCTGTCGGTCATGACCGCACGCTGACGCCCTTGCGGACAGCGTCTGTCCGCGATGCCGGGCGCAGGGACGGGCGCTCACCCCGGCATGGGCGCGGGGCTGAGCCCGCTCGGTTGGTCCGGCGCGCCGTCGCACACCGACGGCAGCCAGGTCAGGCCCTGGGTGCCGCTGAGGGTGTCCAGGGAGCGCAGCAGGGTGTCCAAGTGGTCCGGGTGGGCGAGGAACTCGATGGTCGCCTCGGCGAACGCGTCGCGTACCGCGGGCGGCATCGCGTCCGAGGCGTCGAAGCAGTGCGTCTCCCGTGCGTCGCGGAGGGTCCGGGCCAGGGAGCGGCGCCAGTCCGGGCCGGCGTCGCCGGGCGCGGGCCGGACGTCGGTGTGCACGGAGAAGCCGGACTCCTTGGCGCTCCACGCGCGTTGGGCGTCGGCGGAGGCCAGGTGGCGGATCAGCTTCTCGGCCGCCGGGGTGGCGTGCAGCAGGGCGACCAGGTCGCCGGAGACCTCCCACGCCTGGTTGGCGGCGGTGCCGGCGAGGAGTTGAGCGGAGGGTGCGTAGCGGCCGTCGGCCTGTTGCCAGGCGCGCTGGCCGCGGATGAACGACGCCTGGTGCTCCAGCGTGCAGCCCCGCGGGCGCGCGGTGACCGGCTGCGACGCCGCGTCGTACGGTGTCTTGAGGGCCCGGCGGACCAGGGCGGGGTCGCCGCCGGCGCCGACCAGGCCGCGCCAGGCGGTCCAGGCCGCCTTCACCTGCTGCGACCGCCAGGGCAGTCTGCCGCGCGCCCAGTCGCCGTAGACCTTCGGGCCGTACCGCTGCAACAGGATGTCCTCGATCCAGTCGGTGCCGGGCCAGCCGCTGGTGGCGCCGGAGCCCATGCCGACGCACCACTCGGCCGGCTGCCGCGCCGCCTGGGCGCGCTGCTCCTCGCCGACGCCGGCCGGGTACCAGACGATGCTCTTCAAGTCGGCCTTGAGCGGGAACCAGTACACGTGCCCGTCCGCCAGCGGCATGGCCCAGGAGGTGCCGAAGTCCTTGGGGTCCACGAGGTCTTCGAGGGGAAGCAGGTGTTTCTGCCGCGCGTAGTCGGCGAGTTCGCCGGGGCCGGTGAGCACCACCACGTCGGGCGGGGTCCCGGCCTCGACGTCGGCGCCGAGCACCTGGCTCTCGGCGTTGCTGCCCTGGTAGTCGACCCGGATGTGGTACTTCCGCTCGAACGGCTCGAGGACCGCCTCCCGGAAGTCCTTCTCGTCGTCGCCGGTCCAGTTGGCCAGCAGGGTGACGGTCGGCTCCTGCCCGAGGGCGCGCACCCCCACGACGACGGCCGCCGCCAGGACGGCCAGGCAGCTCGCCACCACGGTGACCGTGCGGACCAGGCGGCGGGAGGGGCGGGTGCGGGTGCCGGGTGCGGCCGTCGCCGGGCCGCCGGGGTGCCCGCTCACCGGGGCCTGAACCGGTACTCGTCGATGTGCCGCCGCAGGCCCGTCTCGGCCAGTGCCATCAGCAGGACACCTCCTATCAGGATCCACACCGCCGCCGACGCGCGGAAGCCGGTGTGCGCCAGGTACGAGGCGGTGTCCCGCCCCGCGTCGGGGATGAGCCGCCCGGGCAGCGGGCGGTCGAGCAGCTGACGGGTGTCCGTCATGCCCTGCTGGGTCCACACGGTGAACAGCACGGTGGTGACGACACCCGCGGCGGACAGGGCGAAGGCCGCGAGGAGTTGGCGGTTGTAGCGGCGCCGGAAGCGGTGCCGCAGGAAGAGCTGGGTCTCCAGCAGCGCCGCGCCCAGGGCGAGAGCGAGGAGCAGGGTGACGGTCCAGGAGAGCCACAGCGGCGGGCCGAAGGAGGTCTGCCGGTGCACGGCGGCGCGCTGCTGCCGTTGCAGGGTCTTCAGCCGGTCCTGTATCCCGGAGCCCTTCTCCGTCAGGATGCTGGTCGCGTAGCTGAGGTACGCCTCGCGCAGCACGCTGCCGTTCGGCTGGAGCTGGGACTGCTGGACCTTGACGGCGTAGACGGTGATCAGTCCGGTGATCGTCTGGAGGGCCTGGCGGCCCCCCGATCCGCCGATGTCGTCGTCCGCGGCGGCGGCCGAGAGGCTCTGCGCGGCGACCGAGATCTGCTTCTGGAAGTCGCTGGTCGGGGCGGGCGCGCCGGCGTCCCGCTGGGCCTGGCCGAGCGCGTACAGCGCGGTGTCGAGGGACAGGACGGCCGGGGCGCTGGAGGTGCGCAGCGCGTTCGCGTCCCCGTGCACGCCCTGGTACGACACGAACAGGGACAGCGTGAGCAGGGCCGACAGCGCCAGCAGCAGGCGGCGGCGGACGGCGAGGTCGCGGGCGGTCGTGCTGCCGCCCGCCTCCGGCAGCGGTCCGGCACCGGGGAGCCGGTCGAGCAGGCGGGCCAGGCGGCGGTGCGTCCGGCCGGGTGGGCGACGGTCGGCGGGCCGCGTCCGCGGGTGCGGGTGCGGGTGCTGCGGGGAGGGCGTGGCCGGCTGCGCGCCGGCGCCGGGGGGCACGGCGGCACGGTGCGCCGGTCCCGGCGTCGTACCTCCGCCGCCGGGGGCGGGCGTCGTACCTCTGCCGGTGGTCATGCGGGCGACCCCCTCAGCAGCCGGCCGCAGTCGCCTCCGCAGTAGACGGAGTCGGCCGGGCCGAGCCATCGGCAGTCCGGGCACTCGACGAGCCCGTCGGGGCGGACGGGGAAGCCGGGTCCGGCGGAACCGGGCGGGGTGGCGGCTTCCCCGGGTGGCCCGCCGGCCCCGGGTGGCGCCCCGGACGGCACGCCGGCACCGGGTGGCACGCCGCCGGCCGGTGCGGCGGCGCCCGCTCCGGCCGGGACCGCTGCCGGCGGGGTGGCCGCCGGGGGTTCCGGCGGGGTCGTCAGGGCGCTGGAGAGGATCAGGTGCTGCCAGTCCACGTCCTTCAGGCCGGTGCGGACGCGGCCGGTGCCCGGGGCGGCCTCGATCAGCCGGAGCGCGCCGAGCAGCTGGGCGTCGCCGAGTTCGCCGGCCAGCGCGAGCGCGCGGGCGAGTGCGCGGTCGGCCGCGTCCCGTCCCTCCGCCCCGCGCAGCCAGGCCCGGTAGGCTCCGGCGACCGCGGCGCTCGCCTGCTGGTACAGCTCGTGCCGGCGGACGCCGGGATGCTGCCGGGAGGCGTCGAGCGGGTTGTCGGTCCAGCGCACCAGGACGGGCCGCGGCGCGGGCAGCCGTACCGGGCGGCCGAAGTCGGGTACGACGACCTCCACGGCGGCCAGCTGGAGGTCCTCACCGGTCTCGCGGCCGGTCGGGTCGGCGGTCAGGACGACCTGGAAGTGCCGTACCTCGTCGCCCCAGGCGCGGGTGACGTACTCCGCGCCGCGCCCGCCGGAGCCGGCCGGGACGGGGAGCAGTTCCTGCTCGCTCGGCACCACCTGTTTCACCTGGCGGATCACCGTGCCGGGGGTGGGGGTGAGCCGGATGCGCAGTTCGGGTACCGCGGTGCCGAGCAGTCCGGCCACCAATTCCTCGTAGGCGGCGGTCAGTTCGGACTCGGCGCGGACGGCGCGGGCGCGGCCGTGCAGCCGCCGGGTGATGCGCAGCAGCAGTTCGGCGTCCCAGTCGTCGCCGATCCCCCAGGCGTCGCAGACGAACCGGCCCTCGCAGGCGTCGAGGGCGGTGTCCAGGGACATCGCGGCCCGGTGGTCGTGCTCGTTGCGCCCGTCGGTGAGCAGCAGGACGTGTTTGACGGGGGCGGGCTGGTCCTTGAGCAGCCGCCGGGCGAGGTCGAGCCAGGTGCCGATGGCGGTGCCGCCGTCCGCGTCCAGGATCCGTACGGCGCGTTCGGCGGCCTCGCGTTCGGCGGCACCGGCGACGGCGAGCACCGCGCTGCCGGACGCGGGGTGGACCAGGGTGGCGTCGAACCGCCCGGAGAGCACGGCGAACGCGGTGCCGTCGGGCAGCATCCGGACCGCGGCGACGGTGGCGTCCTTGGCGGCGTGCAGCTTGGCGGCGGGGTGCAGCATGGAGCGGGAGGTGTCGACGATCAGCACCTCGGCGAGCGCGGGACCGGTGCCGGGCACGGGCGTGCCGGTGGGCCCCGGGCGGCCCCCGCCCCTGACCCCGATCTCCAGGATGGCGTGCATCTCCCGCTCGCGGTGCCGCCCGTGCGGGTCCGGCGCGACGGGCAGTTCCTTCTGCTGACCGACCGCGAGCGTCACCTCGGTCTCCTCGGCCACGGTCATCGGCGCCTCTTCCAAAGGGTTCGTGGGTGGGGTCAGAAGGTGGTCATCGGCCGGACCGCGTGGGCCAGGTCCAGGAGCCGGCCGTGCTCCCCGGCGGTGCGGGCCTGGGCGGCCAGCTGCCGGAAGGAGTGCTCCAGCCGGGTGCGCAGGCCGTCCTCGTCCCCGGGCCCGAGGAGGTCCCCGGCGGGGAAGTCCGGTCCCCAGCCCTGGGCCGGCCGGCCGTGCAGGGCGTTCTCGCGGACCTCGGCGACCAGCCGGGCCCGGGACTCGCCGCTCGCGGCGCCGCCGTCCAGGCGCAGTTCGGGCAGCCGCCGGGCCGCGTCCCGCAGGCCGGCCGGGGTGGGCGGGCCGCCGTGCAGGATGCCGGCGCGGATGCGGACGGCCGCGATGCGGGCGGCGTCGTAGTGCCGGGAGGTGGCGGGGACCTCGTCCAGGACGTGCACGGCGGCGTCCCGGTCGCCGCCGGCCAGGTGGCCGCGGGCCAGGCCGAACGCGGCGGCGGTGTGCGCGGAGTCCCGTTTCCAGACGGCCTCGTAGTACCGCATGGCCCGGGCCGGGCGCCCTTCGCCGGTGTGTTCGGCGCAGTAGCCGAGGGCGAGCTTGGGCACGTACTCGCCGGGCAGGGCCCGATAGACGGCGTCGAAGCGGGCGCCGGCCAGGTCCACCTCGCCCTTGCTGAGGTGCAGGACGCCGTGGTGCCAGGCGATGCGCCAGTCGTGGGCGGCGCGTTCGCCGAGCTGGGTCTCGGCCTCGGCGAGCCAGTTCTGCGCGGCCGTCAGCTCCCCCTTCCGGAGGTAGGCGCGGCACAGCCACAGGGCGGTCTCGGGCGTGCCGAGGCGGGATTGGCGGGGCCACTGCCGGGCGACCCGGTCGGGGGCGTCGGGCGGAAAGGTGTCCAGCAGCAGGGCGGCGCCGTCCTCGGGGTCGGGGACCGGCTCGGGCAGGGCGCCGGCCACCTCGGCGGCGGCGGGCGCGGAGACGTCCAGGCCGGGGGGCTGCTCGCCGGGGCGGCCGGTCCAGTGGTCCAGGGCGGGGATGGCGCCGAGTCCGGCGTCCAGGCTGGCGCCGGACGCGCGGAACCGGGTGGAGCTCTCCGGCAGCTGCTCGCCGAACTGAAGCGAGCGGAACTCGCGGAGCACCTCCCAGAGTTGGCGGGACATCTCGGCGGCGGAGCGGAACCGGGCGCGGGGTTCGGCGTGGGTGGCGCGGGCGATGAGGCGGCGGAAGGAGTCGGGGGCGAGGCCGCGGGCGGCCTCGGTGCCGCGGGCCAGGGCCTGGAGGGTCATGCCGACGGTGTAGAGGTCGCTGTCGATGTGCCAGCCGCGCCGGTCGATCTCCTCCTTGGGCGGGGCGAAGCCGGCCGTGTAGACGTAGGCGGAGGCGCGGTCGCCGATGGCGCGGACGGCCCCGAGGTCGATGACCTTGATCGCCCGGCCGAAGTGGATGACGTTGGCGGGCTTCATGTCGCAGTAGAGCAGGCCCCGTTCGTGCATGTACTCCAGGGCGCCGAGGATCTTGCAGCCGTAGGTGAGGACGTGGTCGAGCCGGGGACGGCCGTGGAAGATCCGCTCGACGTCGTCGGCGTCGAACAGCTGCTGGAGCGAGCGCCCGCCGATGTAGTCCATGACCAGGTAGCCGGTGGGCGAGCGGCCGGGGGTCCGGTGTTCGGCGTAGGTGATGATGCGGACGATGTCGGGGTGGTGCAGGTCGGTGAGCGAGCGGCGCTCCTCCACGGCGGTGCGGCGGGCGAGGGCGTCGTGCACGTTGATCTGGCCCTTGAGGACGACCCGGTGGCCGTCGGCGCGGGTGTCCTCGGCGAGGTAGATCCAGCCGAGGCCGCCGTGGGCGAGGCAGCCGAGGACCTTGTAGTGGTCGGCGACGAGGTCGCCCTTGGCGAGCTGCGGCAGGAAGGAGTACGGCGTGCCGCAGCGGGGGCAGCGGCCGGTGGCGCGGGCGG
>NZ_MUMF01000771.1 GCF_002155905.1 Streptomyces tricolor | reverse complement strand
CCCCGGGCGGCGCCGCCCGGGGCGTCGAGCTGCTCATGGGCTGGACCCGGGACGAGTACCGGCTGTGGCTGGTGCCCGGCGGGCTGCTGGAGCGCATCGACCGGCTCGGCGCGTTCGCCCTGGCCGGGGCCATGGCCCGCTGCCACGCCGGCCACGAGGTGCCGCGCGGCTACCGTGCGCTGCACCCCGACGCCGGGACCGCCGAGATCGTCGGCCAGATGGTCACCGACCACCTGCTGCGGGTGCCGCTGCACCGGCTCGCCGACGCCCGCCCCGGCAGGGCGTACCTGTACGAGTTCGGGTGGCCGTCCCGCCTTCCCGGGCTCGGCGCCTGCCACGCCCTGGAGCTGGGGTTCGTCTTCGACACCGGGGACCTGCCCGAGGCGAAGCGGCTGGCCGGGGAGGGTGCCCCGCAGGAGCTGTGCGACGCGATGCACGCCGCCTGGGTGCGGTTCGTGACGAGCGGGGACCCCGGATGGCCGGCCTGGGACGCCACCCACCCGGTGCGGATCTTCGACGAGGGCGTCCCGCGCACCGCGCACGGCCCACGGGACGCGGAGGTCGACCTGTGGGCGACCGCGCCCGCCGTACCGGGGCCCCCGCGCACTGCCGTGCCCCGCGCCCCCGGCGCCGAACTCGCCGCCGCGATGCGCCGACTGCGCCGCTCGGTGAGCACCCTGCGTCGCTGACGACGGCCGGCAACCCGGTCTCCTGGTCTCCGGGAGCCTCGGCCTCCCGGTCTCCTGGTCTCAGGGAACCTCGGCCTCCCGGTCTCCTGGTCT
>NZ_MUMF01000770.1 GCF_002155905.1 Streptomyces tricolor | reverse complement strand
TGCAGCGGGTAGGATCACGAGTAGATCCTCACCACCTACCCCTGGCACAGGGAGCCGTCTATGCCGAGCATTGACTACCCCTTCCCGGACCCTCAGAACCACGAGGAGCGCGAAGCGAACCGGAAGGCAACAGAGGAATACGAGCGCGGGGAGCAAGAAGCTTCTGATTTCCAGGACTGGGAACGGGAGCTGATGGCAGAAACCGGGGTCAGGCCCGGAGAGTTTGTTCTGCGTCCGCATCAGGTGGAAGCGGTCGACGCTATTGTGGCGGGGCTCGATATTCCGCCAGGGAAACGGATTCCGCCGCAGGGGCTGCGGGGGACCGTGGTGAGCGCGTGCGGCACCGGGAAGACGTTCATCGGGGCTGCGGCGGTCAAGCGGCTCGTGCCGCAGGGGCGCGTACTGGTGCTGGTGCCGACGCTGGAGCTGCTGGCCCAGACGGTCAGGGAGTGGCGGGCGTTCGGGCATTCGGGGCCGGCGGTGGCGGTGTGCTCGCTGGACGACGACCCGCGGTTGTACTCGTTGGGGGTGCGGTGCACGACGAGCGCGCCGCAGCTGGGGCTGTGGCACGGGCGGGGGCCGGTGACGGTGTTCGCCACGTATGCGTCGTTGCCGGTGCTGATCGAGGCGCACCAGGGCGAGTACGGGTTGCCGATGGACGTGTGGGACCTGGTCCTGGTGGACGAGGCACACCGAACAAGTGGGTCGCTGGGTAAGGCGTGGGCGGCGGTTCACGATCAGGAGTTGCTGCCGTCGATGCGGCGGCTGTACATGACGGCCACGCCGCGGATCTGGATGGAGCGGCCGGCGCGGCGGTGGCGGCGGGCGGAGGTCGGCGCGGAGGAGGAGGGGCGGGATCGGCTGCCGGAGGAGATGGCCTGTTCGATGGACGACGAGTCCATTTACGGGCCGGTTCTGTACGAGCTGGACCTGTCGGAGGCGATCGCGCGAGGGTTGCTTGCGCGGTACCAGATCGTGGTGGTGGAGCTGCGGGACGGAAGTCTGACGCCGGAGCGGCTGTACGGCGAGGACCGGTATGAGGAGGAGGTGCGCGGGGAGCGCCTGGCGGTGCTCCAGGCGGCGCTGCTGGAGACGATGGCCGCGCACGATCTGACGCGGTGCATCACCTTCCATCACCGCACGATCGAGGCGCGAGCGTTCGCCGAGGGGCTGGGGCGGGTGGCGCAGCGGCTGCACGCCGAGGACCCCGGGCGGCACCCGGCGTCGGTGTGGGCGGGGTGGCTGTCGGGTGAGCACGAGCCGGATGTGCGGGCGGAGAGGCTGGCGCGGTTCGGTGCGCGGGCCGGGCGGGCGGTTCTGTCGAATTGCCGGGTGCTGGGTGAGGGCGTTGATGTGCCGTCGGTGGATTCGGTTGCTTTGATCGACCCGAAGGGGTCGGCGGTCGATATTGTGCAGGCGATCGGTCGGGCGTTGCGGCAGAAGCCGAATCAGGGGAAATTGGCGACGCTGATTGTGCCGGTTTTTCTGGGGCCGGATGAGACCGAGGAGGACATGCCGTATTCGATTTCGTATCGGCCTTTGGTGAAAGTCCTTACGGGGCTGCGGGCGCATGATGAGCGGGCGGTGGAAATGCTGGCTGTTCCGCAGGAGGGATTGCATCGGACGGCGGGGGAGTCGTCGTACCTGGGCGAGGCTCCGGAGGAGGGGGCGGAGGAGCACCGGGCGCTTCTGCGGTTCGGTGTCCACCGTGACCCGGCCCTGATTGCCCGGTTTGTCCGGTACAACCTGCTGGAGCCGGAGCACGCGAACTGGCTTGCGGGGCACCGGGCGGCGGTGGCGTACCGGCGTCGGGTGGGGCATCTGCTGGTGCCGTACGAGCACCGGGAGCTGACGGCGAACGGGCGCTCGTTCCCGCTGGGGCGGTGGCTGGCCGATCAGCGGCGCGCCATGCAGGTGGGGGCGCTGGCGGCCGAGCGGGCGGCGGACCTGGACGAGCTGGGGATGGTGTGGGAGCCGGCCGAGGCCGCGTGGGAGGAGAACCTTGCGGCGGCCCGCGCGTACTACGCCGAACACGGCACGCTCGCCGCTCCGGTGACCGCCACGGCGCTGGACAAGCCGGTGGGGCAGTGGCTGGCGAACCAGCGCAAGGAGGGAGGTCTCGGCCAGGACCCGGAGCGGGCGCGGCGGCGGGCGGAGCAACTGGCCGAGATCGATCCGGACTGGCGGCCGGCGTGGCCGGTGGACTGGCAGCGCCACTACGCCGGGGTGGCCCGCCTGGTGGCGCTGGGCGCCGGGGTGGAGGAGATCGTGCCGGGCGTTACCTCCGGCGGGGCCGACGTCGGCCGGTGGCTTCAGCGGCAGCGCGAACACACCGTCTGGCAGGGCCTGGCCGAGGGGCAGCGCGAGCGTCTGGCCGCCCTCAGTGTCACGCCCCTGCCTCCGAAGGAGCCCGAAGCGCCCGTGAAGCCGTCCAGGGGCGGTTCTGCGGCCTTCGAGCGGGGGTGCGCGGCCCTGGAGCAGTACCGGGCCCGCACAGGCTCCCTGACGGTCTCCAGGGGCCACGTCGAGACCCTGCCGGACGGCACCGAGGTCCGTCTGGGGGTGTGGCTGACGAACACCAAGACCCGCCGCGCCAAACTCAGCACCGGGCAGCTCCAGCGCCTCGCCGGCCTCGGACTCGACTGGGCCGCGCAGGCCCTGGACGCGGTGTAACCGGGGCACCGGGAACGGCATAGCAGCGGGTCCCCGGAGGAGACGCCTCCCCCGGGGACCCGCTGTCGTACGCGGGGCCGTCGGCGGGCCCGCGGTGGTCGACGTCGGCCTGGGTCCCGTCGGCGGTGGCCCGCTCGCGGGGGCCGGGGTCGTGGTCCTGGTGCTCCTCGGTGACGGCCCGGCCAGCGGGAAGGAGCCGCGGGCGCGGCGCCGGGCAGGAGCGGGCGCGGCCGGTGCCCAGGGGGCGGCGTGTGCTCATACCGGGAGTGTGCACGGCCCTGTCCTGGAAGGTATGTACCAACTGTGCTGACCGGCGGGACAGTTGAAGGGGGCGCGTGTTCACTCGTGGCGTGCGCTTCTTGTGTGAGCTTCGGCACGCCGGTGGTGGGAACTGGCACGGCGTACCGGACGTACCGTCACGGGCTTTGCCTGTTCGCGTCCTTGAGGAAGGCTTGAGGTTCGGGACGGGCGCCTATGCAACCGCTTGGCATGGCACGGGGTGCCACATGTCCATTTGGTAGTGCGGAGGTTGACGGGAAACGAGATCCGTCGCGCTCCGGTAAAGTCGCCTCACCCCTTACCCCTGGGCCCTATGCAGACGCGTGGACGTTCCTGCGCGGGGTCCACGAAGGCCGTGGGCCTCCGAGGAGCTGCGAAATCCGCAGCCTCCAGAGGAATGGGGTGAGTGGTCCCGATGACCGAGCTGTACGAGTCTGAGGGGCACTGCCGATGTTGCAGCAAGCGGGGCCGGTCCAAGCGGATCCCCCGTTGGCTGGGGCCGGTGGTCCGCGTGGTCTACGAGATCGTGTGGATCTGGCCCTGGTAATGCGGAAAGCCCCGACCTGACGGCCGGGGCCTGACCGACCTGACCGGTCGGACGCACTGCACACGGGGTGTTGAGGGAAGCCTCACCGGGATGCTTCGCGGGCGTCGGGTGGGGCTTTCCTTATGTCCGGGTGTGCGGTTACCGCCGCGTACGCAAGTGAATTCAGGATTTTGTGACGCCCGTCACACCTGGAGGCAGCGGTGTCCCCACTATGCCCTGCCTTACTGCGCTCGTGCGACATGGAACCGAATGTTGATCAACACACGCCGGGTGCACTGACTCGGTAACGATGCTGGTAGTCCCGATTTTTCCCATGTGACCGTGACTGATATCACATACACGTTTAGGTGAACGGCCGCACTTGCGGGCGGTGCAGTTTCAGGCGTTTTGCCAGGGGTTCACCCTTGTGCAAATCCGCCTCTGGCAGAAGCTGCCGAACTTTACACGGCGCCTCTGACAATCACCTCCCCGACGATGCCCTTTTCTCGAAGCCGCCGCCGGCCACGAGCGTGCCGACCGGGGCAGAGGGGGGCGGCCCCCGTTCGGCAGGCCGCTTCGGGCGGATCCGCCCGAAGCGGCCTGAAGCCCAGACAGCGCAGCTCAACCCTGGAATTCCTTTGCCCCGCAGGGGCGGCCCCCGGCGCGAAGCGCCTTCAAAGGGGGCCACCGCGAAGCGGCTGCCCGAAGGGCAGGTCCCGCCCCCGCGCCCGAAGGGCGCTTCAAAGGGGGCGGGTTCCTCTGTGTCCGCCCGTGGCCGCAGGCCACTTCAGGGGCGGACCAGCCCGCAGGGCTGTCCATTGGCGCGCGCCGGCCCGGGGCGGCGCGCCCCGGGCCCGAGACGAGGCGTGTCAGCGGACCTGCGTCCCTACCCACTCGTCCACGCCCATCCGCTCGATCTCCTCGCCGCAGCGCGCAATGTCCTCGGCCGTGACCCGCAGGCCGTACGCGGCGATCTCCGCCACCAGGAGCGCCACCCGGTCCACCCAGTAGCCCAGCGCGCCCGAGGCGTCGACCACCCACACCTGGGCGGTCTCCAGCTCGATGTCGGCCACGGCCAGCACCTGCCCGCACGGGCAGGCGAACTCCCCGGTGACAAGGGCGTAGTAGGGCTCGATGCACAGGGCGCACGTGATCAGGGTCATGGGACGGCCGTCCTTTCGAGGGGGAGTTCCCGGGCGGTGACCAGGCGGCCGTGCGGCGGGCCGGGGCTCGGCGGCCCGGTGCGCGCCCGCAGGGCGCAGGGCTGCCGACCGGAGCCGGTGAACGCGCCCGCAGGGCGCCCGGCTCCGGCGGTCCGCACGCAGTGCGGACCGCAGCGCGGTGAACGCGCCCGGAGGGCGCCCGCGCTGCGCCCGAAGGGCGGCCCCGGCCCGCCGTGCGGCACCCTGGCCACCGCCCGGGAACTCCCCCTCGAAAAGCAGGGCGCGCCCCGCCTGCGGGCGGTCAGGGCATCCGGCCCGGCGCGCCCGATCCGCCCCCGGCACGCCCGGTGACCGCCCCGGCCCGGGGACGGCCCGCTTGTGGCGGACCCGCCACAAGCGGCCTGATGCCCCGGCGGCGCCGGGCCCGGACCACAGCCCCGCGGCCCCGGTCGGACCAGGTCGTCGGCCCCGGCTAGTAGCTCGCTCGCTAGCTAGCGAGTACGACGCGGTGACCGTCTCTGGCCCGGACCGCTGGACGGGAGGACCCTGGGGGTATGACGAAGGGGCTCTTGCGCGAGGCCGCAGCCCTTCTGCGCCTGCGCGCCCGCGAGGCCGCGGCGGTCCCCGACGAGCGGTGGATGGTGGACCAGGACCAGGACGAGGCGGGCGGCCTGGTCCTCACCGCGTTCGTACCGGAGGACGCCGCCCCGGACGGCGGGGTGGCCGGCAGTGTTGTGGCCTGGTTCGCCCCGACAGCCCGGAAGGGCGACCCACGCGCGGGCCCTCGGAGCTGTGCCGCACGCGGCCGCGCTGGACCCGCAGACCGCCGCGCTGCTGGCCGACTGGCTCGACATCACGGCCGTGGTGGAGGACCGGGCAGAGGAACTCGGAGATCCCGAGGGCGCAGCACCGCTCGTCGTGCCGGCGACCCGCTTCGCCCGGTCCTACCTGCGCGCGCCTCAGACGTAGCGCACGACGAGACCGCCTGCCGCAGCGCCCGCGCCGGGTGTCCGGAGCGGGGCGCGGGCGGCGGGCCGGGATGGTTCATGCGCGGGCTGCCGCTTCGGCCACCCCGCGCCCGGGGGTCCCGGCCCGGTCCCGGACCCCATCGCGAGCGTGCGAGCATGCTAGCTCGCTAGCGTGCTCGCTCGGGACCGCTGCGGCCTGGTCCGTGGGCTCGTGCCGTCAGGCTCGTTTGCGGATGCGGTCGAGTTCGCGGGCCTCCGCGAGCAGGCGCAATAAAGCCATCGGGCCCTCGCACCGGCTGCCGCCCGGGGCGGCAGCCGGTGTCAGGTGGTCATGGTCAGTAGCGGGCTGCGATGTAGTCGATGCCGGTCAGCTCGACGTCCAGGTGGTGGGCACGGGTGCCGCGCTCGCGGAAGTACAGCTCGCCGGCGGCCTCGGCGAGCACCTCGTTCGGGGACTCGGCAGAGCGGCCGGCCTGCGCGTCCAGCAGGCGCCCGGCCCAGGCGGGGGGCAGGTGGAGGGTGAGCAGCCTCTCCCGGGACTCATCCGTCGTACCGACCGGTGCGCGGTAGCCGAACGTCGCCCGGAACTCCACCGTCATGCCCGTCCGTTCGGCGGCGCGGCGGCGGGCGCGTTCGCGCACGCGGGGCTGCCAGCGTGAGCGGACGGCGTCGGTGATGCGGTCCTGGACCGCTTTCGGCGGGTGCTTGCGGGCGCCCCGGCGGTAGCGGTTGACGGAGTCGGCGGTGACGCCGATCTCGGCGGCCACCGCGCGGGCGGTGCCGAGTTTCTTGATCAGGTAGTTGATCTGGCCCTTGAGGGTGCGGGGCGGGGTGGTGGTGAACACCTCGCGGCCGGCGCGCTCCAGGGCCTGGCCGATCAGGGCGTCGTCGTGGTCGGCGGTCTGCGGGCGGATCTGGCGGGCCATCGGTTACTCCCCCTCGTCCCAGACGGCGTCATGCCCGCCGCCCTTGATGAGCTGGGCGGGGTTGCCGCCCTGTTCCATGAGGTCGACCGCCCACGGCATGCTCTGCACGCCCTCCACCTTGACCAGGCCGGGGGCGACGCCGAGGCGGAAGGCGCCGGGCAGCGGCTTGCCGCTGCCGGTGTACGGCAGCAGATCCAGCACACTGGCCGTGCGCGCGGGGTAGACGACGCAGTCGGACAGGACCGCGAGCGGGAACAGGCCCGCGCCCGCCATGTGCCGCATCTTGCGGTGCATGTTCACCCGCGCTTTGCTGATGATCGCCGCCCGGATGTCCGGGCGCCAGGTGGGCCGCTCCAGCTCCGGCCAGCGCTCACCCTTGACGTAGGTCAGCCCGCGGGCCCGAGAGCGAAGCTTGCCGATCCCGCCCTTGGCCGTGCCCTTGATCGCCGCGAGGACCGCGCGCATGCCCGGATCGCCCTCCCGTACGTGCTCCATCGCGGCGAGGAACGCAGCGTCGTCCAGGCCGGCCGTCACGCCGAGGTCCTCCATCGTCGCCAGCAGCGCCGCCTTCAGCCGGTCGTGCCACGGGTCGAGGTAGGCGCCCGAGACCGGGCGCACGTATGCCTCCAGCGGCTCGACGTTGTGGCCCAGCTCCACGGCATAGGCGACCGTATGCGTCTCGTACCAGGCTGGACCCTCCGGGCGCCCCCCGTGCGGGGTGAAGGGGTTGGGCAAGCGCGGGTCCAGCTCGATGTGGGAGAGGTCGACCAGCCAGCAGCCCGGCACCTTCTTGTCGAACCTCGGCCGCATCACGTGCTCCGGCGCGCACAGCCCCACCGGCGTACGGGAGGCGGCGGCGAGGAACGCCGTGTTCACGTCCAGGCCGATGACGTACGGCTGCCTCGTCTCCTCGCCCGACAGCAGCTCCACATCACGGACCCAGCCGAAGACTTCCTCGTCCAGGAACCCGTGGTTGTTCCAGTCCTGCGCGAGCGGGTGTTCCGACGGCACCTCCGGCGGTGCCGGGTCGACCGGGGCGGTGCCCAGGGACCCGGGGTTGTGCGCGGACACCCACGCCCCCGACTCGTCCCGCACCGCGCGGGTCGGCGGACGCAGACTCGTCATCAGCTCCAGGCCGTTGACCGCCGTGCCGCCGCGCGGGGTCAGCACCCGGTCTGCGTACACCGTCAGCACCCGCGCGATGTC
>NZ_MUMF01000769.1 GCF_002155905.1 Streptomyces tricolor | reverse complement strand
GCCTGCGCCGCACCGGCCTGCCCGCCGGCGCCGGCCGGGTCCTCGTCGTGTCCCCCCGGCGCGGCGCCGCCACCGAGGAGGTCGCCGTCAACCTGGCCGCGGCCTTCGCGGAGTGCGGGGACGAGGTGTTGCTGGTGGACGCCGACCCCGGCACGCCCGCCCTCACCACCCGGCTGCCCCTGCTGCCGGACGACGCCCGCACGCCCGAGGAGGCCTCCCTGCCGGAGGGGAGCCGCCTCGTCGACGCCGGTGCCGCCGGGCGGTTCGCCTGCTGCGTCGGCGGCGGCACCGGCGGGCCCGCCCAGCCGGGCGGGTCCGCCGCCGTCCACCGGCTGCTGCCCGGACCCGATTCCCGCGCCGCTGTCGTCGTCACCCGGCCGCTCCTGGAGCACGCCGACGCACTCGCGGTCGCCCAGCGCGTCGACGGCGTCCTGTTGGTCGCCGGCCTCGACACCACCCGGCGGGACGACCTCAAGCGGGCGCACGAGCTGATCGACTGCTCCGGCGCCACCCTCCTCGGCGCCGTGCTCGACGCCGGCCGCCGGAGGGGTCGTCTCCGCGCCCTCCTGCGCCGCCGCCCCGGACGCCGCCCGGAGGCGGAGCCCGTCACGCCGGTCGTGGAACTGCCCGCGCAGGACGAGACGCTCACGGTCTCCCGCGGGTGACCGCCCCGGAAGCGACCGCCCCCGGGTCCGCCGCCCCGAGCGTCGCCGCCGCCGCCCGCGGCGGCTGGTGGGGGGTGGCGGGCGCCGCGGTCAACGCCGTCTTCGCCTTCGTCTTCGTCGGCCTGATCACCCGCGCCGTCGGAGCGCAGGGGGCCGGAGCGGTCTTCACCGGGGTGGCCGTGTTCACCATCCTCAGCAACACCTGCAAGCTCGGTGCCGACACCGGGCTGGTCCGGTTCGTCTCCCGCGACATCGCCGTGGGCCGCGGCCGGTCGGTGGGCGCTCTGCTGCGCGCGGCCGTCGTACCCGCGGCCGTGGCCAGTACGGTGGCCGCCCTGCCGCTGCTGCTGTGCCCCGCGGTGGCCACCACGCTCCTGCCGCACCTGCCGCCGTCCGACGCCGTCACCCTCGTCCGGCTCTTCGGGCTGTTCCTGCCCGTCGCCACCGTCGGACTGGTCCTGCTCGGCGCCACTCAGGGCCACGGCACCGTGCTGCCGTTCGTCGGCGTGGAGCAGATCGGCAAACCCGTGCTGCGGGTGGCCGTCGCCGTCCCGGTGGCCTGCTTCGCGCCCGGCCTGCTGGCCCTGGCCGCGGCCTGGCTGCTGCCCGCACTGGCCGGCACCGTGGTCGCCTGGCTGGCCCTGCGCCGCTGCCGCGCCGCCCGCGGCACCGCGCGTCCGGCCCCGCGCGGAGCCGTTCCCTGGCGCGGCTTCTGGAGCTTCGCGGCACCCCGCGCGATCTCGTCCGTGTTCGACTTCAGCGCGGTCTGGATCGGCGTCGTCCTGCTGTCCGCGCTGGCCACCGGCGCCGAGGCGGGCGTCTACACCGCCATCGGCCGCGTCGTCACCGCGGGCACCCTGCTGCAACTGGCCATCCGGCTCGCCGTGGCACCCCAGATCAGCCGGCTGCTCGCCGTCGACCAGGTCGCCGAGGCGCGCCAGCTGCACCGCGTCTCGACCTGCTGGGTCGTGCTCTTCTCCTGGCCGCTGTTCGTCCTCCTCGCCGGCTTCCCGCGGACCGTCCTGTCGGTCTTCGGCCCGGAGTTCGTCCAGGGCGCGCCCGCCCTGGTCGTGCTGTGCGGGGCCGCCATGGTCAACGTCGCGGTCGGCAACGCCCAGACCGTGCTCCTGATGTCCGGCCGCAGCTCCTGGCATCTGGCCGTCACCGCCGCGGCGTTCGCGGTCCAGCTGACGGTCGGGCTGCTCACGGTGCCGAAGTGGGGCGTCCTCGGTGCCGCCGTGTCCTGGGGCGCGGCCATCGTCGTGGAGAACCTCTCGGCCGCCCTGCTCATCCGGCTGCGCCTCGGCTTCACCACCGTGGACCGCGGCTACACGACCGCCCTCGGTGCCGCACTGGCCGTGGCGACGGTGCTGGGCGCCGTCCGCGTCCTGGGAGGTGACACGCTGTCAGGACTCGCCGCCGGGATGACGTTGGGAATGTGTGTATTTGGTACTAGTTTGTGGTGGTATCGCAGGCCGCTGGGAGTGAATGAGCTGGTCGGAGTTCTGCGCCGTCGCGCCGCGTGAGCCCAGGCAGGGGCGTACGGCCCGGGTTCGGCAGGCCCCGTGTCATTCCCCGCGTGTCGCCCACACCACTGTCATCCGGGGTGTCCATTGCGCCTGAGAAAGCTCCCGTCGAGGGCGGCCACCAGGGCTGTCGCCGCCACCGTCCTGTGCTCCGCCGCCCTGCTCCATCCCGCGCTCGCCGCGGCCGACGACGGTCCCCGGCCGGCGTTCACCGCCGACCCGCTGACCACATGGCAGACGAACGGCATCGTCTGGTCGCTGGCCGCCGCGCACGGTGTCGTCTACGTCGGCGGGACCTTTGACTCGGTACGGCCGTCGGGCGCGGAACCCGGCGACCGCGAGGTACCGCGCCGCAACTTCGCCGCGTTCGACGCGGTGACCGGCGCCCTGCTGCCGTGCGCGCCGTCGTTCACCGGAGGCGAGGGAACCGTCCGTGCGCTCAAGACCTCGCCGGACGGCCGGGTGCTGTACGTGGGCGGTTCCTTCAGCCGGGTCGGATCCACCGGCGTGGCCAGCGCCGTCGCCCTGAACACGGCCGACTGCTCCCTGCGGCGGGACTTCCGGCCGGCGGTGTCGGCGACCGTCCGGGCCATCGACACCACGGACCGGCGGGTCTATCTCGGCGGTGACTTCCGCCGGGTCGACGGCCGGACCAGGCAGCACGTCGCCGCCTTCACCCCCCAAGGCACGCTGCTGGACTTCCGGGCGCGCGTCGACGCCCCGGTGCGCGCGCTGTCGGCGGTTCCCTCGCGCCAAAGGATCTACGTCGGCGGCGACTTCGAGACGGTCAACGACCGGTGGGCCCACGCGCTGGTCGCCCTGGACGCCACCAGCGGCGCGACCGTGCGCTCCTTCCCGGACTGGCTGCCGCCCGGGTCGGTGGTGAAGTCGATCGCACAGGACGACACCCGCTTCTACGTGGCGGCCGAAGGCCACGGCGAGGGCATCTTCGACGGCCGTATCGCGGGCCGTCTCGACGACCACCGCATGGTGTGGAAGGACGACTGCCACGGTGCCACCCAGGCCGTGCTGCCCTATCAGGGCGTCCTCTACAGTGCCTCGCACGCACACGACTGCGCCGGGACACCGGGCGGCTTCCCCGAGCGGCAGGACCGGCAGCACCTGCTGGCCCAGTCGCCTCGCGACCGCAGGATCCTGCACTGGTTCCCCGACACCGACGAGGGCAGGGGGGAGCGGGTGGGACCCCGTGCGCTGGCGGTCGCCCGGGGCATCCTCTGGGTGGGCGGCGAGTTCACCCGGGTCAACGGCGCGCCCCAGCAGGGCCTCACCCGCTTCGGGACCGGCCCCGACACCGGGGCGCCGGCGGTTCCCGCCCTCTCCCTCTCGGCCGCGGAACCCGGACACGTCACCCTCCGCTGGAAGGCCTCGTGGGACCGGGACGACGCGGCGCTCACCTATCGCCTCTACCGGGACGGCCGGCTCGTCTCCCGGCAGGAGCGGTCGTCCACCTACTGGAACCGCCCGTGGATGAGCTACACCGACTCCGTGGACGCCGGCACCCGCCACCAGTACCGGATCGAGGTCACGGACGGCGTGAACACCTCGCCGAAGTCCCCGCCGTTGCGGGTGGCCGTGCCCGGGGGGACGACGGCATGGACGGCGGGTGAGTCGGCCAAATGACCCGCATCGGATTCGCGCCCGGCGTCTACGACCTGTTCCACATCGGGCACCTCAACATCCTGCGCCAGGCGCGCCGGCACTGTGACCGCCTCATCGCGGGCGTCACCTCGGACGACCTGGTCGAGCGCCTCAAGGGCAGACCGCCGGTCGTCCCGCTCACCGAGCGCCTGGAGATCGTCGGCAGCCTGCGCTGCGTCGACCTGGCCGTCGTCGAGTCGGAGGAGGACAAGCTGGAGATGTGGAAGCAGATCGGCTTCCACGTCATCTTCAAGGGCGACGACTGGCGGGGAACGCCCAAGTGGGAGTCGCTGGAGCGGCGTTTCGCCGAGGTCGGCGTCGAGGTCGTCTACTTCCCCTACACGATGCACACCTCCAGCACCCTGCTGCGGGGTTCCCTGGAACTGCTCTCCCGGCCCGAGCGGCTGGAGATCCCCTCAGCGCAGCTCCCGGAACCACTTGACCAGGAAGGCGGCCATGAACACGAGGTGGGCCAGCAGCAATGTGCAGTAGACGGAAAGGAAGACGTGCTGACTGCCCAGGAATAGGAAGCCGAGGCAGGTCACGCCGTAGTCGACCGGAAGGAGCAGCACGGACCGCAGCGCCGGGGCGGATTCCGCCGGTGCCGCCGGTGCCGCCGGTGCCGTGGTGCGCCGCTTGAGCTGCTCCGTCAGGATCCCCGCGAAGAAGATCACCACGGCCGCCAGTTCGAACAGCATCGGTGCGAGCAGGAAGGCGGGGCTGGGCAGTGAGAAGAAACGGTAGAACGACACCAGCACGACCAGGTGCACCGTGACGAGCTTGACGCAGTCCAGCACGTGGTCCAGCCACTCGCCGGACGGACTTCCCGAGCGCTGGGTGCGGGCGAGCTGACCGTCCGCCGCGTCGAGGGCGAACCCCACGGCCAGCGCCGCACAGACGCAGACCGCAAGCCCCGGACCGGGCCGCACCAAGGCCACGGCGGCCAGGGCGGGGAAGGTGAAGAGCGCGCCGAGCACGGTCAGCTGATTGGGGGTCGCCCCGGCGCGGTAGGCCAGCGCGGCCAGGACACGGCCCGCCGGACGGTTGACGAACAGGGTGTAGACCGACACACCCTTCGCGGGCTTCTGCGCCGCCGTCATGTACCTGAGCGTCTCGATGAACCCGGTCATTTCCCTCCTTGATGAGGAAAGCGGTGGAAAGCGCTGTAAAGCGCCTTAAAGCGCTGGAAACGCTGGAAAGAAGGCGATTATGCCAGAATGGGGTGGATCGGTGTCCCGTGTCAGCCGTCGGCATCTTCTGCGTGGCGGCGCCTCGGTGCTGGCCGGGGCGGCCCTGCCCGGCCGCAGCGCGCTCGCCGCCGCGCGCTCCTCGGACAATCCGGAGACCGTGGTCAACGTGGCCGACCTGGGGGCGGTGGGCGACGGGCGGACCGACGACAGCGGAGCCTTCGAGATCGCCTACGCGTTCGCCGCCGCCCGCGTCTCCGACGGGGTCGGCCGCGTGGTGATCGAGATTCCCGCCGGAGAGTTCCTCATCACCCGCCCGCACGCCCTGCT
Organism: Streptomyces tricolor; assembly: GCF_002155905.1. Taxonomy (GTDB): domain Bacteria; phylum Actinomycetota; class Actinomycetes; order Streptomycetales; family Streptomycetaceae; genus Streptomyces; species Streptomyces tricolor. The sequence continues at coordinate 997 of NZ_MUMF01000769.1, read as the reverse complement.
GAACGGTGTCGCCCCGCCGCGGCCCGCGAGCGGCCTGCGGTTCTCCGGCGCGGGCAGGCGCATGACCAGCCTCGTGTTCCGCCCCGGCACCGGCCCGAACTCCTATCTGTGCCGGAACCAGGACGTGTGGTCGAACCTCTCCTTCGAACGCATGCAGTTCCGCTCGGCCACACCGGGCGCCTCCTTCTTCGACTCGTACTCGACCGGGCAGGCGCAGGACTACCGGTTCTCCGAGTGCGAGTGGATGGGGGAGTGGGAGTACGGGCTCGCCCTGAGCGGCACGGACACCAACTCGGAGATGCGGTGGGAGGCGTGCCGGGTCGGCGGCCGGTACCGCAGGGCGTTCCTGTACTCGGGGCTGACCCGGGCGGGACAGCAGGAGCCGAACGACCAGGACCAGTTCCTCAACTACTGGTTCACCGACATGAAGGTCGAGTACGAGTGGGGGAACTTCCTGGAGTTCCCCTACGGCGGTTCCATCGCCTGCCGGGGCGGCTCGTACATCATCACCGACAGGCGTCCGCAGAGCACGCCGGAGTACGGCACCACCAGCACCTTCTTCCGTTTCCCCGTCAACCGGCACCACGACTCCGTGCAGCGGTTCCACGCCCAGGACATCCGCTTCGAGGTGCGCAACCCCGACGTGGTCGTCATCGACTGCGTCTGGGACAGCGGCACGGTCCACTTCAGCGACTGCGACGACACCGCCTTCGCCCACAAGGACTTCTCCGCCGAAGTCCGCCCGCACCGCTACACCGTGGGCCCGCGCGGGCCGCTGATCCGCTACGACTCCTGCCAGCTGGTGGGCCGCCACACGTACCGGCCGGCCTCCGCGGACCCGCTCCCGGTCGTCGCCCGCTACGACATGTGCCTGCTCCGCAGTCATGCGGCACGCGACTTCGCGGTCACCTCCGGAACGAGCCGGGCCCCCTTCGTCCAGTTCGTCCACTGCATCGACGCCGGCACCCCGAGCGGCGCGTCCGGACCGGCCTCCCCC
>NZ_MUMF01000768.1 GCF_002155905.1 Streptomyces tricolor | reverse complement strand
GCACCTCGCCGCCGAAGTTCTTCAGCAGCGCCTCAAGACCGCCGTCGAAGCCCTGTCCGACGGCGGCGAACCGCCACCCGTCCTTGAAGTAGAAGTCACCGAGCATCACGGCCCGCTCGGTGGAGAACTCCGCGCCGCTGAAGGAGTACCGCGCGACCTCCTCGCCGCCCGCCACGATGCGCAGGTATCCCGGGGCGATCTGCGACATCTGCCCGGCACCGTCGAGGGTCGCCGTGAAGGACAGCTTGCGGATGTGCGAGGGAATCCGGTCCAGCGTGACCCGGAACGACTCCGTGTCACCCGCCTGGGCACCCAGCAGCTGGATGGACTCCTCCGGGGACTTCGGCTGGTTGAAGAAGACGAAGTACCGGTCGTCCGAGAGACGCTCGTCGGCGTCCAGACCGAAGCAGCTGATGTCGAAGGTCAGTCCGGGCCCGGAGATCTGCACGCCTACGTACAGATCCGTGCCCGCCGTGAGGTCACTGATCCTGGCCTTGTGGCCGCGTTGGAATTCCCTGGCCATGCGTTACGACCGTCCCCCATCCCGAATATGAGTGCGTCGCGCCAGGCTAACGGCAAAGACCGACGACAGCCCCGAAGGGTCGCCGTCGGTACAGACCCGGTACACAACCGCACCCGGCCGCTCACACAGCGGCTCAGGCGTCCCGCTCACCCCGCGCGCCCGGCACGTGCGGCAGCCGCGCGGCGGCGACCACGCCTTCGAGGTAGCCGCGGGCCCGCTCGGTGCGCGGATAGGCCCCCAGCAGCCGCCAGAAGTCGGGGCCGTGGCCGGGGACCAGCAGATGCGCCAGCTCGTGGCAGAGCACGTAGTCGACGACGTACTCCGGCATCCCCTGCAACCGGTGCGAGAGCCGGATGCTGCCCTCGGCCGGGGTGCACGAACCCCAGCGGGTGTTCTGGTTGGTGACCCAGCGCACGGACGCGGGCCGGACCCGGCCGCCGAAGTACTGGTCCGACAGCCGCGCGGCACGCTCGGCCAGCTCGGCGTCGCCCAGCACCCGCCTGCTCTCCTGGGCGGCGAGTTTGTCGAGCATGACGGTCACCCAGCGCTGTTCCTCCGCCTTGGACATCCGGGCGGGGATCAGTACGACGGTGCGATCGCCCTCGCGGTACGCGGAGACCGTCCGGCGGCGCCGGGCGCTCCTGCGGACCTCGATCGCGCTCGCCCCCGAGCCGCCGGGCGGCTGGCTCGTCGTGCTGCGCTGTGGTTGACCGGCGCGGTGCAGTGGATCGGCGGGCACGCCCCGACGTTACCCGGTGCGCACGCGCAAAGTCCCGGCTCCCGAACGGTTCACCGCCGAGCCCCCACCGTGTGTTTGATTCGTACGACCGATCCACATGCCCGATTTACACCACTTCACCCGGGCCGATTGATGTGACAAGCATCCCCCGCCTGTGGATAACTCCCGACGCCCGCCGCACCGGCCGGGCATGCTGGCAGACATCCGCGGAGCACGACCTGCTCCGCCGGCAGGACACACGGACACGGGGGGACAGTCATGCATCCGGTGGTGAAACCCGCGCTGCGGCGCGGCTGGCGCGACCGCAACACCGTGCAGTTCGGGATGACCCCGGCGCACGCCGTGACACTGAGCCCGGTGGACACGGCGACCGGCAGCTTCCTCGACCTCCTCGACGGCACCCGCGGGCTGCCCCTGCTGCGCGAGGAGGGCCGCCGTGCCGACGTACCGGCCCGCAGCGTCGACGCACTCGTGGCGCGGCTGGCCCGCGCGGGCCTCGTCGACGACGCGCGGGGCGGCGGACCGGCCGCCGACGCGCTGCGGGACAAACCCGACGTCCTGGAACGGCTGCGCCCCGACCTCGCCTCGCTCTCCCTCCTCACCCGCGAGCCGGGCGCCGCACCGGCCCGGCTCGCGGCCCGGCGCGCGCTGCGGGTCCGGGTCCGCGGCGCCGGCCGGGTCGGCGCCCTGCTGGCGTCGGTCCTGTCCGGCGCCGGCGTCGGCGAGGTCGACGTGCGCGACGTGGGCCGCGTCGAACCGTGGGACGTCGCGCCGGGCGGGCTGCCCGCCGAGGCGCTCGGCGACCGCCGGGACGCGGCGGCACAGGCCGCCGTCCGCCGCGCGGCACCCGACCGGCCGCCCCGCCACGCCCACTCCCCCGGATCCGGCGCCGAGGACCCCGGCCTCTCCCTGGTGATCTTCGCGCCCCGGGACGACGTCGCCGTGCACGCCCCGGACCCGTTCACCGCCGATCCGCTCATGGCCGCCGGCACACCCCATCTGTACGCCGGCGTCGTGGAGGGCACCGGCATCGTCGGCCCGCTGGTACTGCCCGGCGAGACGGGCTGCGCCGGCTGCCTCCACCAGGACCGCACGGACCGCGACCCGGCCTGGCCCCGGCTGGTCGCCCAGTGGCGGTCCGGCAGGGCCCGCCGGGTCGGGGCCTGCGACCTGACCCTGGCCACGGCGGTGGCCGGACTCGCCGCGGCCCATGCCCTGGCCTTCCTCGACGGGGGATCACCGTCCGGAGCGGGTACCCGCTGGGAGGTGTCCCTGCCCGGTCTGACCTGGCGCAACCGGCCGGTCCCGCCGCATCCGGAGTGCGGCTGCGGGGCCGCGGAGAGAGGTAAACGGGAGCACTCCTCAACCAGCGGGCGGACGCGCGCGACAATGGCGGTGCAACGGCCGTCGACGGAGCGGCGACGCACAGCGGGCGCGGCACGGCCGACTGGGACTTGGAGGGCGCATGTCTGATCTTCCCCGGAAGGCGGTCACCCGTACCGCCAAGCTCGCCGCGCTCCCGCTCGGCTTCGCCGGCCGGGCGACCTGGGGGCTGGGCAAGCGGATCGTCGGCGAGTCCGCGGAGATCGTCGGCCGCGAGCTGCAACAGCGCACGGCGGAGCAACTGTTCAAGGTGCTCGGCGAGCTGAAGGGCGGCGCGATGAAGTTCGGGCAGGCGCTGTCCGTCTTCGAGTCGGCGCTGCCGGAGGAGATCGCCGGCCCCTACCGCGCGGCCCTGACCAAACTCCAGGAAGCGGCCCCGCCGATGCCGACCCGCACCGTGCACGCGGTCCTCGAGGAGCGGCTGGGCCCGGACTGGCGGGACCTGTTCGAGGAATTCGAGGACAAGCCGGCCGCCGCGGCCTCCATCGGCCAGGTGCACCGGGCGGTGTGGCACGACGGCCGCGAGGTGGCGGTCAAGGTGCAGTACCCGGGAGCCGGCGAGGCCCTCCTCTCCGACCTCGGCCAACTCAGCCGCTTC
>NZ_MUMF01000767.1 GCF_002155905.1 Streptomyces tricolor | reverse complement strand
GAACTAGCCGTCCCCCCGCTCCCGCCCCCTCCGACGTGGCCGTGTCACCGATACCCGATCGGCGACACGGCCTCGTCCGGCTATGCTCGGACAGGCAACATCGCACGGGCCGTTAGCTCAATTGGCAGAGCAGGGGACTTTTAATCCCTTGGTTGTGGGTTCGAGTCCCACACGGCCTACCGAAGCGGGGGCGGGAAACATCCCGTCCGACCTGCGACACGGCGCCCGGGGAGGCTTCGGCCGACGCGGGCGTCGTCGCGTTTCCGGGGGTACGGCGGAGTGATCCGTTCGGGTGGTCGCACGGCGATCTTCCGCCGGAGGCGTTCGGGCTTCCGGATGATGAGCGCCGTGATCAAGAACGTTACGCGCGCGATGGCCGCATTCGGCCTGGTCGCTGGTGTCATGGCCGCCATGCCCGGTTCGGCCCGGGCCGCCGGGGATGTGCACGGCTGCTCCGAGGGGCAGTACTGCTTCTACTCGGAAGCCGACTTCCAGGGCAAGAAGAAGGAGGTCCGTCTCCAGCCCTACACCTGCTACAAGGCCACTGTCGGCTGGCCCGACGGCAGCTCGTCCCGGCCGGTCGGCATCGTCAACAACCGCACGGAGATCAGTCAGCTCGAAGGCTTCGACAACGACGCCTGCTCGGGCCAGCCGTACGCGCATCTGCGCTACCGGGAGAGCGTCGCCAGGATCAGCGACCGCGCCAAGTCCTTCCGGATCGCGCCCCGTTGCGACATCGGCAGTGTCTGTCTCTACGAGAACAAGGACTTCTCCGGCAGGCGCTGGCAGATCAACCCCACGCACACCAACCGCTGTTTCCACGCCGGCGACGACGTCTGGGGCCACGGCTTCTACAACGCCACCAGGTACACGGCCACCTTCTACCGTTCGGTCTTCTGCACCATGCTGCCCACGACGGGTCAGGCGCCGGGATCCTTCGGGACGTTCGACGAGAAGGTCCACCTGGTCAAGATCGACTAGCGAGTGCCCTTCCGCGGGACGCCCCGGCCCGGTCCCGGTCCGCGGTGGGTGACGCTTTCGAGGATCGGTTCGTCGGGCCGCAGCCGCTCGTGGACGCGGGCGCCGGCCGTCTCACCAGGTGGCTCGGCTCCGGGGGTGAGGGGGACCGGCCGGCACTCGGGGCAGAGGACCGCCGTGGTGGGGCGGCGTACGGAGTGCGCTACGGCGCCCGGTACGCCCGGAGGAACGCGCTCACCCCGGCCCTGAGCAGGCGGTCGGTCTCCGGCTCCGGCAGGGGCAGCACGCCGTAGTGGGTGGCCTGGATGATCCGGTGCGAGATCAGGGCCGTGAAGTGGCCGGCCGCCACCGCCGCGTCGCCGTGCAGGTGCAGCAGGCCGGCGTCCTCCAGGCGGGTCATCGCCTCGGTGAGGGCCCGGCCGACCGGTTCCGGGCCGGCCTCGTGCCAGGCCTTGAGGACCTCGGGCGGTACGTGGTCGGCCTCCGCGTGGATGTGCCGGACCAGGGCGAAGTGGTTCGCGTAGTCGGCCATGAGCCCGTGGAAGGCGCGGGCCAGCGAGACCAGGTCGCGTTCCAGGTCGTCGGGGTGCGGCGGGCGCTCCGGGTGCACTACGGCGTGCAGACGCGCCAGTTGGGCGTCCCGGACCTCGCTCGACGTCCAGGTCACGACCGTCTGGAAGAGCTGTGCCTTGCCGCCGGGGAAGTGGTTGTAGAGCGTGCGCGTGGAGACGCCGGCCGCGGCGGCGAGCGCGTCGACCGAGGCGCGGGCGTAGCCCTCGCGGCCGAAGACCGTGCACGCCGCGCTCGCGATGGCCATCTGCTTCTGCAGCTTGCGCGGGGACACCTCGTGCCGCGCCCGCTCCAGCCGGGACTCGTTCGTCTCGCCCACGCCTGCCGCCCTTCCCTCCGTGACCAGCCCACTCTAACTCGTTTACAACGAGCGTTGTAATTTCTACAACGCTCGTTGTACTTTGCTGCTGTTCACCGGACCGGGAGGTCCGTTCGCAGAGTTCGCCGGAACTCGTCCGAAGAGGGGGACAGCTGTGTCCGTCACCGATCCCGCCGTCACCGATGCCGTCGCTACCGATGCCGTCGCTACCGATGCCGTCGTCACGGATGCCCGTGCCGTCGAGGACCGTCCGCTGCGCGTCGCCGTGATCCTCGGCAGCGTCCGCGAGGGACGCCTCGGGCAGGCCGTCACCGACTGGTTCCTCACCACCGCCGCCGCCCTCGACCCGGGCCTCGATCTCGACGTCGTGGACCTCGCCGAGCTGGACCTGCCGCTGGTGCTGCCCGGCTGGGGCGGCACGCCGAGCCCCGAGGCCGCCGCCGCGCTGGCCGACGTCTCGCCGCGGCTCGCCGCCGCCGACGCGTTCGTGGTCGTCACGCCCGAGTACAACCACAGCTTCCCGGCCGTGCTGAAGAACCTCATCGACTGGCACCTGCGCGAGTGGCAGGCCAAGCCGGTCGGTTTCGTGTCGTACGGCGGTCTCGGCGGCGGGCTGCGCGCGGTCGAGCAGCTCCGGCTGGTCTTCGCCGAACTGCACGCCGTGACCGTGCGCGACTCGGTCAGCCTGCACGGCCCCTGGTCCGGGCTCGGCGAGGACGGCGTCCCGCGCGACGCCGAGGTGTGCGCCGGTGCCGCCAAGGGCATGCTCGGCCAGCTCACCTGGTGGGCCCGGGCGCTGCGGACCGCGCGCGCCGAGCGTCCCTACGCGGGCTGAGGGAGCGGACGATGAGCACCCTGCGGCCGGCCGGCGCCGCCCGGCCCGCGCCCCCGGCCGGCCCGACGGGCCCGCCCGACTCCACCGCCCTCTACCGCGTCGTCGCCGTCGTGGTCCTCGGCACCGTCATGTCCGTGCTCGACATGACGATCGTCAACGTCGCGCTGCGCCGGCTCTCGGAGTCCTTCGGCGCGCCGCTGGAGACCATCCAGTGGACCGCGACCGCGTACACGCTCGCGCTCGCCGCGGTCATCCCGACCGCGGGCTGGGCGATGAGCCGGATCGGCGCCCGGCGCACGTACATGACCGCGCTCGCCCTGTTCACGCTGGGCTCCCTGCTCGCCGCCTGCGCCTGGGACGCGGGAAGTCTGATCGCGTTCCGCGCCGTGCAGGGGCTGGGCGGCGGACTGCTGCAGCCGGTCGGCATGGCGATGGGCATGCGGGTCGCGGACCGGGCCCGGCTGGGCCGGGCGATGGGGCTGCTGGGACTGCCGATCCTGGTCGGACCGGTGGCCGGGCCGGTGCTCGGTGGCTGGCTGGTCGACTCCGCCTCCTGGCAGTGGATCTTCCTGATCAACCTGCCCGTCGGCGCCCTGGCGCTGCTCCTCGCGGCCCGCCTGCTGCCGAAGGACGCCCCGGCCGCGCACGGCCCGCGACCGCCCCGGCTGGACGTGCCCGGGCTGCTGATGCTCTCGCCGGGCCTGGCCCTGCTCCTGTACGGCCTGTCCCGCGGCGGCGAGCGCGGTGACTTCACGGCGCCCGGCGCGCTGCTGCCGACGCTCGCCGGCGCCGTGCTCGCGGCGGCCTTCGTACGGCGGGCCCTCACCGTCCGCGCGCCGCTGCTGGACCTGCGGCTGCTGCGGGACCGCACCTTCGCCGCCGGCATCGGCACGCTCGCGCTGTTCACCTGCGGCTACTTCGGGTCGATGCTGCTCGGGCCGCTGTACTGGCAGCAGGAGCGGGGCCTGAGCGCGACGGCGGCGGGGCTGCTCGGCGCGCCGGTCGGGCTGGTGGTCGGTACG
>NZ_MUMF01000766.1 GCF_002155905.1 Streptomyces tricolor | reverse complement strand
GGAGACGCGGGGGCGGTCGGCGTGGCGGAGGCCGCGGGAGACGCCGGCTTGGCCGACGTGGACGAAGCGGCCGGCGCGGTCGGGGTCGCGGCTGCCGCGGGTGAGGCGGGCTTCGCGGACGTCACCGGGGAGGCGGTCGCCGTCGGCTTGGCGGGTGCCGTGGGCGTCGCGGCCGTGGTGGGCGCCGCAGGCTTCGCCGCCGTCGCCGGTGCCGTGGGCTTCGCCGCCGACGTAGGTGCCGCAGGCGTCGTGGGTGCCGTGAGGGACGCGGGTCGTGCCGGTACCGCCGGCCGGAGAGGGGCCGTCGGGGCGGTGGCGGCCTTGGCGACGGCCGCCTTGGCCGCCTCGCCCAGTCCTCTGGCCTCGTCGGCGGGGAGCCGGCCCTCCAGCGACCGGTTGAGCAGGTCGATGACCGGATGGAGCGCGGAGTCGGTGTCGGCCAGCGCTCTGACCTGGGCGAGCAGCCTCTCCTTCTCCGCTGCCGGGACAGGCGCCCGGCTGGCGGCGCGGTCGTGCTCCCGGACCGCGGCGACGGCGGCCGGGCCGGTGATGCCGACCAGGACGGCCGCGCAGAGGACGGTGGACGCGAGACGCCGGGCAGGCAGATCACGCATGGGTGTTCCTTTCGGTGAACAGTGGGACCTGAGCCCACCGTCAGTTCACCGATCGCCCTCCGCAACCGCTCGCCCACACCAAGTGACCCGTCCGGGGAGCAGAACCGGCCGTCCGCCCCGCGACGGATGCACGCGGGGCGGACGGCCGGCCGAAGGGTCGCGACCCGACGTCAGTCGTTGACGCAGGTGTTGCCGAACGCCGGGTTCAGCAGGCCGACGATGTCAATGGTGTTGCCGCACAGGTTGATCGGGACGTGGATCGGGACCTGGATGGCGTTGCCCGACAGCACGCCCGGCGAGTGGGCGGCGACGGCGCCCGAACCGGCGTCGGCGGAAGCCACGCCGGCACCGCCGGCGACGGCCGCGACGGCGGCGGAGGTCAGGACCAGGCCCTTCGCGATACGCGACATGGAGAGGTGCTCCTTGGAGATCGACACAAACATCCGGGCGGGATGCCCGGCGTTGTGTCAACGCGCGGCACTCCCGGGAGTTGTGCCGCCAATGGAGTGATCCACGGACGGAACGCCTTCACATTTCCGACACACTTGCCCTGTTTCTCCTGATTGGTGCGGCCGCCGACTAGAGTTGCGGACCCTCCGGCCGCCGCCGGAGTCGGCGCGGGCGACCCGCGCACACTCTCCTCCGCCCTCCGGCGTACGCCCGTCGCACCGAGCGGCCACACCGGTCCACCGAACGACGTAGCGAACTCCACGCTCAGCGAACCGGGCGACGTACCGGCCGGGCGGGTTCCGGCCTACGGCCGCACGCTCTGTCACGGCTCCGAGGTGTCCGATCTCGGTCCGGCTCCGCACGGCGGCGGTGACCAGCCGGGCTCACTGCTCGTTTCACCACGCGGACGCGGCGTGGGCCGGCGCACGCTTCGTCGCCGTAACACGCAGAACTGACAGGCGCGTTCACGACCGCAGTCCCGAGCGCCCCGAGCGAGGTACCCCGCGCATGCACCAGTCAGCACCCGCCCATCGACCCCGGGTCCTGCACCTCGCACAACCCGTCGACGGCGGTGTCGCCCGGGTCGTGCTCGACCTGGCCCGGGCGCAGCTCGCGGCGGGCCTGCGGGTCACGGCGGCCTGTCCCGGCGGGCCGCTGGCCGCCGGCCTGCGGGAGCTGGGCGCCGACGTCCGGGAGTGGCGGGCGGGCCGGGCCCCGGGCCCCGCCCTGCCGGGCGAGGTACGGCGGCTCGCACGCCTGATCGAGGAGGTACGGCCCGAACTGGTGCACGCGCACAGCGCCAAGGCCGGCCTGGCCGCGCGTCTCGCCGTCCGCGGGCGCGTTCCGACCGTGTTCCAGCCGCACGCCTGGTCCTTCGAGGCGGTCGGCGGCCTCACCGCGGCGCTCGCCCTGCGCTGGGAGCGGTGGGGCGCCCGCTGGGCCGACCGCGTGCTGTGCGTCAGCGAGGCAGAGCGCACGACAGGACTGCGCGCCGGAGTACGCGCCGCGTACACGGTCGTCCCGAACGGCATCGACACGACCCGCTTCACACCGGCTCCGCCCACCGCCACGGCAACCCCTCCTCACCGACCGGATCACCCCACCGCCCCGGCAGCCCCCTCGCCCGCCCCGCGACTCGCCGTCGGC
>NZ_MUMF01000076.1 GCF_002155905.1 Streptomyces tricolor | reverse complement strand
GTGCACGGCGCGTTCGCCGACGGCTCCAGCTGGGCGCCGGTCGTCGAGCGGCTGCAGCGCGCCGGGTACACCGTGCGGGCCGTCGCCAACCCGCTGCGGGGCCTTGCGGCGGACGCCGCCCACGTGCGCGCCGTCCTGACGTCGCTCACCGGGCCCGTCGTCCTCGCCGGGCACTCCTACGGCGGAGCGGTGATCACCGAGGCGGCGGCGGGGCTGGCCCACGTCAAGGCCCTCGTGTACGTCGCCGCCTTCGTCCCCGACGCGGGCGAGGTGCTGGGCGAACTGGCGGACAGGTTCCCCGGCTCCGAACTGCAGCCCGCCCTGACGGCCGTACCCGTCACCGCACCGGACGGCACACCGGACGCCGATCTGTACATCAGGGCCGACCGGTTCCGGCGGGTCTTCGCCGCCGACGTGCCCGCCGCCACCGCCCGGCTGCTCGCCTCCGTCCAACGGCCGCTGAGCGCCTCCGCGTTCGGCGCCAAGGCCACCGCGGCGGCCTGGCGGACCATCCCCTCCTGGCACCTGGTGGCCGCGCGGGACCGCGCCATCGCCCCCGCACTCCAGCGCTTCCAGGCGCGCCGGGCGCACGCGCACACCGTCGAGATCGCCGGTTCCCACCTGCCGCTGCGCAGCCACCCCGACGCCGTGACCGCCCTGATCCGAGCGGCGGCGCGCGCCGTCACCGCCCACTGAGCCACCCCCTTTCCCGCAGGAACCGAGAAGGACGTGCGATGACCACAGCACAAGAGCGTGAGCAGATCTCCCGCGTCAACGCGAGCGGCCGTACCCCGGTCGTCTTCGTGCACGGCCTCTGGCTGCTCCCCAGCAGCTGGGACCGGTGGGCGACCGTCTTCGACGAGGCGGGCTTCGCCTCGCTCACCCCCGGCTGGCCCGACGACCCGGACACCGTCGCCGAGGCGCACGCGCACCCCGAGGTGTTCGCGGGCAAGAGCGTGGGACAGGTGGCGGACCACTTCGCGGACGTCATCGGCCGGCTGGAACGCAAGCCCGTCGTCGTCGGACACTCCTTCGGCGGGCTGATCACCCAGATGCTCGCGGGCCGGGGGCTGGCCGCCGCCTCCGTCGCCATCGACCCGGCCCCCTTCCGGGGCGTCCTGCCGCTGCCGTTCTCCTCCCTGCGGGCCGCGAGCGCCGTCCTGGGCAACCCCGCGAACTACCACCGCGCCGTACCCCTCACCTACGAGCAGTTCCGGTACGCCTTCGCCAACGCGGTGAGCGAACAGGAGGCGAGGGAGCTGTACGAGCGGTTCGCGGTGCCGGCCCCGGGCGAACCGCTGTTCCAGGCGGCGGTCGCCAACATCAACCCGTGGAGCGAGGTCAAGGTCGACACCCTTACCCCGGACCGCGGCCCCCTCCTGATCATCTCCGGGGAGAAGGACCACACCGTCCCCTGGGCCATCGCGCACGCCTCCTACCGGAAGCAGGCGCGCAACGAGCACGCGGTGACCGAGATCCACGAGATGCCCGGGCGCGGGCACGCCCTCACCATCGACAGCGGATGGCGCGAGGTGGCCGGGACGGCCCTGGCCTTCCTCACCCGCTTCACCCGGTGAACGGCCGGTCCAGCGCACCGGACAGCGCCGCCCGGGAGGTGATGCCGAGCGTCCGGTAGACCTTGGCCAGGTGGTCGGCGACCGTGCGGGAGGACAGCCGCAGCTCGGCACCGATCTGCTTGTCGGTCAGCCCGTCCGCCGCGAGCCGGGCGACCCGCGCCTGCTGCGCGGTGAGCAGGTCCGCCGCGCCGGCCGCCGCGCCCGTCGCGATGCCCGCCGCACGCAGCTCCCGCTCCGCCTGCACTGCCCAGGGCGTGGCGCCCAGGGAACGGAAGGCGTGCGCCGCGGTGCGCAGCGCGTGCCGGGCCGTCGCCCGGCGGTGCCGGCGCAGCCACCGCCCGTGGGCGAGGCGCAGCCGGGCCATGGGGAAGACCCACTGCTCGGCACCGTCGACCGCGAACGCGGTGGCGAAGCGGGCCTCCGCGTCGTCGCCGCGGGCGGCCAGGGCGGTCGCGGCGGCCAGCAGGAACGCGTGGTGCGGCGAGATGTCCGCCATCCGCGTGGCCCGGGCGGCGGCCACGTGCGCCTCCGCCTGCGCCGTCCGCCCGGTGTGCACGGCGGCCTCCACCAGGTCGAAGAACGGCAGGTGGAACCAGGGCAGTCCGCGCGGCAGCACACCGGGCGGGGTCAGCCCGGCGAGGACGCGGTAGGCCTCCTCGTACCGGCCGTGCGCCAGTGCCACGAGGCCGGTGAGATGGTCCAGATGGTCCTCGACGAACGTCATACGGGCCCGCCGCGCGCGCGGTCTGAGGTGCCGCTCCACCTCCCGGAACCCGTCCTCGTCGCCGCGGCCGGCCAGGAAGTGGGCGTAGTGGTGCCGGAAGACCAACGCGTTGCAGTGGTAGCCGAGTTCGTCGGCGGCCTCGGCCTCCCGCAGCCGTGACTCCGCCTGGTCCCAGCGCCCCGCGAGGTAGTCCTGGTACCCCTTGGCCTTGGCGATCGTGCCCTGCGTGGCGTAGCCGTGCTGCGCCGAGAACCGCCGCCACAGCCGGGCGTCGGCCGCGTCCACGGCGGCGGCCGTCCACAGCACGAGCCACGCGGCCCCGGCCTCCTGCTCCGGGCCCATCGCGTCGACCTGTGCGCGCAGCTCGTCCGCCACGCCGTGCGCCGTCCGCGCCGGGTCGGACCACGCCCGACGGCACAGCCGGGCGAGCGGGGACACCTGCGGCCCGTGCCGGTCCAGCGCCGACCAGCCGCGCGGGTCGTCCGTGTAGACCGTGGCGAGGAGCAGCTTGAAGTACATCTGCTCGGCGAGCCCCGGGAAGGCCTCCGTACCGGTCGCCGCCAGCTCGCCGAGGGCCCGCGGCAGCAGCGTGAACGACGACTCGAAGTCGACCCGGTGGCTCTGGTCCACGTACACCACCGCGTACGCGAACAACGGCAGGACCTCCGCCGGCACCGGCTCCCGTGCCAGCTCCTCCACCAGCCGCGCGGTGTACCGCAGCCGGCCGCCGCGTGCCGCCATGACCGCCGCCCACGCCCGCCGGCGGGCCCGTCCCCGCGGGTCGGTGCCGAGCGCCGCCGCGCGGTCGAGGAGCACCGCGCCCTCGGCGTCACCACCGCGCCGGGCCATCTCCCGGCCCGCGGCCTCCAGCCGCGCGGCGAGGTCCTCGTCCGCCGACACGGCCGCCGCGGCCTCGTGCCGCAGCCTGCGCGGATCGTCGTGGGCCAGGGACGCGGACAGCTCCCGGTGCGCGCTGCGCCGCTCCTCGACGGTGGCGCGCGCGATGATCGCGCTGCGCACGAGCGGGTGGCGGAAGGCCAGGCGTCCCGCGAGGTCCCGGTGGGCGAGGCCGCTCGCCTCGATCTGCTCGACGGCCTCCGCCGCGGCGTCGGCACCCTCGTCCGCGAGCCACGCCGCCGCGTTCCAGGCGGCCGTCTCGCCGCCCAGCGCGGTCAGCAGCAGGACCCTTCCCGCCGCCGGGGACAGTGCGTCGAGCCGGGCGGCGAACAGACGGTCCAGCCGGTGCCCCGGCTCGGCAGCCGCCGGCCACGGCGCCGTGCCGTCCAGCGGGTCGCCGGTGCGGTGCACGGGGAGTTCCAGCAGCGCCAGCGGATTGCCCGCCGCCTCCCGCACCACGCGCCGTACGGCCGCGGACGGCAGCCGGGGACGGTGCCGGCGCACGAGGTCGCCGGCGTCCCGCGGGCCCAGCGCGGACACGTCCACGACGGTCGCGGCCCACCCGTCGGTCCTCGTCCGCCCCGGCCGGCAGGCGCTGACGATCAGCGTGGGGAGCCCGGCCAGCCGCCGGTGCAGGAAGGCGAACACGGCGGCGCTCGACGCGTCCGTCCAGTGCACGTCGTCCAGGAGCACGACCACGGGCGCGGTACGCCCCGTCTCGGCCAGCAGGGTCAGGGCCGCCGCGCCGATCAGCAGCCCGTCGCGGGGCGGCGCGTCACCGAGGCCCAGGGCCGACTCCAGGGCCTCGGCGTGATGCCGCGGCAGACCCGCGGGAGGCCGCCGCAGCAGGGGGCCGACCACCTGGTGCAGCAGCCCGAAGGCGACCCCTTCCTCGGTCTCCGTGCCCAGCGCGCGCAGCACGGTGCACCCGCGGCGCCCGGCCTCGGCGTGCAGCAGGTCCAGCAGGGCCGTCTTGCCCAGGCCGGCCTCGCCGCGCAGCAGGAAGGCCGCACCCGCGCCCGATCCGGCCACGACGTCGTCCAGCGCCGCGCGCAGCAGGCCCGTCTCGGCCTGCCGGCCGATGAGGTCCGTGTCGTCAGCCGCCCGCATCCCCCGCCACCTCGCCCCCCGGAGGCTTTCCCGCCCGGCGCAGGATACCGGGCGCCGGGCGGGAGGGCCCGGCTCCTGACCGACCCTGCACGGTTCTGGCCCCTGTGTGCGGGACCGGCCCGCCCGGCCGTCCGGACCCCGCGACGACGACGAGCGAGCGGCTAGCCTCCGGCTGAGTCCACCGTGGGGGAGGCGAGAATGACGACAACGTGGCAAACGGCGGCCGTTCCGCTCGCGGACCGCGCCGACGCGCTGCGCCAGACCATCCGGGAGCGGGTCGTACCGGTCGAACTCGTCCTGCCGCGACGGCCGGAGGACGTCCACGCGGACGTGACGATCACCGACATCGGCTCGGTGCAGGTGAGTTCGGTCCGGGCGAACCCCGCGACGGTGCACCGGACCACGCGGCTGGCCGGGGCGGACGACGAGCCGGTGCTCTTCATCAGTCTCCAGAAGTCCGGCGAGAGCACGGTCGTCCAGGACGGACGCGGCGCCGTGCTGCGGCCGGGCAGCATCGCCTGCTACGACACGAGAAGGCCGTACACCCTGCTGTTCGAACGCGGTGTGGACACGCACTTCTTCCGGGTCCCGCTGCGTGACATCGCCCTCCCGGACGAGGTGGTCCGGCAGGCCGTCGCCCGCGTCCTCGGCCCCGGGGGCGCGGTCTCCGGGATCGCGGTGGACTACCTGACCCGCCTGGCCGAGACCCGTACGCAGCTGGACGCGACCGCCGCCCATCTGCTCGCGGCACCGAGCCTGGAGCTGATCCGCGCGGTGCTCACGGCCGAGTCGGACCGGCCGGCGCTCGCCGCGGGACCCCTGCACGGCACCCTCGGGCTCCGCGTCCTCGCCCACATGCGCGACCACCTCGCCGACCCGGACCTGTCTCCCGCGTCCGTGGCCCGGGCCCACCACATCTCGGTCCGCCACCTCTACGCCACCCTCGCCCGCCACGGCATCGGATTCGGCGACTGGGTGCGCACCGAGCGGCTCGACGCCTGCCGCCGCGAGCTGTCCCGGACGCCGCCGGCCACGGAGACGATCGCCGCGCTGGCCCAGCGCTGGGGTTTCAAGTCCCCGGCCCATTTCAGCCGTGCCTTCAAGGCCGCCTACGGGATGTCGCCGCGGGAGTGGCGCGCCCAGGTCCCGCGCGCGCACCGGTAGCGCCCGGCAGGGCCGAACGGCCCTGGTCCTTGGTCCCGGGGAGCGGAAGGATCGGGAGGGAGAACCGAGTACGTCACAAGGAGCGACCGATGGCGGAGCGCGAGCAGGCCGGACCCGACCACCCGATCCGGGTGTTCCTCCTCGACGACCACGAGGTGGTCCGGCGCGGGGTGCGCGACCTGCTGGACGACGAGCCGGACATCACGGTGACCGGCGAGGCGGCCACCGTCGAGCAGGCCCTGGCGCGCGTGCCCGCCCTGCGCCCCGACGTCGCGGTGCTCGACGTCCGGCTGCCGGACGGCGACGGGGTGACCACCTGCCGGGAGCTGCGCTCGCGCCTGCCGGAGCTGGCCTGTCTGATGCTCACCTCGTTCGACGACGAGGAGGCCCTGCTCGACTCGATCATGGCGGGTGCCTCCGGTTACGTCCTCAAGCAGATCCAGGGTTCGGACCTGGTCTCGGCCGTACGCACGGTGGCCGGCGGGCAGTCGCTGCTCGACCCGAGCGCCACCACCAGGCTGATGGCCCGGCTGCGGGCCGGGCAGCAGCCGGAGGCCGAACCGGACGCACTGCCCGGACTGACCGAGCGGGAGCGGGAGATCCTCGCCCTCATCGGCGAGGGGCTCACCAACCGGCAGATCGGCCGGCGGCTGTACCTGGCGGAGAAGACGGTGAAGAACCACATCTCCCGGCTGCTGGCCAAGCTCGGCGTGGAACGCCGGGTCCAGGCCGCCGTCATCGCCACCCAGGCCCAGGACCGCCTGCGCGGCGAACGGCGCTGACCGGGCCGCGCGGGACCCGGCCCGGCGGCCTCCGGTCAGGTCCCGGTCAGCCGGCGCCCGGTGACCATGTCCGACTCGATCCGGACGAACACCCCGTCCCCGACCGGCATCCACGACTCGGGGCCGCACCGCGACAGGCGTTCCTGCTCGGCGGGATCGGTCACGACGGCCGCCCGGCCGGTCACCACCACACTCCAGCCGGAATGCGTCACCGTGTCGTACTCGTCCGCCTCGAAGGCGACCACGGCACCGTCGACCGCGCGCGCCAGCTCCGAGCCCGCCGAGGTCCGCAGCACCACCGAGAAGTCCGCGTCGAGGCGGAAGTTGACCGGCAGCACGGCAGGGAGCGCCCGCTGGGTGTACACGACACGGCCGACCGGCACCCTGCCCAGCAGGCGCAGGCAGTCCGGCCTGTCGAGCGTCTGAAAGTCGCCGTTCCTCAGCACCAGGCCATCGTCCGCGCGGGCACCCCGGACGGGATAGGGCCGACCGGCCCTATCCCGGGCGGTTCGCCGGACCCACCGGCACCCGTGCCGGGCCGCCGTGCGCCCCGGGCCCGCGTCGTCCCGCCGGCCCCGGTCCGGATACCGTGAACCCCGGTGGGACGGTCGTATGCGGGGACGGGGCTGGAGGTACGGCAGTGGAAAGCTCCGAAGACGTGCGCGCGGCACGAGGGGTGCGGCTGCCGCAGCTGAGGCTGGACGAACTGCTGGACGAGCTGCAGGCCCGCCTGGACGCGGCCCGCGGCACCCAGGACCGGGTGCGCAGCCTGCTGGAGGCGGTGCTCTCCGTCGGCCGCGAGCTGGACCTGGAGCAGGCGCTGCGCCGCATCGTGGAAGCCGCGGCGACTCTGGTCGACGCCGAGTACGCGGCGCTCGGCGTGATCGGCTCCGACGGCACGCGGCTGTCGGCGTTCATCACGGTCGGCATCGGCGAGGAGGAGATCGCCCGCATCGGCCGCTACCCGCAGGGCCGCGGCATCCTCGGCGAGCTCATCCGCCACCCCGCGCCCCTGCGGCTGGCCAAGATCTCGGAGCACGCGGCGTCGTACGGCTTCCCGCCCCACCATCCGCCGATGCACAGCTTCCTCGGCGTTCCCATCCGGGTCCGCGACGAGGTCTTCGGCAACCTGTACCTGACCGAGAAGCGGGGCGGGCTGCAGTTCGACGAGGACGACGAGTCGGTGCTGACGACGCTGGCCGTCGCGGCGGGCGTGGCGATCGACAACGCCCGCCTGTACGAGGAGTCCCGGCTGCGGGGACGCTGGCTGGAGGCGAGCGCGGAGATCAGCAGCAGTCTGATGTCCGGCGCGGGCCAGCACGAGGTGCTGGGGCTGATCGCCGAGCGGGCACGGGACATCAGCGGCGCGGCGCTCGCCACGGTGGCGACCCCGGTGCAGGACACCGGCACCCTCGCCGTGGAACTGGCCCTCGGCCGGGAGGCGGAGGCGCACCGCGGCCTGGTGCTGCCCGTCGAGGGCAGCCTCACGGGCCGGGCCTTCGCCCTCGGCGCGCCGGTGAGCAGCCCGGACGTCGCACGCGACGAGCGGGTCACGGTGGGACCGCCGCGGTTCGCCGGCCTCGGTCCGGCCGTCGCCGTACCGATCGGCCGGGAGGAACGCGTCCGGGGTGTGGTGCTGCTGGCGCGGGAGACGGGTGCGAGCGACTTCTCCGAGAAGGAGACGGAGCTGCTGAAGGGGTTCGCCGCGCAGGCCGCCGTCGCGATGGAACTCGCAGAGCGCCGCCGGGACGCCGAGCAGATCGCGCTGCTGGAGGACCGCGACCGGATCGCCCGGGACCTGCACGACCTGGCCATCCAGCGGCTGTTCGCGACGGGCATGACGTTGCAGAGCGCGGGCCGGTTCATCGAGCACGCGCAGGCCGCGGAGCGGGTGCGGCGGGCCGTGGACGACCTCGACGAGACCATCAAGATCATCAGGTCGACGATCTTCGGCCTGCGCACCCGGGACGGCGACGAGGCGCCCGGGCTGCGGGCCCGCGCGGTGCGGGTGGCCGGCGATGCGGCACCGGTCCTGGGCTTCGCGCCCAGCGTCCGGATGGAGGGCCTGCTCGACACCCATGTGCCGCCGGAGACCGCCGACCACGTCATCGCCGTCCTGGCCGAGTCCCTCACCAACATCGCCCGGCACGCCCACGCCGGCCGCGCCGACGTGGTGCTGGAGACCGACGGGAACGAGGTGCGGCTCACGGTCACCGACGACGGCGTCGGCGTCCCGCCCGAGGGCCGCCGCAGCGGCCTGCGCAACATGGCGGAACGGGCGCGCGGCCTCGGCGGCGACCTGCACCTCGACCGCCCGCCCGCCGGGGGCACCCGCCTGACCTGGCACGCCCCCCTGCGGGGGCCGGCGCCCGCGGACCACTAGGCGCCCGCGGACCACCAGGGCCTCTCCGCGGCCACCAGGGCCTCTCCGCGTGCGCCGGGCACGGACGCCGGCCGTCCGGCGGAGGCGTCCGTGGGCGGCGACTCCGAGCGGTGGCCGGCCCGGCCGCGGGCGGCCCCGGGTCACCACGCAGCGACGAGCGGCGGGTCCGGTGCGTGCCGCCGCCAGGCGTCGGTGAGGCGGGTGAGCCGGGCGGGCGCGGCGATGCCGCGCACGGTGGTGATCCTGCCGTCGGCGATGTCGAACGTCACGGCGCCGACGACCTGGTCACCGGGCACGAAGAGGAGGGCGGGGCCGCCGTTGACGAGCGCGTAGTGGACGGCGGACGGGCCGCCGGCGAGGCGCCGCTTGGCGGGCGTGGGTCTGAAGCCCGCCCGCGCGACGGCGGCGACGCGCTGCGCGGTGTCGTACCGCAGCAGCTTCTCGGTCAGGCCGGCGCCGTCGGAGACCGCGGTCGCGTCGTCGGTGAGCAGCGCCACCAGCCGTTCGGTGCGGCCCGAGGAGGCGGCGGCCAGGAACTCCTCGACGATCCTGCGGGCGGACGCCGGGTCGACCTCGCCGCCGCGGCGCCGCGCGGCGGTGACGCGACGCCGGGCCCGGTGCAGGTGCTGCTGGCTCGCGGACTCGGTGAGGTCGAGGATCTCGGCGATCTCGGCGTGGCTGTGGGAGAACGCTTCGCGCAGGACGTAGACGGCCCGCTCGACGGGTGACAGGCGCTCCATCAGCGTCAGCACCGCCAGGGAGACCGATTCGCGCTGCTCGAACGTGTCGGCCGGGCCCAGCATCGGGTCGCCGTCGAGGAGGGGCTCGGGCAGCCAGGCGCCGACGGCGCGTTCGCGGCGGGCCCGCGCCGAGCGCAGCCGGTCCAGGCACAGGTTGGTGACGACCTTGGTCAGCCACGCTTCCGGCATCTCGATCCGCTCCCGGTCGGCGGCCTGCCAGTGCAGGAACGCGTCCTGCACGGCGTCCTCGGCGTCGGTGGCGGAACCCAGCAGCCGGTACGCCAGCGAGGCCAGCCGGGCCCGGCCGGCCTCGAAGCGGCTCGTGTCGAAGCGGTCGACGGCGGTGCTGTCCACGCGGATGACCCTAGGCGGCCACGCGCCGCTCGGCGGACGCGTGGGGCACGGCGGCCAGGCGGTGCGTGCGCCTGGGCAGCCCGAAGGTCGGATGCGAGGTGGCCCACAGCGACATCGCGAGGATGCCCGCCTTGATCCGCGCGGCCTTCCGGCCGCCCACGTACGCCGGCTTGGCCTGCCCTTCGTCGTCGACCGTCTGGAGGATCCCGTCCCGCCGCCCGAGGCTGATGTGGTTGCCCACGTACTCCAGCCTGGTGGTCGGTATTCTGCGGCCGGTCAGGCGCCCCACGATGGCGTTCGTGGCCTGCCGGCCGGTGTAGCCGGCGGAGGCGCAGGACATCGGCAGCGGCCGGCCGTTGTCGCCGAGGGCGTAGGCGCTGTCGCCGGCGGCGTAGACCTCCGGGTGCGAGACCGACCGCATGGTGCGATCGACGACGATCCGGCCGTCCCCGGTGACCTCCAGACCGCTCGCGGCGGCGATCGGGCCGACCGCGAACCCGGCCGTCCACACGGTCGCGTCGGACGCCAGGGCGGTGCCGTCGGCGCACAGCACCCGCGCCGCCTCGACCGCTTGGACACAGGTGTGCTCCAGCACGGTGACGCCCAGCCGGTCGCAGGCCCGGCGCAGGTGGCCGCGGGCCCCGGCGGAGAGCCGGGCCCCCAGCTCGCCGCGGGCGACCAGCGTCACCGACAGGCCGGGCCGGCACTCGGCGATCTCGGTGGCGGTCTCGATGCCGGTCAGCCCGTCGCCGACGACCAGCACACGCGCGCCCTCACCCAGACGGTCCAGGCGCTCGCGCAGGCGCAGCGCCGAGGGGCGGCCGGCGACCTCGAAGGCGTGCTCGGCCGCACCGGGGACACCGCCGTCGGCGACGTGGCTGCCGAGCGCGTGGAGAAGCGTGTCGTAGCCGATCTCGCCGCCCCCCTCGGCGTCGGCCACGGTGACGGTCCGGCGCTCGGGGTCGACGGCGGTGACACGGGCCAGGCGCAACCGTATCGCCGTGCCCGCGAAGACGTCGGCGAGCCGCGGCGCCTCGATCGGCCGGCCGGCCGCGAGCTGGTGCAGCCGCAGCCGCTGGACGAAGTCCGGCTCGGCGTTGACCACGGTGATCTCGGTGTCCGCCGGGGACAGCCGGCGGGCCAGGTTCCCGGCCGCGTAGGCCCCGGCGTAGCCGGCGCCGAGGACGACGATGCGGTGCTTCATGCGTGGCTCCTGTCGGTTCGCTTGCTCCCGGTGACTTGAGCGGAACAGCGCCCCGATCGCTGACAGACATGACATGTGATGTGGGTCACCACTCGGTGGGGGCCGGTGAGGCTCGCGGCGTCGAGGGTGTCCGCCTCGGTGCCCCCGGCCGCGTCCAGGGGCCGAGCGGGCGGCTGTGCCGGGCCGAGCGGGCCCGGCCGCCGCGGCGGAGGTCCCCGCGCGCAGCGACCTGTTCGTGTCCGCCCGCGATGCGTGTCACGGTGGCATCGAGGGCCTCTGCCGCCGGCAGGGCGGCCCGGCGAAAGGCGGTGAGCGGCGATGACGGAACTGCCCCTGGTCGTGGGAGTGGACGGATCGGAGCCCAGCCTGACCGCGGTCGACTGGGCGGTGGACGAGGCGGCCCGCCGCGGTCTGCCGCTGCGGCTGGTGTACGCCTCCGTCTGGGAGCGCTACGAGGGCGGCGTACCGTCGGGCGACCAGGAACCCCCCTCGGAGCAGGTGCTCGCCGAGCGGATCGTCGCCTCGGCGGCGGCGCGCGCCCGGCAGCGGTCGGCGGAGGTCAGGACGGCCACCGACATCCTCCCGCAGGAGCCGGTGGCCGCCCTCCTGCGCGAAGGGGACGAGGCCTTCGCCGTGGTGACCGGAACACGCGGCCGGGGGGTGATCAAGGGGCTGCTGCCCGGCTCGGTCGGGCTGACCGTGGCCGCCCGCGCCCGCTGCCCGGTCATCGTCGTCCGCGGGGACCGGGCCGGCCTCGCGGGCACCCACGGACGCGTCCTGCTCGGCGCGGGGGAACCGGACACCGGCGGCGAGGCCGTGCGCTTCGCCTTCCAGGAGGCCGAGGCGCGCGGCTGCGTCCTGGACGCGGTACGGGCCTGGCGGCGCCCGGCGCTGGAGAGCGCCGGCCGTCCCCTGCTCGCCGGGGACGCCGCGCACCGGCACGAGCGGCAGGCCGACGAGCTGCTGGAGACCCTGCTGCGGGACGTGGCCGCCGGCCATCCGGGGGTGCGGGTCCAGCGCGCGACGCCCGAGGGTCAGGCCCGGAAGGTGCTCGTGGACCGTTCGGCCGCCGCCGACCTCGTCGTCGTGGGCGCCCGGCGCCGGGCCGGCGGTGCCGGACACCGGCTCGGGCGGGTGGCGCACGCCCTGCTGCACCACGCCCTGTGCCCGGTGGCGGTCGTGCCGCAGCGGTGACCCCGGTCCGCCGCCGGTCCGGCCGGGCCGAGTCCGGCGGGATCGGCCATGGTGGAGACGTGGGGCGACATCGGAACCGGCCGCCGGGCACCCCGCAGACGTGCCCGCGGCCCGAGGAGTGAGGAACCATGGCCGACCACAGCGCATCCGGACCGACACCCACGGCGGCGGACCAGCCGCCCCAAGGGGATCTGGGCCGCCGCATCGAACGGCGGCGCAAGGAACTGGGCCTCACCCTGGAGGAGCTGGCGTTCCGGGCGGCGATGGCCCCGAGCTACCTCGCGCACCTGGAGCAGCACAGCACCGCGGCCCCGGAAGCCGGCACGGTGCTCCGGCTGGCCGGGGCGCTGCGGACCACGCCCACGGAACTCGGCGGCGGCAACGCCGGCCTGCCGCCGGGCGTCGGCCGCGCCGCCCGGTCACCCCGGCTGACCGAACTGGACGAGGAGGACTGCCGGCGCCTGCTGTCGACGCACGGCGTGGGCAGGATCGCGGTGTCCACGGACGGGGCCCCGGTCGTCGTTCCCGTGAACTACAGCGTCGTGGACGACGCCGTCGTCTTCCGGACCCAGCCCGGGACGGTCTCCCTCCAGGGGCTGGGCCGCGAGGTGGCCTTCGAGGTCGACCGCGTGGACGACGCGCTCAGCCAGGGCTGGAGCGTCGTGGTGCGCGGACCCGCCGAGCCGGTCACCGACCCCGAGGCCGTACGCCGTCTGGAGGAACGCGCGTACAGCGCGCCCTGGGCCGGCGGCGAGCGGGACGTCTGGGTCCGCGTCACCGTCACCGCGCTGACCGGCCGCCGTATCGACACCTGGTGAGCCGCTGATCCCTCCGGCACCGCGACACCGCCCCCGTAAGTAATAGAATCTTCAAACGTTACGGGTGGAGGGGGCGGATGTGTCCGCACGAGAGGCGGCATTCGGGCCACTGCTGCGGGAGCTGCGGCGGGCGAAGTCGCTGACCATGGAGGCGCTGGCCGAGGCGTCCGGGGTCAGCGTGCGCGGCATCGGCGATCTGGAGCGCGGACGGCGCGCCGCACCGCAACGGCGGACGGTGGCGGCGCTCGCCGACGGACTCGGTCTGGACGACACCGAACGGGAGCGCTTGCTCGCCGCCGCCCGCGCCGGACGCACCCCCGGTTACAGCCCCGTCGGCGTCCGCTCCTTCCCGCGCGGCATCGACGACTTCGTCGGCCGTGCGGACGAGCTGGCCCGCCTGGAGGCGCTCGCCGGGCCGCCCGAGGAGGACGGCGCCCCCGGCGCGGGCGCCGGCGCCCCGCAAGGCCACCCCGTCGTCGTCGCCGTCCACGGCCCGCCCGGCACGGGCAAGACCACCCTCGCGCTGCGCGCCGCCCGCCGCCTCGCCGACCGCTTCCCCGACGGCCAGCTCATGGTGGACCTGCGGGGGACCGACGACAGCCCGCCCGCCCCGTCCGAGCTGATCGTCCGGGTGCTCAAGGCCCTCGGCGTGCCCGACCGCGACCTGGCGAAGGCCGGCCCCCAGGCCCACTCCGCCCTCTACCGGCAGGTCCTCGCCGACCGCCGCTGCCTGCTGATGCTGGACAACGCCCGCGACGAGGCGCAGGTACGTCCGCTGCTGCCCGGCTCGGGCGGGACGCTGGTCCTGGTGACCAGCCGCCGCATGCTCACCGGACTGGACGACGTGCACCGGCTGCCGCTCGGCCGGCTCGAACCCGCCGAGTCGGCCGCCTTCCTGGCCTCCCTCGTCGGCACGGACCGCGCCGCGGCCGAACCGGAGGCCGTCGAGGAGGTGGCCCGGCTCTGCGCGCACCTGCCGCTGGCCCTCCGGGTCGCGGGCAACTGGCTGGCCACACGCACCGGGTGGAGCGTGCGCCGGCTCGCGGACCGGCTGGCGCGCGAGGAACGCCGGCTGGACGCGCTGTCCGCCGGGGACGTCCAGGTGGCGAGCGCCTTCTACCTGTCGTACCGGCAGCTCACACCCCCGGCCGCCCGCCTGTTCCGGCGGCTGTCCCTGGTCCCCGGCCCGGACGTCAGTGCCGCCGGCGCCGCCCGGCTCACCGGCCAGGACCTCTACGACACCGAGGACACCCTGGAGGAACTGGTCGAGGCGGGGCTGCTCGGCAGCTCCGGGGACCGCTACCGGCTGCACGACCTGCTGTGCCTGTACGGCCGCTGCCGCCTCGCCGCCGAGGACGGCGCGGCGGACATCGAGCGGGCCCGCCGGTCGATGTTCCGCTGGCTGCTGGAGACGGCCGTCGTGGCCGGCCGGTGGTACGAACCCGGCCACGGGGCCCCGCCCCCGTCCTGGCGCGGCACGGTGGACCTGTCCACCGCCGACAAGGCCCGCGACTGGCTCCACGCCGAGGCCGCCAACTGGCTGGCGGCCCTGCACGCCGCCGCCGCGGACGGCGACCACGCCACCGTCGTCGAGGTGGCCGAGTCCCTGCACTGGTTCTCCGACCAGTGGATGTTCTGGGGGCACTGGCCCGAGGTCTTCCGCACCGCCGCCCGGTCCGCCGAGGCCCTCGGCGACCCGCTGCTCGCAGCGACCCAGCTCAACTACTGCGCCTGGGCCGAGCTGCTGTGCGAGGGCAGACCGCGGGACAGCCTGCGGTACTCCGCCCGCGCCCTCGCCGCGGCCCGCCGGGCCGGCGACCGCGTGCAGCAGGCGTGGGCGCACCAGTACGCCGCCTGGGCGCACCACCTGCTGGGCGAGGGCGGGCCGGCCGCCGGCCGGTTCGCCGAGGCCGTCGCGCTGTTCCAGGCCGCCGGAGACCTGTACGGCCTGCTCCAGGCCCTGCTCGGCCGCGCCATGCGGCTGCGGGACGACGGGCGGGACGAGGAAGCCCTCGAGGTCTTCCGCCAGGTGCTGACCCGACTGGACGAGGCCGGTGACGGCATCCAGCCGCACATCGCCGCCTTCACCCGAGTCAGCGCGCTCGCGGGCACGGGCATCAGTTACAGCCGCCTGGGGCGCTGGGACGAGGCGGTGGAGCACCTGCGGACCTCGGTCGAGCTGAGCCGGACGGAGGGCAACATCGCCCTGGAGAGCCGCTATCTCAACGTCCTCGGCGACGTCCTCCTGACGGCCGGCCGGACCGCCGAGGCACGCGAGGTGTTCACCCGGTGCGTCGCCCTCGGCCCCGACGCGGACGCGCGCCGGGTCGCCGAGGCCCGCTCGCGCCTGGCGGGCCTGGAAACCGGCTGACGCGGCAGCGCGGCACGTCAGCCGGCTGTGCGGTCGCCCTCCCGGTCCGTGTGCAGGGTGCGCCACTCCCGCGGCGAGACCCCGTAGGCGGCGCGGAACGCCCGGCTGAAGTGGGCCGGGTTCACGAATCCCCAGCGCCGGGCCACCGCCGAGACGGTGGGGGTCACCCGCCCGCGCCGGGCCAGTTCCCGGGCGCACGCCTCCAGCCGCCGCTGCTGGATGAGACGGCTCACGGTGATGCCCTCGCCCTCGAAGAGCCGGTGCAGGTAGCGGACGGATATGTGGTGCGCGCGGGCGATGGACTCCGGGGCGAGGGCGGCCTGGCCGAGGTTCCGGTCGATGTGGGCGCGGACGCTGCGCACGAGGTGGTCGCGGGTGCCGTCCGGGTCCCGGTGGGTCACATCGGTGATCAGGGTGGTGAACAGGTCGACGACATGGCCGGCCAGCCGCTGCCCGACGGCCGGCGGGTAGGAGGGGGCCGCGTCGGCCAGTGTGGTGAGGAAGGGGCGCAGCACCGCGCCGAAGCCGTGCCCCGTGCCGATGGCCGTACCGGTGACCAGCCGGATGTCGCTGTCCGCGACGCCCAGCACATGGCGCGGCAGCTGGAAGACATGGGTGGCGAACCGCTGCGGATAGCTTACGGAGAAGGGCCGTGCCATGTCGTAGACCACCAGGTCGCCGGTGTCCAGCTCGGCCCGCCGGCCGTCCTGGACGAGGGTGGCCCGGCCTGCCACCTGGAGACCGACCGCCACGAGGTCCCCGGGGGCGCGCGCGATCAGCGCCGGCGTGCGGCTGACCCGCTTCGCGTCGGCCTCCATGCGGGAGATCCGCAGGTAGCCGAGGGAGTCGGTGGCGATCCTGCCGTCGAACGGCCTGGGGTCGCGGGGCGCGACGGCGACCGGCACCAGCGCCCTGCCCACCGCGTCGCTCCAGTAGGCGACCTTGTCCTGGTCCGGCACCGCGTCGGTCGTCAGCACCAAGCTCACCGTGGTCTCCCTTGGCATGAGGTCACCGGGGCCGTACGCGTCGCGCCCCGGTTCAGCCAAGCAGCCGGCATCCCGTGGCCACCAGGAAGAACGCAGGCAGAAACGGTCAGGAGAAGTGCCGCCGCGCCCTCGCCGTCGGGAACGGCCCCGAGCCGTCGGGAACGACCCTGAGCCGGGGGCGACCGGTGCCGCGTGCCGGGCCGTGCGCGGCGGGATGCCTCACCGCGCACGGTTCATGCCCCTGTCCGCAGGGACCGCCGGACGGTCTCGCCCCGCGCTCCCGCACCGCCCAGGCTGACCGTCGTGGGCGCCCTCGGTGGACGCCCGCCGCCGGACCCTCCCGGCTCCCGAACCGCCGCCTCCACCAGGGGATCCCATGAACCTGATGCCCCCGCCCGCCGGAACCGGCAGCGACGCCGGCCGGTCCCCGTACCCGGACCTGACCTTCGCCTGCGCCCCGGTGCCCGCACCGCTGCGGTCCTTCCTGCCGGCCCAGGCCCGCGCCGGTGCCCGCTGCACCGGACCGGCGCGGGTCCGCACGCTCGGCCTCCTCCAGGTGAGCACCTACCGGGGAGCGGCCCGGTCCGTGGTCCGTCCCGCCGACGACACCACCGGTCCGCACCTGATGCTGGGCGTGCACGCCTTCGGCAGGGCGACCCTGGTCCGCGGGGACGGCACCGCGCCCTGCGGGCCCGACGACCTCTTCGTCTGCGACGGAGCGGTCCCCTTCCTGCTGCACGAGGCGAGCCCCTTCGAACTGCACCTCGTCCGCGTGCCGCGGCACGCCCTCGCCCTCACCGACGGCCAGGTACGGGCTCTCGCCCACCGGCCGCCCTGCGCCGACGGCCCGGTGGCGCCCCTGCTCGGCCCCCTCCTGCGGACGTTCCTCGGCACCCTGCCCGAGTACGCCCCGCGGACAGCCCTCCGCCTGGCCACGACGATCACCGGGTTCGTCGGCTCGCTCGTCGAGGACGCGGCGGAAGCGGCCGACGCGACGCATACCGCGCACGACGTGCCGGACCGGCGGGACGCCCAGGACCCGGGCCCCGAACCCGCGCAGGAGCACCGGGAGCTGCTCCACCGCGTGCGCGCCTACGTCGACGCGCGGCTGTGGGACCGGACGCTGACGCCCGCCACCGTCGCCGCGGCCCAGCACATCTCCGTGCGCTACCTGCACAAGCTCTTCGAGGGCCAGGGCAGCACGATCGGCCGGTGGATCCAGCACCGCCGCCTGGAGGAGGCGCGGCGCGAGCTGGCCGCGCCCGAGTCGGCCGGCCTCACGGTGTCAGCGGTGGCCCGGCGCTGGGGCTTCGCCAACGCCACCCACTTCAGCCGCAGCTTCCGCGCCGCCTACGGCATGGCACCCCGCGACTGGCGCAGCCGTACCCGGCCGTCCCAGGACCCCGCCGGCGGCGGCGGAGACGGCTGACCGGCCCGAACTGTGCACGCAGCGGCAAGCATCCGTACGCCCGCGCCGCCCGTGTCGCGCCCGCCGCGCCCTAGGCTGAGCCCCGTGTCGGTGGAGCCGCCTCCGGCGCCGAGCGCCCGCCTGCCCGGCCGCGGGGGAGGGCCGGCAGCTCCGTTCCACGGCCCGCTCTTTCACCCGGCCCGACGCCCGCGCAGGAGTTCTCTTGCCCGACCACGTACCCGTCCCTGGGACCGAGCCCGTCCTGGAACGGCTCACGCGCGCCTTCGTCGAGACGTACTCCCTGCCCGGGCCGGCGGACACGGCCACCGACGTGGCCGCCGCCCGGGCGCGGATGGCACCGCTGTGGACCGGAGACGGCCGGGCCGAGCCGGACGTCGAGGAGGAGTGGCTGGCGCTCCCGGGAAACGGCGGCACCCGGATCCGGGTGCGCGTCCTGCGCCCCGCCGGCAGCGACGACGCCCTGCCGGTCGTGCTGTACCTGCACGGGCTGGGCTGGATGCTGACCGACGCGTACGCGCACCGGCACCTGGTGACCGACCTCGTCCTGGGAGCCGACGCCGCCGTGGTCGTCCCGGAGTACGACGCCCCGGACGACGTCCGCCATCCCGGCGCCGTCGAGCGGGCCTACACCGTGGCCCGGTGGATCGCCCGGCACGGCGCGGAATGCCGGCTGGACGGGAGCAGGATGGCCGTCGTCGGTGCCAGCGCGGGCGCCCAGCAGGCCGCCGCGCTCACCCTCCTGGCACGGCGGCGCGGCGGCCCGGACCTCCGGCACCAGGTGCTGCTCTGCCCGGTGACCGACGCGGCGATGGACACCCCCTCCTACCGGCAGTTCGCCGACGGCTACTTCCTGACCCGTGCCGCCATGCGCGCCTACTGGCAGCAGTACGCGCCGGACCCGCTGACCCGCGCGCACGACACCGTCTCCCCGCTGCGCGCCCCCGTCCCCTGCCTCCGGGGCCTGCCGCCGACGCTCGTCCTCACCGCGGAGGCGGACGTGCTCCGTGACGAGGGCGAGGCGTACGCCGCGCGCCTGCGGGAGGCGGACGTCCCCGTCGTCTCCCTCCGCTACCACGGGACGATCCACGGATTCGTCCTGTTCGACCCGCTGCGCGGCACGGACGCGTCCCG
Organism: Streptomyces tricolor; assembly: GCF_002155905.1. Lineage (GTDB taxonomy): Bacteria > Actinomycetota > Actinomycetes > Streptomycetales > Streptomycetaceae > Streptomyces > Streptomyces tricolor. The sequence goes on along the minus strand of NZ_MUMF01000076.1, from coordinate 2,685 downwards.
GGCGGCACGCATCCAGGTGACGGACACCCTGCACACCGCCCTGCACGCCGTCTGACCCCCTGATGACCCGCCGCCCCCCGGCGGGCGCCCGCGACGGGTCACCCGGCTCCGTGCGCCGCCTCCGTGCGCCGCTGCCGTCGCCACCCGCTCGGTGCCACCCCGTACGCCGCCTGGAACCGGCGGCTGAAATGGCTGGGGCTGCTGAACCCGCAGCGGGCGGCGACCGCGGCCACGGTGAGGCGGTCGTACCGGGGGGAGGCCAGCATCTCCCGCGCCCTGCCGAGGCGTTCGGTGATGAGCCACTGCTCCAGGCTGAGCCCCGCCTCGCCGAACAGCACGTAGAGCCGGCGTACGGAGACCGCGTGCTCCGCCGCGATCCGCTCGGGCGTCAGAGCGCGATCGGCGAGGTGCCGCCGCGCGTAGGCCATGATCCGGCTGAGCAGGGTGTCGTCCATGACGGACCGGACCGCCGCGGACTCCTCGGCGTGTGCGGCCGAGAGCAGCAGGGCGCGCACCAGCTCGGTGGTCGCGGACGCCAGGTGCGGTGCGCCGGGGTCGCCCGCCAGGCGGTCCGGGTCGCGCCACACGCCGCGCAGATGGTGCAGGACCAGATCGTGCATCGGGCTGGCGCGCAGTCGCGAGGCCGCCCTCACCACCACGTCCACCGGCACGCCGAGGCGGTGCATGTCGAACATCACGGACCGGGACGCGCCGTCGCCGGACCAGCCGTACACGCGGGGCGACAGCTCGTGGAAGACGCAGATGTCGTCGGCGCCCAGCAGCCGCCGCTCGCCGGAGACCTCGGCGCGGTGCACGCCCTCGGGTTGCAGCGAGACGGAGACCACGGGGTTGCTCCGGTGATGACGTACGTGCCGTTCCGACCGCCGTACCTGGAAGCCGGAGTTGCGGGTGGCGAACAGGTGCAGCCCGCCCACCCGCCACATCTCCATGCGGGCGTGGATCCCGGAGGCGGGCTCCTCGTGGACGACGTCGTTGGGTACCGACGAGTCCGTCAACGCGTGGTGGAACGCGTCCACCCGGTCCCGTGGCGCCACGCCGGCCAGATCGAGCAACAGCATGCAACCCCCCGGACTTCGTACTCGGCCGTCGCGATCCGACGATAGGACGTGCCGGAACGCACCGGCGGCGATGAGCGCGGACAGGCCACAGCCGGTGCGCTCACAGTCAAGCCGCCGCCGTCCGCCGGCCGTAGGGTCTTGCCTGTGCCGACGGTCCGACGCCCTCGGTACGGCTCCCCGTGCCGGAGCGAGCACCCCGGGCGGGAACGAGCGCCGTAGGCGCCGCACCGGTGCGGGCGCGGACCCGGGCCGGCCCGGCACCCGCCCGCGCGCCCCGGACACGGCCGGTCCGCCCCGCCGACGAGGGAGCGCAGGCCGGGCGACGGCACCCGACCTACCGACCGGCACGACAGGAGTCAGCGTGTCCCGCACCCGCCTGCGCGGTTTCTCCCGCTCCGACACGACCCGCGCGGAAGCCTTCAGCGACGGCGTGCTGGCCATCGCCGTCACGCTGCTGGCCCTCGGCCTGACCGACCCACCGCACCGGCCGGGCGGCCTCGGCCGCGCCCTGCTGGCCCAGTGGCCCGCCTACCTCGGCTACCTCGCCTCCTTCGGCTACGTGTCGGTGATCTGGCTCAACCACCACCAGGCCTTCGTGCGGGTCCGCGTCATGGACCGCGGGCTGCACGCCGCCAATCTGCTGCTGCTGTTCACCACGGCGGCGCTCTCGTTCCCCACCGCGGTCGTCGCGGACGCGCTACGGGCGGACCCCGCGGGCTCCGACGCCCGCGCGGCCGTCGCCCTCTACGCCGGACTGGCCGCGGCGATGTGCCTGAGCTGGGTGGCCTTCTACCAGCAGCTCGCCCGCCGGCCCGAGCTGCTGGAACCGGACGTGGAGGACACCTACGTACGGCACGGCCGGCTGCGCTCCTGGGCGGGAGCCCTCGCGTACGGCGCGGCCGGTCTGCTCGGTGTCCTCGTCGCGCCGCTCTGGGCGGTCGCCGTCTTCGTCGCGCTCCCGGTCTTCTACTTCGTCACCAGCGAAGGGCTCCCCGACGGGCGGGACGGCACACCCGAGGGCACCGGTTCCCGCCCGCTACGATGCTGATCTCGATCATGGTCGCACCCAGGTGAGGGTGCGGTGCGACGACCGCTGCACACGGGGGTGGGTCCCATCACGGGAACCGAGGGTGTCTTTTGCCCGCTGACGGCACAGGAACCGCGGGAGCTGGCCGGTTACCGGCTGCTGGCCCGGATCGGGGAGGGCGGCATGGGATCCGTCTACCTCTCCCGCACCCGGGGCAACCAGCCCGTCGCGCTCAAGATGATCCGCCGCGAGTACGCGGGCGACGGCGAGTTCCGGCGCCGGTTCCAGCAGGAGGTCCGGGCGGCCCAGCAGGTCCGCGGGTACCACCTGGTGCCGGTGGTCGACCACGACACGACCGGCGAACAGCCCTGGCTGGCCTCCGCGTACGTGCCCGGCGTACCCCTCGACGAGGCCCTCGACGTCCACGGTGCGCTGCCCACGCCCACCGTGCTCCAGCTCGTCGCCTGCGTCGCCCGGGCCCTGGACGCGGTGCACGCGGCCGGCGTCGTGCACCGCGACCTGAAACCGGGCAACGTCCTCCTCGCCGCCGACGGCCCCTGGGTCATCGACTTCGGCATC
>NZ_MUMF01000765.1 GCF_002155905.1 Streptomyces tricolor | reverse complement strand
AGATGTGTATAGGAGCCAGGTCTCGTGCCGGGCCGGGCCGGGCCGGCCGTGCCTGCCGGTCTGGTCCGTCGGTTTCTGCTGGCTGGTCCAGGGTGGCTAGGGGCCGTCGGTCTCTGTCGGCCGGTCCGCGAGGGGCTGTCGGCCGGCTCCCGGTCTCTCGGTCCTGCCCAAGCGTGCCTGCCGGGACGGTCCACGGGGCGTAGGGGTCGGCATCGGTGCTGCCTGGCCGGCTCGTCGGTCGTCGGCGGCCCGCCCACGGGGCCCTACAGGCTGACCCACCGGCCGCTCTCCGCCGATTCCGCCATCGCGTCGAGCACCGTGGCGCTGTGCACCGCGTCCGCGAGGGTGGTGCCGTACGGCGTGCCCTCGGCGATGGAGCGGACGAAGCGGTAGGCCTCGATCACCTTCAGGTCGTCGTAGCCCATCGCGTTGGCCGCGCCCGGCTGGAACGCGGCGAACTCGCCGGCGCCGGGCCCGACGTACACCGTGCTCACCGGCTGGTCCTGGTACGTCGTGCCGCGGCTGACCCGCAGCTCGTTCATCCGGCGGAAGTCCCAGGACACCGCGCCCCGGGTGCCGTGCACCTCGAAGCCGTAGTTGTTCTGCTCGCCGACCGAGACCCGGCAGGCCTCCAGGACCCCGCGGGCGCCGGAGGCGAAGCGCAGCAGGCAGCTGACGTAGTCCTCGTTCTCGACCGGGCCGGGCTCGCCGCCGGAGGCCAGGGCGTGGCCGGCCGTGGCGCCGCTCGGACGGGCGCGTTCCGGGACGAAGATCGCCGTGTCGGCGGTGAGCGCGGCGATGTCGCCGAGCAGGAAGCGGGCCAGGTCGGCGCCGTGCGAGGCCAGGTCGCCGAGCACCCCGCTGCCGCCGCGCTCGCGCTCGTACCGCCAGGTCAGGGCACCATCGGGGTGGGCCGCGTAGTCGCTGAAGAGGCGGATGCGGACGTGCGTGACGGTGCCGATCTCACCGGAGGCGATCAGCTCGCGGGCGGACTCGACGGCGGGCGCGTTGCGGTAGTTGAAGCCGACCGCGCCCTGGACGCCCGCCGTGGCGACCGCGTCGGCGACCGCGCGGGCGTCCCCGGCGGTCAGCCCCACCGGCTTCTCGATCCACAGGTGCTTGCCGGCCTCGGCCATCGCCACGCCGATCTCCCGGTGCAGGAAGTTCGGCGCGGTGACGCTCACGGCCCGCACGCGCGGATCGGCGGCCACCTCGCGCCAGTCACGGGTCGCCGAGGCGAACCCGAACCGCTCGGCGGCCTCCTCGGCCCGCCCCGGCACCTCCTCGGCGACCGTGATCAGCCGGGGTCGCAGGGGGAGGCGCGGATAGTGGTGCGGGAGGCGGGCGTAGGCCTGGGTGTGCACCCGGCCCATCCAGCCGAACCCGATGACGGCGACACCGAGCGCATCCACCATGACAGCCTCTCCCTGGCGCGGACGAACGGGACGGCCGGACCGCGTCGGCCTCCGCTTGGACCGGTCCATCCCCGGCCCACGCCACCTTTGTTCGGACATGGCCAGGCTGTCAACCCTTTGACAGCGCGGCACGCCGCGTGGAACGGTCCATGCCATGAGACCGCCGACGATCCGCGATGTGGCCGAACGCGCCGGTGTGTCGAAGTCGCTGGTCTCGCTCGTGCTGCGCGGCTCCGGCCCGGTGCGCCCGGAGAAGCGGGAGGCCGTCCTGCGGGCCGTGCGCGAGCTGGGCTACCGGCCGAACGCGGCGGCCCGCAGCCTCAGCGAGCAGCGCAGCCGCACGGTCGGCGTCCTCCTGGACGACCTGCGCAACCCCTGGTTCGTGGAGCTGCTCGACGGGCTCAACGCCCCGCTGCACGCGGCCGGTCTGCACATGCTTCTCGCCGACGCCCGGCTGAACCGGCGGATGGGCCACGACCTCGCCGCACCCTTCCTGGACCTGGGCGTCGACGGTCTGGTGGTGGTCGGCACGGTCCCGGACGCGGGCGCGCTGGGCGCGCTCGCGCGGCGGATGCCGGTGGTGGTGGCCGGCGCGCGCGAGACGCAGCCGCCGGGGGTGGACGTCGTCGCCGGGGACGACGAACGGGGCGCCCGGCTCGCCACGGAGCACCTGCTCGGGCTCGGCCACCGCCGGATCGCGCACCTCGCGGGCCACGGCGCGGTCGGGGAGCTGCGCCGGCGGGGCTTCGAGGCGGCGATGCGGGAGCACGGCGCCGCACCGCTCGTCGAGCCCGGCGACCTGACCGAGGAGGGCGGCTACCGCGGGACTGTACGCCTGCTCAGCCGCCCCGAGCGGCCCACGGCGCTCCTCGCCGTCAACGACATGGCCGCGGTGGGCGCGCTGTCGGCGGCCGGCGAGCTGGGCCTGCGGGTGCCGCAGGACCTGTCGGTGGCCGGGTACGACAACACCAGCGTCTCCCGGCTGCGCCACCTCTGGCTGACCACCGTCGACACCTCCCCGCACGAGGTGGGGCGGCGCGCCGCCCGCTGCCTGCTGGACCGCTTCGAGCGGCCGGAGTGCGCGCGTCCGGACGGCGAGGAGCGGGTGCAGCTGGCGGCGCCGACGCTGGAGATCCGCGGGACGACGGCCCCGCCCGGGGAGGACCTGCGCCCTACAGGCTGATGGCGTACGCCTTGCGCAGCGTCTCGTGCACGGTCCAGGTCGTACGGTCGCCCGCGCGGAGCACCGCCATGTCGCCGGGCCCCACCGTCAGCGTCGGACCGTCCGCCACCTCGATCGTCGCGGACCCGCTGATCACCACGAACAGCTCGTCCGCCTCCGTGTCGGTGACCACGCCCGGGGTGATCTGCCAGATCCCGCGGATCTGCCGGCCGTCCGCCGACTCCCACACGACCTTTCCGGTGACCTCCGGGTTCCCGGAGACGATCTGCGCCGGGTCCAGGGGCTCGGGTTCGAGGTCGGCGTCGGGGATGTGGAGCGCGAAGCTGTGCGTCATGCGGCCGACCCTAGTCGGCGCGCGAGCCGTGCCGCCGTGGACAGTGTGTGGGGCATCGGGCCTGGTCGGGGGACACTTCGTCGGGGTGCGCGAAGTGGCGGGGGCGCCGCGCCCGGGTGATCGTGAGGACATGGCTGACTCCCCGGCGGCCGGCACGGCACCGCCCCGGCACCACGACACGCGCGAGATCGTCCTCTTCGGCGGGGTGTACGGTGCCGTCCTCGCCAGCTCGATGGTCGCGGCGCTCACCCAGTACGGGCACACCTCCGCCGACGTCCGCGGCTACGACGCCGCGTGGGTGCTGGTGACCGCGTGCGCCTCCGCCCTCGCCCACGGCTACGCCCACTACATCGCCGAACGCACCCCGCACCGCCGGTGGGACGTGCTGCTCGCGCTGCGCAACGAGTGGCCGCTCGTCACGGCCGTGCTGCCCACGGTCTTCCTGCTCGCGGGCGCGCGCTGGGGGTGGTGGTCCGCGAAGGGCGTCGAGTACGCGGCGTTCGTCCTCAACATCGTGATCCTGTTCGGCCTCGGCCTCGTCACCGCCCGGTGGTCGGCGCGCAGCTGGCCGGTCGCCGTCCTGGTCGGGCTGGGGGACGCGCTGCTGGGGCTGATCGTGGTGGTGGCGAACGCGCTGATCAAGTAGCCGGGTGCGGCCGCCTGAGGTCCGTCCGGCGGCGGGAGTGCCCAGCGCGGCAGATGCTCAGCGGTGGTGGGTGCGGACCCCGTCCAGGGCGATCGCCAGTACCCGGTCGCGCTGGGCGTCGTCCTCGAACGCGGTCGCCGTGATCCCGGCGACCATCCGCAGCAGATCGCCGAAGTCCATGTCCGCCCGCGCGATCCCGGCCTGCTGGGCGCGCTCCAGCAGCGGGCCGCCGGCCGCGTACATGGAGTCGCGGCAGGACTGGAAGATGTCCGACCGGCCGTCGAGGGCCTCGCGCACCGCGCGCTTGGTGACCATGTACCCGGCGAACCGGTCCAGCCATGTCGTCAGCGCCTCCCACGGCTCGCGCCCCGTCAGCTCGACGGCCGCCCGGCACAGGGCGTTGACCTCGTCGGCGTAGACGCTCTCGAACAGGTCGCGGCGGGTCGGGAAGTTCCGGTAGAGGGTGCCGATGCCGACACCCGCGCGGCGGGCGATGTCCTCCAGGGAGGCGTCCGCGCCGTGCTCCGCGAACGCCTCGCGGGCCGCCCCGAGCAGGGCGTCGTAATTGCGGGCGGCGTCCTTACGGTGCGGCCGGCGGGCCGCCACGATCTCGCTGACGGGGAACGGCGTGGCCGTCACTGCTGCCTCCCGGGGAGGGAATCGACTGGAACCGGAGGGTCACCTCCGCTAGAGTGGAGGAGCACCTCCACTTTAACAGTGCGGGGTCGGCTCCGCCGTGGCCGGACGCGGCCCGCCCGGCCGGCCCCCGTTCCGCAGGCATCCCCCGGCGCGGCCCGTACGACCGTGCCCCTCGACTTCCCCACCCTCCGCATCCCCGATTCCGGAGAGGCTTCTCCATGCCCCGCGCGTCCACCCGCCTCACCTTCACGGTCCTCGCGACCGGTGCCGGCGTGTTCTCCATGCTCCAGTCGCTGATCGCGCCGGCCCTGCCGACCGTCCAGCACGCCCTGCACACCTCCCAGTCCACCGCGACCTGGGTGATGACGGCCTATCTGCTGTCCGCCTCGGTCTTCACCCCGATCCTCGGCCGGGTCGGCGACCTCGTCGGCAAGAAGCGGACCCTCGTCGCCGTCCTGCTGGCCGTCCTCGCGGGCTGTCTCATCGCCGCGCTGGCACCGGACATCGGCGTCCTCATCGTCGCCCGGATCGTCCAGGGCGTCGGCGGCGCCCTGTTCCCGCTCTCCTTCGGCATCATCCGGGACGAGTTCGCCCCGGGCGAGGTGAGCGGCAGTATCAGCAACCTCTCCGCGGTGATCGCCGCCGGCGGCGGGGTCGGCATGGTGGCCGCGGGCCCGATCGTGTCCGCGCTCGACTACCGCTGGCTGTTCTGGATCCCGGTGGCGGTCGTCGCCGCGACGGTCCTGATCGCCCTGCGGTACGTCCCCGAGTCGCCCAAGCGGGCGGAGGGCAAGGTCAGTTGGGGCGGTGCCGTGCTGCTCTCCGGCTGGCTGGTGGCCCTGCTGCTGCCCCTGAGCCAGGCCGGGCAGTGGGGCTGGGGCTCGGCCAGGGTGCTCGGCCTGTTCGCCGCCGCCGTCGTCCTGTTCGCGGTGTGGCTGACGGCCGAGGCCCGCTCGCGCAGCCCGCTCATCGATCTGCGGGTGCTGCGACTGCCCGCGGTGTGGACGACCAACACGGCCGCCCTGCTGTTCGGCGCCGGCATGTACGCCATCTGGTCCTTCCTGCCGGGCTTCGTCCAGACGCCGTCCGCGGCCGGCTACGGCTTCGGCGCCAGTGTCACCGCGTCCGGCCTGCTCATGCTGCCGATGCTGGTCGCGATGTTCCTCTCCGGCGTCCTGTCGGGCCGCCTGGAACCCCGCGTCGGCGCCAAGGCACTGCTCACCACGGGTGCCGCCCTCGGCGCGCTGGCCTGCGGCTTCCTCACCCTGTGGCACGACGCCCCGTGGCAGATAGCCGTCGTCGCCGGCCTGTTCGGCCTCGGCATCGGACTCGCCTTCGCCTCGATGGCCAACCTCATCGTGGGCAGCGTGCCGCCGGAGCAGACCGGCGCCGCGACCGGCATGAACGCCAACATCCGCACCATCGGCGGCTCCATCGGCGCCGCGCTCACCAGCGTCCTGGTCACCGGCCGGCTCCAGCCCTCGGGCCTGCCGTACGCCTCCGGCTACACCCACGGCTGGGCCCTGCTGGCCCTGCTCTGCCTGGCCGCGGCCGGCGCCGCCC
>NZ_MUMF01000764.1:234-7500 GCF_002155905.1 Streptomyces tricolor | reverse complement strand
GTCGGTGGCCAGGTCGCCGACGCCCGACCGGGACAGGAAACGGTCGATCAGCGTCCGCGCGTAGGCGTCCGGTTCCCCGAGGTGGGCGCGGACGATCTCGGCGAGGTGCCGGTCGTCCGGCTGGCGCAGGTGCAGCGTGACGCAGCGGCGCAGGAAGGCGGGCGGGAACTCGCGCTCGCCGTTGCTGGTGAGGACGACGAAGGGGAAGGCCCGGCAGCGCACCCGGCCGCGGGCCACCGGGACCCGCTCGTCGGTGCCGTCGGCCAGCACCTCGGCGACGCCGTCCGGCGTGAGCCGGGAGGCGCGCACCAGCTCGGGGATCTCGTACTGCCCCTCCTCCAGTACGTTCAGCAGGTCGTTGGGCAGGTCCAGGTCGCTCTTGTCGATCTCGTCGATGAGCAGCGCCCGGGGACGCTCGTAGGGCAGGAGGGCGGTGCCGAGCGGGCCCAGGCGCAGATGGTGCTCGATGCCCGACCGGTCGTCCGGGCCCTGCGTCCGGTCCGGCCGGGCGGCCTCCTGCCGGGCCGCGTACAGCCGGGAGAGCGGGTCGTACTGGTAGAGGCCGTCGTGCAGGGTGCTGCGGCTGGTGATGTTCCAGCGCAGCACCGGACCGAGCCGCAGCTCCCGGGCGACCGCGTACACGAGCGAGGACTTGCCGGTGCCGGGCGGGCCGGTGACCAGCAGCGGGCGGCGCAGATACAGGGCCGCGTTGACCAGCTGCACCGTCTCCGGCGTGGCCTGGTAGGTCTCGGCGCGGTGGGTGCGGTCGGGGGAGACGGCGGAGGCGTCCGCTTCCGCGTCCGGCGCCGGGAGCGCCGGCCCGCCGTCGAAGGCCCGCCAGGGCGGCGGCGGGGGCAGCTCGGCGATGCCGTCGTGCGGCTCGTTCGTACCGGTGTAGACGGGCCACAGGGGCATGGGCTCTTCTTCTCCGTGGGGGGGGGCGGTCGGTCGTGCGGTTCGGTCAGGCGACGGGCGAGTGCAGGCTCGCGGTGGTCTCGGGGAAGCAGCGCGGGTCGTCCCAGAGCAGCTGCACATCTGAGGCCCAGTGCCGGTCCGGTTCGTCGTCGGCGGCCGCCGTCAGCCGCAACGACAGGATGTGGCGGGGCAGTTCGGCGGGCGGTACGCCGGCGACGGCGGCGGTGAGCTGGTCGAGGAACGCGGTGCCGGGGCAGGGCCGGTCCTCGGGCCCGGCACCGGAGCGCGGGGCGTCCTCGTGGCCGGGGCAGGGCGCGCCGGTCCGGGGCCACAGCAGGACGGGGACGGGGACGGTGAGGCCGACCTCGAAGTGCTGCCGGGCCGCCGTGGGCGGGGCCGCGAAGCCGGCCAGGTGGGCGTCGCCGTCCCACAGCCGTTTGCGCAGGCTCGGCGGTCGCTCCCGGGTGCCGCACTCGACGCGGTGCACCTCGATCGCGCCGCCGGAGTCCAGCTTCTGCCACTTCTTGCGCAGCTGGTGGCGCAGCCGGCCGCTGTGGTGGCGGGCGCGGTCGGTCACCACGAGGGGGTAGGCGCAGCCGAGGGGCGTGCTGTCGTCCGCGCCGCACTCCCAGTGCGCCACCGCCTCGTTGAGCCACTCGCGCGGCAGGACGAAGGTCACCAGCTCGTCGGCGTCCGGCGCGAGGTGGGCCACGGCCTCGTCGATGCGGCTCTGTACGTAGGCCCGCACCGCGTTCCGCGGCAGCCGGCGGGCGCCCACCGGCCTTCGCCGGCCGTCGCGGTACGCGGACACCTCCACGGTCACCTGGTCGGGCCCGGCACCGCTGTGGTCGATCTCCACGACGACCGGGGACCAGGCCGGGGCCGCCGGGATCGCCGCGTCGGGGGCCGCCGCGGGCGCGGGGGACGATAACGCCGGTCCCTCGTGGAGCAGTTCGCGGAGCCGGTCGGCGAACCGGCCCTCCGCCGCCGGGTCCGGGACCTCGCCCTGCACATAGGCCGCGGCGGCCCACAGCGAGCTGAAGCCGCCCGGCGGCAGCGGCGGCCCGAAGGCGCCGACCGCGTCCACGTACAGCCGGTTCGGGTCGCACGCCGGGCCGGTGCCGGCGGCGGCCCGGCGCAGCAGGGCGTGCAGCAGGTCGCGGGTGTCGTCCCGGTGGCCGGGGGCGGGCACCAGCTCGCGCAGCCCGGGCCAGTAACGGGCCATCACGTCCAGCGGCAGCATCCGGCCCTTGCGCACGTCCGGCGCGTCCGAGGCCGCGGTGATCATGCCGGCCACCCTGCCGTCCGGCAGCGTGGCCGCCGCCCCGCTGAACCCGGCCACGAGCGGCTGCCCGTGCCCGTTCCACGCCACCAGCTCCAGCCACTCGCCGGCGATCAGCTGACCGGAGACGGCCTGGTACTCGGCGAGCGTGCCCTCGTCGTAGCCCTCGGGGAAGCCGTACGCGATCAGTTTCGGGTACGGCTCGGTGTACGCGGCGGCGGGCGGCGCGAAACCGGCCGGGGCGAGCGGGACGTCCCGGTCCAGTTCGAGCACGGCGACATCGCCGGGGTCGGTGACCTCGCCCGCCCAGCCGCCGTGGACGACGACCGTGGCGGACAGCTCGCCCAGCTCCCGGGCGTGCGGGAAGGAGACGGTCACCGCCGCCCGGTCGCTCCACCGGACGACATGGGCACAGGTGAGCACCCGGCGGCCGGTGACCAGGAATCCGGCCCCCACCTCGTCGCCACAGGCGATCCGGGCGTGCCAGGCGGCGCTGTGCATCACCGGTCGGCGGGCTCCGGGTCGGGCGCGGTCCGGCCCGGCGCGGGCTGCCCGGGCACGGCCGGCGCCGGCGTGACCGGCCCGGGCACGGCCTGCCCGGACGCGCTCTGCGCGGGTGCGGTCTGTTCCGGCTGCTGTCCGGGGGCCCAGCTCAGCTTGACGAGCAGGTGGCCCTCCGCCGACCCCTTGGCGATGACGGCACCGGCCTCCGCGGACAGCCGCACGCCGAACTCGATCTCCACCGCGTCGGGGCGCAGGCTGCCGTCCCGGAAGACGCGCAGTGCCGCCGTCGCCGCCGCGCGCACGCCGTCCAGCGCGCCCTCGAAGGTGCGCGCGGCCTGCGCCGGACCGTCGCCGCGCGAGACGAGGCGGGCCCCCGACCGGGTGGTGCCGGCGCCCTCCACCACGACGAGCGCACCGTCCTCGGTCCTGAACTCCACCAACCCGTCCATCGTGGTGCTCGCTTCCCCCGTCGTACCTGACCAGTGACCGCCTCCCATGTTACGGACGGTGCCAGCGGAGTCACATGTCCGACGGGGAGCGGCGGGACTCGTATCGAAGTTGGCGAAAACCCGCCAGGGCGCCTTTCCGTCAGCATCGGTCAACTCCCGTACAGCAAGCGGCACATCACACTCGTCCCAGCACGCGACGCGCTCGACACACACGAGAAGAGGCGTGGATGAGCACAGGACCAGTCAGACGCGGGGCGGCCCTGCTGGCGGCGGCGCTGGTGAGCGCCCTGCTCCCGGCCGGCCCGGCGGTCGCGGCGCAGCCCGCACCCGCCCCCGGCCCCGGCAACCGCGGGGCCACCACCGTCACCCTCGTCACCGGCGACCAGGTGACCGTCACCGACCTCGGACACGGCCGACGCACCGTCACCGTGCAGCGGCCCCGCGGCGCCACCGGTGCCGTGCGGACGCAGCAGAGCGACGGCCGGCTCACCGTCGTACCGGACGAGGCGCTGCCGTATCTGCGCGCCGGCACCCTGGACCGGCGGCTGTTCGACGTCAGCGGGCTGATCCGGCAGGGGCTCACCGACGCGAAGACCGACGCGCTGCCGCTGATCGTGACGTACGACAAGGGCGCGCGGGCCGCGACCCCGGCCGGTGCCGAGCGGACCCGCGCGCTGCCCAGTGTGCGCGGCGCCGCCCTGTCGGCCGGCAGGGGCCGCACCTTCTGGCGGTCGTTCACCCGCACCTCGGGCATCGGCACGGTGTGGCTCGACGGGCGGGTGACGGCCGGCCTGGCCGAGAGCAACGCCCAGATCGGCACGGCGGCGGCCTGGGACACGGGGCTGACCGGCAGGGGCGTCACCGTCGCCGTCCTCGACACCGGCGCCGACCTCGGCCACCCCGACCTGGCGGGCCGGGTGAGCACCACCCGGAGCTTCGTCGACGGACAGGAGGTCGCCGACCGCAACGGACACGGCACCCACGTCACCTCCACCGTCGGCGGCAGCGGCGCCGCCTCCGACGGCAAGGAGAAGGGTGTGGCACCGGGCGCGACGCTCGCCGTCGGCAAGGTGCTCAGCGACCAGGGCTCGGGCAGCGAGTCCCAGATCATCGCCGGGATGGAGTGGGCGGCCCGGGACGCGCACGCCCGGATCGTCTCCCTGAGCCTGGGCTCCGCCGAGCCCAGCGACGGCACCGACCCCATGGCCCAGGCGGTCGACACCCTCTCCGAGGAGACCGGCGCGCTGTTCGTCGTCGCTGCCGGCAACACCGGCGCCCCCTCCTCCATCGGCTCGCCCGGCGCCGCCGACGCCGCCCTCACCGTCGGCGCGGTGGACTCCGCCGACCGGCCGGCCCCCTTCACCTCCGGCGGCCCCCGCCACGGCGACAACGCCCTCAAGCCCGACCTGGCCGCCCCCGGCGTCGACGTCCTGGCCGCCCGCTCCGGGCTGGTCCCCGGCACCGGCCCCTACACCTCCATGAGCGGTACGTCCATGGCGACCCCGCAGGTCGCGGGCGTCGCGGCACTGCTCGCCGAGCAGCACCCGGACTGGACCGGCGGGCAGCTGAAGGACGCGCTGATGTCCACCTCGAAGCCCCTGGACGCCTCCGCCTACCTGCTGGGCGCGGGCCGGGTGAGCGTGCCGGACGCGGTGCACGCGACGGTCACCGCCACCGGCAGCGCCGACCTCGGCTTCCACCGCTGGCCGTACGACACGAACCAGCCGGTCACCCGGACCGTCACCTACACCAACCGGTCCGCCGCACCCGTGGAGTTGAGGCTGTCCGTGCGGGGCGCCCCGGACGGCGTCGCCACCCTCGCCGACGACACCCTCACCGTCCCCGCCCACGGCACCGCCGCCACCACCGTCACCGGTGACGGCACGAAGGCACCGGTGGGGCGGACGAGCGGCAGCGTCGTGGCCACCGACCCGGCCGGCGCCACCGTCGCGCACACCGCCTTCGGACTGGTCAAGGAGGAGGAGCGGTACACCCTCACCGTCCACGTCAAGGACCGTGCGGGCGCGCCCGTCCCCGCCGACCTCACCGTGCAGCGGCTCGCCGCGGGCGCCGACCCCGGGCCCGCCCGCGTCGGCGACTCCGGCACGCTCGAACTGCGCCTGGCGCCCGGCACCTACTCCCTGGCCACCTTCCTCGACGTGCGCGGCAGCCACGGCGCCGACTCCCTCGGCCTCGGCTTCCTCGCCGCCCCCGAGGTCACCCTCGACCGGGACCGCGAGGTCACCCTGGACGGCCGGGGACTGCGCGAGATCCGCGCGGACGTCGACCGGCGCACCGAGACCCGCCAGCTCGTCATGGAGTACGCCCGGAAGGCGGACGGCGCCGACCTGTTCGGCGCGGTCCAGGTGCCCCTCACCCACGACAGCGTCTTCGCCGCGCCCACCCCGAAGGTCACCCGGGGCGGCTTCGAGTACCGGACCGTGTGGCGGCTGGCCGCACCGCTGCTGACGGTCCGGGGCGTTCGCGAGGCCACCGTCCAGCCCGGCGGCACCCTCGTCGAGGGCCGCACCCGGCTCCCCCTGGTGGACGTGGGCGACGGGCCCGTCGCCGGGGTGTCCGGCAAGGCCGTCCTCGCCCGCCTCGCCGACGGCGCCGACCCGGCCGCGCTCGCGCGGGCGGCCCAGGACGCGGGCGCCGCGGCCCTGTTCGTCACGGACGACACGCCCGGCCGGCTGATGGCCTGGTGGGGCACCGAGGACAACGCCGACCGGCCCCTGCAGATCGCCACCGTGAACACCGCGGACGCGGCCCGGCTCCGGGCGGCCGGCCGGGTCGACATGACCGGCACCGCCGACTCGCCGTACGTGTACGACCTGTCCGAGGGGCATCCGGGTGCCGTCCCGGACCGCGACCTCACCTACGCACCCGGCGCCCGCGAACTCGGCACGCTGCGGACGAGGTTCCACTCTTCCCGGCCGCGGGAGGGCGGCGAGTTCCGGTACTCGATCACCGACACCTTCCCGGTCGGCCTCGGCTTCCGGGAGCGCGTCGCCCTGCCCGCCGAGCGCACGGACCACGTCTCCACCGGTCCCGGCCAGCTGTGGCACGAGTCCGTCACCACCGCCGACGGGGCGCTGGAGGAGCGCGGCGGGCTCGTCCGCCACACCGGCGGCACCCGGTCGCGGCTGGACTGGTTCCGGCCGGTGTGGCACCCCTGGCTGGGCACCGGGCTCGGCTGGGGCCAGCAACGCGCGGGCGGCCGGATCCAGTTGAACGTGCCCGGCTGGGGCGACTCCGGACCCGACCACACCGGCTTCGGCGACGTGTGGAGCGAGGACAGCGGCATGCGCCAGACCACCGCGGTCCATCTGGACGGCACCCTGGTCGACGAGCGCACCGGTTCCGCCGCCTACGTCTGGGACGCGCCCGCCGACGAGCACACCTACCGGGTCGTCACCGACACCGCGCTGGACGCCGCCCGCTGGCCGCTCGCCACCCGCGGCCACACCGAGTGGACCTTCCGCTCGGCGGCCACCCCCGAGGACCACTGGACGTACCTGCCGCTGATCAACCTCGCCTACGACATCGACACCGACCTCGCCGGGTCCGTGCCCGGCGGGCGGCGGACACCGATCGGCCTCAGCGCCGAGTACGTCGCCCGGGCCGCGGGCACCGGCACCCTCGGCGGGGGCCGGCTGGAGGTGTCGTACGACGACGGCACGACCTGGCGGACGGTGCCGCTGAGCGGCCGGGGTGCCGCCGCCTGGCGCGGCACGCTGACCGTGCCGCGCGGCGCCTCGTCCGTCTCGCTGCGGGCCTCGGCCCAGGACGACAAGGGGGGATCGGTGACGCAGGAGATCGTCCGGGCGGTGGCGGTGCGGTGACCTACGGGCGGGCGTGGTCCACGATGCCCCGGACCACGCCCAGCTCGACCAGGTCCTGCGGGCGGATGCGGAGCTGGTCCGCGGTCGGCCGGATCTCCTGCGGCGGGCGCTTCAGGATGGCCGCGGCCAGTTCGGGGGCGATCACCGAGAAGTAACTGTCCGGCGTGGCCCAGGTGTTGCCGGGCGCGGCCAGGGCTAGGGCGCCGCCGGAGCCGCCCTCGCCGATGACCAGGGTGGTGATCGGCACCCGGGCGGCGGCCACCGCGCCGAA
>NZ_MUMF01000764.1:0-171 GCF_002155905.1 Streptomyces tricolor | reverse complement strand
GCGTACGCCACGGTACGGCCGTCCCGCTCGCCGAACCCGCACAGCATCCCGTCGGGATCCGTACCACCGCACCGGTCCCCGCCGATCAGCACCCGCTGCCGGAAGTAGGTGTCCAGGTAGTCCCGCGCCCGAGGCCGCCCCTCCGCCCGCGCCCGCCCGACAGCCTCCCAC
>NZ_MUMF01000763.1 GCF_002155905.1 Streptomyces tricolor | reverse complement strand
GGCACCCTGCGCACGCTGGCCCGCACCCAGCTCCAGGGCCAGGGCCCGCGGACCGGCATGATCCCCGGCCCCCGACGCGACGCGGGCCCGCACCTCCCGCCGGGCTGCACCGGAACGGAGGCCACACTGCTCTTCCCCGCCCTGCTCGCCGAAGCCCGCCGCTGGGGGCTGCCCGAGCAGGAGACCCAGGAACTGCTGCCCGCGGCCGAACGCTGCCTGACCTGGCTGCGGGCCACCGTCGGCGACAGCACCTACCTCGCCGACCCGCACCCCGGGGGACCGGCCCGCTGCGAAACGCAGGCCCACGCGTACCGTGCCGCCCTGCTCGGTGCCGATCTCCTCGACGCCTACGACAGACCGGGCGCCGCGGAGTTACAGCAGTGGGCCCAGACCCTGCGGGCCGCCTTCCGGACCGACTTCTGGGTGGCGGACCGCGGCGGCGGACGCCCGGCGGCGGCCCTGGCACCGGACGGCCGACCCGTGCCCCATCTGGCCGCCACCGCCGTCCACCTCCTCGACACCGGCCTGCTCGGCGCCGGGCGGCTCGCCCCGGGCCTGCTCGACACAGTGCAGACCGAACACCTCGCCCGGCTGCTCGGCACCCCAGCCATGGACGCGGGCTGGGGACTGCGGGGCCTCGGCAGCAAGGAACCGGGACACAAGCCGTTCGGCCACCGCACCGGAGCCGTACGGGTCCACGAGAGCGCACTCGCAGTCGCCGGGCTGGTGGCGGCCGGCTACGAGAAGGAAGCGGCCGGCCTGCTGAAAGGGCTGCTGGAAGCGGCGGAACACTTCGGTCACCGGCTGCCCGAGATGTTCGCGGGCGAACGGCGCTCCACCGCCACCGCGCCCCTCCCGCACCCCGCCGCCTGCCGTCCGGCGGCCACCGCCGCGGCCTCCGTGATCCTGCTGTTCACCGCCCTCGCCGGTATCCGTCCCGACGCCCCGGCCCGCACGGTCACCCTGCGCCCCGTGCGCAGCGCCCCGCTCGGCGAACTCGGTCTCAACGGACTGCGAGTCGCGGGTGCCCCCTTCGCCGTGCGGATCAGCCGGCTCGGGCTCGCCATGGTGGAGGAGGCGGCGGACGGCCTGCAACTGGGAGCGTGACCTCGCCGCGCGCAACAGGGAGCGTGACCTCCCCGGCAAGGAGGGTGACCTCGAACGACACCACCGGACCGACAAGCAGCGGGACGGGCCTGCGCCCCATACCGGAATGAAGCGGAACCACCTCGGAGCGACCGGCGAAGGGAGTGTTTATCGTCAGGAAGACGACTATGATCGCGGCATGCCCTACGACCCGTCAGCCTTTCCGCCCTTCGCCGTGACCGTGGACCTGGTCGTGCTGACCGTGCGCCGCCATGCCCTGTGCGCGCTGGCGGTCCGCAGGGGTGAGCCGCCCTTCCAGGGGCGCTGGGCGCTGCCCGGCGGCTTCGTACGGGCCGACGAGGATCTGTCCCAGGCGGCGGCGCGTGAACTGGCCGAGGAGACCGGGCTGTGCGCCCACGACCCCGCGACCCCGGCCCAGGACAACGGAGCCCATCTGGAGCAGCTCGCCACCTACGGCGACCCCAAGCGGGACCCGCGCATGCGCGTGGTCAGCGTCGCGCATCTCGCGCTCGCGCCGGACCTGCCCGCGCCGCGTGCCGGAGGCGACGCCAGCAACGCGCGCTGGGCCCCGGTCGAGGAACTGCTCCAGCAGGGCGGCTACGGCCGTGACGGCGAACCCGTGGCGCCGCTCGCCTTCGATCACGCCCAGATCCTCGCCGACGGAGTGGAACGCGCCCGCTCCAAGATCGAGTACTCGTCGCTGGCCACTGCCTTCTGCCCGCCCGAGTTCACCGTCGGGGAGCTGCGCCGGGTGTACGAGGCGGTGTGGGGCGTCGCACTCGACCCGCGCAACTTCCACCGCAAGGTCACCGGCACCCCAGGCTTCCTCGTCCCCACCGGAGGCACGACCACACGCCAGGGCGGCAGGCCGGCCCAGCTCTTCCGAGCGGGCGGCGCAACCCTGCTCAACCCGCCGATGCTGCGCCCCGAGGTCTGACGGACGGGCCGCCGGGCGGTCGCCGCGCCGACCGCCCCTACTGAGCGCACGCTCCATCGAACGGCGGACAGAGAAGGGGGTAGATCGCGCGGCATCTCCGTGCAAGGCGCCTTATACCCGAAAAACCGGACATGTCGCGCTATCTTGCTGCAGGTGATCCAGGCCTTCGGACTGACCAGCAATTCCCGCAAGGCGCATCCGCCCGCCGTCGACGATATCTCCTTCGAAGCGCGTGCCGGGCATGTCACCGCGCTCCTCGGGAGCGCCGGTGCGGGAAAGACGACGGCGCTCAAACTGATGCTTGAGCTCCAACAGGGGCGCGGCATCACTTACTTCAGAGGCCGCCCGCTGCATCTGATCGCTCACCCCTCGCGGGAAGTCGGCGTACTCCTCGGCGACGTACCGGGCCACCCGGCCCGTACGGTCCGCGGTCATCTGCGCATGCTGTGCGCCGCGGCGGGAGTTCCCGCGCGACGAGCCGACGAGGTCCTCGAAGTGGTCGGTCTCGTCAGCCTCCGCGAAGAGCGCCTCGGCACGCTGTCCCGCAGCATGGACCGCAGACTCGGCCTGGCCTGCGCCCTGCTGCCCGACCCGCACACGCTCGTCCTGGACGAGCCCACGGACGGTCTCTCCGTCCGTGAGGCCCAGTGGCTGCACGGCATGCTGCGGGCCCACGCCGCCCAGGGCGGCACGGTGCTCTTCACCACGGCCGACACCAAGGAGGCCGCACGCACGGCCGACCGGGTCGTCACACTCGACGGCGGCAGACTCGTCGCCGACCAGGAGGCCAGGGCCTTCGCGCGCACCCGGCTGCGTCCGCGCGTGGCCGTCCGCAGCCCGCACGCCGCCCGCCTCGCGGCCCTGCTCACCAAGGACGCCCGCGTCGCCCGCCGCTCCGTCGAAGTCGTGCGCGAGGGCGGCAACCGCCTGTCGGTGTACGGCACGACGACCGCCGACGTCGGCGAGATCGCGTTCCGCAACGGCATCCTCGTCCATCAACTGGCCGACGAAGTAGGCGACATGGGCCCGGGGGCCGGTGTCGAGGGCGACGACCCGAAGTGCGCCTCCGAGCCTCGAGAAGCCGTGCGGAACGCGGCACCGGCGGACCCGGAGGCCCGCCCGGAGCGCGGACCGGCGGACCGGAACCCGGTGGCTCTCGACGCCCGCTACAGGGAGCGGGGGCATGCTGCGGCCGGCCGCACCTGGCCGGAGCGTGAACGGCCGGTGTTCGGATTCTCCGCGATCGGCAGCTCGTCCGACGACCCCGGCCGCGCCGCGGACGAGTTGCCGGCGGCACCCGGACACGCAGGGTCGGAGGTCCCGCAGGGGAGCGCGACGGCTGACGCTCCGGTGGCGGCGCGACGCACCGCGGAGCCGACGGCGGCATCGAGTGCCGCGGCGGCCGACCCGGCAACGGCCGAACCTCGCACGGTCGCCCTCGACCGTGCGGCCCCGGACTCCGACGCCCCGACGCCGGACCCCGCGTGGGAGAACGCCACCGCGGCCGGGGAACCGGCGGATCGGCGCGAGCCCACCTCAGCCCGCCCGTCGGCGGCGGAGGCGGAGCGGGCCGCGGCCGGCCTCTCCCCGGGTGGTGAACGGCAACCCGAGTCCGACCGCGCGACGCCGATGCGGACCTCCGACAGCGCGTGGCCGGCGCGTGGCCGGGCTGTCGATCAACGGTCTGTGCCGGACCGGCCGCCGACCGTCTCCGGCGCCCCCACCCACGACGCCTCGCCGGCCGCCGCCTCTCCGGCCTCCCCGGCCGACGGCACGGTGCACGGCGCCATCGCATCCGGTGAGAAGGGCACGGCCGGTGCCGGAGAGGCATCCGCCAGACCCGCCGGCGGCCGTGCCACCGACCAGGCGGCCACCCCGGACGCCGGCCTCGGCGGAGTGGCGACGGCCGCCGAAGCGCAGACCGGCGGCACCCGCACTCCCGCGACGACCGCCGCCGGCGCCCGCACCTTCCTCCCCGGCGCCAGGAACCCCGCTGCCCGGCAGCCGCAGACCGACCGCGCAGCCCGTCCTGACGATGTCCGCGCCCTCGCCGTCCCCTCGCCCCTGCCACCCCCCATCTC